>JBEKCH010000005.1:0-82486 GCA_050014975.1 Candidatus Limnocylindrales bacterium
CGCTGCCGCCGGCACCCTCAAGGGCCCGCTGCTGCTGGTGGCCACGACCGGAGCGATCCCAGCTGCCACCGCGACCGAGCTAACCCGTCTGAAGCCCGCCCAGATCATCGTCGTGGGCAACACCTCAGAAGTCTCGGCCGCGGTCTACAACCTGCTGGCGGCCTACGTGCCCTAGGCCGGGTGTCGGGCAGGGGCTGTCGCGCGCGGCCGGCGAAGCTCGCCGAGCGCACAGGGGTTCGCGGGGCACGATACACATGGTGTTGGGATGAAGGCACGCTTCGAGCCTCACGTAAGCCTCCGGTGAGCGCCTTTCACGAGACTCTGCCTCACCCCCGGTCCCCAGGTCGCCTACGATCCCGGCCCCGGCTGGCCAGCAGGTCGGCTGCGTCGGGAAGATTAACGCTGTTAACAACGGTGGGAGAATGTGCCGAGCAAGGGGCTTAGAACACGCAGTCGCAGACACTGGCCGCCGGGACCGCGCCGAGCCACTGGCGCAACCGATCCGCGTAGCTGCGTCCCAAGGGAGGAAGAGGGATGGCCACACGCCGTGCGGGCAGCCTTGTTCTATCGAGCCTCGCCATCACGGTCTTGCTGGCCGGTTGCACAGCGAGCGCGAGTCCCACCCCAATGCAGGCGACGCCCGCGCCGCCGCCCACAGCCGCCGTTGCCACGCCAACGCCGGTTCTGACGTCTGCCCCAACGCTTGCACTCTCATCGACGAACGGCGCCTTCAGCCCGACCGGCTCGATGATGACTGCGCGCGTCTACTACACCGCCACTTTGCTCTCCGACGGCCGTGTCCTGATCGCCGGAGGAGAGGACAAGAACCAGGCTTCCCTTGCCTCGGCCGAACTGTACGACCCGAGGACGGGCAAGTTCGGCGCCACCGGCTCCATGACTACCGCTCGTGAAGAGCACACGGCCACACTGCTCTCCAACGGCCAGGTCCTGATCACCGGCGGCTACAACGACTCGCAGAACCTTGCCACGGCCGAACTGTACGACCCGAAGACGGGCAAGTTCAGCCTGACTGGCTCGATGACTAGCGTTCGCATCTATCACACGGCCACTCTGCTGTCCGACGGCCGCGTCCTCATCGCCGGAGGGGCATTGAGCTGCTGCGTCTCCCAGGGATCCGATCTCGCCTCCGCCGAACTGTACGACCCGAGGACGGCCAAGTTCAGCCTGACCGGCTCTATGACTACCGGCCGCGCTGGCCACACCGCCACCCTGCTCGCCAACGGCCGCGTCCTGGTCGCCGGAGCTGAAGACTCGGGCAATCACGCCGACCTGTACGACCCGAAGACGGGCAAATTCAGCGCGACCGGTTCGATGCCTACCAACCAGTACGGCCTCACTGCGACGGTGCTCGCCGACGGCCGTGTTCTGATCGCCGGAGGGGACAACGGCCCGACGGCCCTCGCCTCGGCCGAGCTCTACGACCCCGCGACCGGCGAGTTCAACGCGACCGGTTCCATGAGCACGGCGCGCGTCTACCACACGGCCACCCTGCTCCCCGACGGCCGGGTCCTGATCGTTGGAGGCGGCGAGCCTACAGCCGAGCTGTACAACCCGGCGACCGGAACCTTCAGCCCGACCGGCCCGATGGCCGTCGCTCGCGCGAACCACACCTCCACGCTGCTCTCCGACGGCCGGGTCCTGATCGCCGGGGGCGTTGATAACAACTTCACTGCTCTTGCCTCGGCCGAGCTGTACCAACCGTAGTGCTGGGCTCGGCCGAATTACATGAGCCGAAGACAGTCGGAGATCGGGGAACAGGCTCAAGGCTCTTCACGAGCACCTTCTGGCCTACGAAGTCCCATCGGCGCGCATCGTGCTCCAACTCGCCTAGCAGGGCGGCTCGGACCTCTCTGAGGCCTTGGTGGCGCCCGAGACGGACGCAGCGATCGAACGATTCGTCCAGTCGTGCGGGCCGGTTAGCGGGTAACTCTGGGGCCGCGACCCAACCGGAGTAGCGCCGACCAGCCAAGGCTGCCGCCGACTGATGACATTGGCGCACGCCCGCCAATGATCAGGCGCAGTCGCCCGATGGGCCCGGATCGGGTGCCGGTCCGAGCAACGGCGGCCCGGACCAAACGTCCAGGCGGCCGCACGAGAGATCCACGCGGACGGCATCCCCCTTGGTCTCGCCGTTTCCGTTGGGGTAAGTTGTCGACCAGACGTCGCCTGCATGAACGGTCATCGACGAGAGCACGCGACCGCTTGGCGAACGAGTCTCGACGTTCCACGGGAGAGCGGGCAGCTCGGCCTTGACCGGGTCCTCGTAGCCGCCGGCGGGGACGGTTTCGATCACCTTGCCGTTCACGACCAGCGTCACCGCGATCGTCGTGTCGTTCTCGATGCTCAGCGTCATTGGCGTGCTGCTCGGCGATGGCAGCGGGCTCGATGGGTTCGCGCCGCCGGCCCCGACGCAACCGCTCAGCATTCCTGCGACCAAGACGACGACTACGAACGACCGTCTCGGAACCCGGATCATCATCTCGCCTCCCCCCGGCCTGACGGTGAGACGATGCGACCGGTTCCCTTGTCTGGTCAAGAGACGTAGGTCACCCATCGAGATGGCTGCTACATGCACTCATCTTGGGGCACCCACAGAGGGGTTCAGGCCGTTCGAGTGACATTGGCGCACTCTGGTTCAGGCTGGAGTGACCGCTCGGTAAAGACTGACCCTGCGCCGTCGACCCGGGTGCTACGGTGACCTGGGGTCGACGTCCGACAGTCGCCCTCTCACGCGGAGGTCTGTCGATGAGCGATCGAAGGCGGACGGCCGAGTCGAATGTCGGTGCGTTCTATGGCGGGGTAGTGCAAGTCTCGCTGCCGACACCGGCGGTGGGAGTCGAGTCGCAGCCGAGCGAGCCGCGGCCTGAGGACGAATGGAGGGTTCCGATGGGGCCCCTCGAGACCGAGGAGGACGTGCCCCTCGGGCCGGTGCACTCAAACGGCACGGTCGTCTTGCCGCTCCAGCCACCGACAAGCGGTAGCCGTTCGGCCACACCGCGCCTCGGAGGCCCATCCCGCTGGACCTGCGTCTACTCGCCCGTCGAGTGACATTGGCGCACGCTGGCCAATGCTAGAGTTGAGCACCGGATCGGCAGAATGCGCAAAGGGGGCCGGACGATGCGCATGATTCAGGCCAATGCCGTAGTTCGGTTGCAGGGTCCTCCCGCTGCCAAAGCCTCAGGGAAAGTTCTGCGCTGGTGCCTGGCCGGCGCACTGTGTCTTCTCGCGGTCGGCTGCGGTGCGGGCACGACGGCACAGGCGGAAGCTACCCAGGGACAGTTCCAATTAGTTTTCGAGCTGCCTCGGAGCGACTGGCATACGAGCGACTCGATCACCGGCGAGGCGACTCTCTCCTATCTTGGCTCGGGCAGCGTCAGCATCGGCGCATCGGGGACCGTCCCAATCGGCTTCAACTTCAAAGAAGTCGGTGGCAGCCGCCACATGGACTGGGTCTGGACCCAAGCTCTCGTGGTCTTCCGGTTGGATGCCGACAAGCCGATCACCTCGCCGATCAAGAAGTCCCTCGCATGGACTCCTGACGACCCGAACGCCGACTTCTACGGCTGGTTCGCCCACGACCCGCTGGTCCACCTACCGGCGGGCGACTGGACGATCACGGCTGTCGCAGCCTTCCAAGATGGGTCCGACTCCGGGTCAGACCAGTACACCTTGCAAGCGACCGTCCGGGTGCACGTGACGGCCTGAGGCCCGGCCCGGACCTCCGCGGCGAGGCTCAGCTCTGCGTACATTGGCGCACGCTGGCGAACGGCAGTGGGGCCGCTCCGGGAACGCGGCACTTGACGCGGAGCCAGGCCCCGGCCGAAGCTGACGAGGCAGGAACCACGATTGGGGGAATCCGATGTCCACTTCATTCAGGCGGTGGCTTGTCGCGGCGCTGGTCGCTCTGCTGGCCCTCCTCGTCGCGCAATGGTTTGACGCGCGTGTGCTGGTGGACGCAAACATCAGAGCTGGCCTCACGTACGACAGCGGTCCGCTCTTCGACCTGATTCCGGTGGCTCACATGCTCACGGCGGCAGGAGTCGTCGCGCTTGCCCTTGCTGCCTGGTGGTCTCGGAGCCTGCTCGTCGGGGTCTGCTACGCCCTTGTCGGCGGATACCTGGTGTTCCTGCCGCCGATGGTCTGGACGTTCGACACGGTCAAGAACGGTATGTCCGCGCCGCTCGCGCCACAGCCGATCGCGAGCACGCTGGGTCAGTGGTTCTTCTCGGTGGAGGGTGTAACCGGATCGGTCTTCACACTGGGCGCGGCGATGTTCCTCTCCGGCCTGGTCGTCATCGGCTCGGTGCTCCGAGCGAGGCGACGTAGCGCAAACGCCGGAGTGCCGACCGTCCCACGAGCACCCGAGTCGGAACCAGCGTGACTTCGTGACGGGCAGGTAGCTCCTAGGGTTAACAGCAGGCCACCGCCTCACGAGTTCCATTGGAGCAGCCCCGAGCGGCCCCGACCAGCCGGGGGTGCGGCGCCGTGAACTGCCGGCCTTGCTCAGTCGACCGGGACGCCCGTCTCGTCCGCGCCCCCGGCCATCTCGACCATGGAGGCTGCCGAGATATGTGTTCGGTTGACCAGCACCAGCCCAAAGTGGCTGATCACCCGCCGGTCGGCCAGTGAGCGCGCCGTGACCCCGATCATGGGCACGAAGCGCGGATCGGGCGAGTCGACGAAGGTGGCGATGTCCGTCTCCGAGAAGAGGTAGATCGTGCCGCGCAGCGTGTGCCCCTCGGTGAAGATGACCAGCTCGCGAGGCACGCGCTCCATGAGCGGCCGGTCCAGGCCGCCGACCAGCCCGGTCTCGGCCGTGGACACGTCCCCTAATTGCTGACCGACGAAGGTGATCTCGTCCTTGTTTACCATCAGCTCCGGTACGATCACGCGGGTCGGTTCGCCGTTGCGTCGAAGGAGCTGCGCTCCGGTCAGCTTGACGTAGCCACGGCTGTGATTGATTAGGTCCGAGAGGCGACTGAAGCGTAGAAGCGATATGTCGCCGGTGACGCGCAGGTGGGGACTTACGAGCTCGATCCTTTCGCGCCGTTCCGGGCCGATCGGGCCAGGTGGACCCAGGGGCTCGATCGCTCGATAGTCATCCCACCCCATAACTATCCGAAGCCTCCCGCTGTTCGTGACGCCAGGCCTTGATTCTACCGGTCGGGGGACTCCCGCCCGTGTCGATCGTGCGCACCCTGCGCAACCGTTTCACTGGGCGACCCACGGGATCGGCCCGGCGGCGAGTCGAGAGTGAAAGTCCGCCGCTATCGTCCACGCTTGGACGGTTCCGCCGATAGCGCGCGCTGGCGCGAGGCCGCCTCTGTCAGAGTCCTGGGCATCGTGAAACGTCCGAGGACGACCTCCTCGAAGGCGGCTCGGACCTGGCCGGCGCACGTTTCGGGCGCTACGCCCCCGGTGCCGGTTCCCAGGCCCGGCATCGCCAGGACGCGAACGAGATCGCGAACGGCCACGCCCGGAAACGGCGCGCCGAGGAAGTGGCCGTGCTCCACCAGTCGGAAGACCGCCCGAGCCGCCAGATACGGGTTGACGGTGTCGACGAGCCGCATCGGGATTCGCATCGTCGGCGCGCAGATGAGGAACGGCACGTTGCGATCGCCGGTTTCCACGATCTCGGCCTCGCCGACGAGCAGCTCGCCGCCATGATGCTCGAGGATCCGATCGCGCACGCGGGCCGCTACTCCAACGCCGAATCCCTGCAGGTAGGCTTCATCGATGCCGCGTTCCATGAAGCCGAACGAGTTGGCCGGGCTGACCACGGCGTCGCAGGCGACATCCCTGATCGAGCCGCGGTGAACCTCGACGCCCGGCAGGTCGCGAGACAGGCGGGCCCACGCTCGGGCGAGGTCGTCGTCCACGGCGACCAGCACCAGCCTGAATGCATTCCCAATGGGCGCCGCCATGGTTCCAGTATCGGCCATCTCGGGGCCGCAGCGCCATGTTCTTTCGAGGGAGAGCCGAACGGGCTCAGGCGGCCGGCCCGGCTTCGCTCGTCGCGGCCGGGAGGCCGGACCACGGGCGAGCTCCGCCCGTCGGGCAGTTCGCCGCGCCGGCTCGTCCGCCCGGGCGTTACCGCGGCGCGGCGAACTCCGCCACGAACCGGGGGACAGGGGGATCGCCCGGCTCCAGTAGCTCGTCGAGGTGCTGCAGATCCAGGCCCGCCGCGGCGAAGTCGCCCAGCTCGGGCGGCGTGAGGGGCCACGGCATCAGGCCTTCCGACTCCTCGGGCCGGCGGCTCCTGGCGACGGCGAGAAGGGTTCCGCCGGGGGCGACGAAGCGGCCGATGGATCGAGCGCACGAGGCTCGCGCGGCTCCCGGCAGGACCTGGACGGTGTAAGCGTCGAAGACGAAGTCGAAAGCGCGCAGCCAGCGGCGCGGCGGCCTCAGGACGTCGGCGACCACGTAGGCGACGCTGGACTCGGGAAAGCGGGCCCGGCAGCGCGATATCGCGGAGGGCGCGATGTCGAATGCAGTGACGGCGAGGCCGGTCGAGGCCAGCAGTTCAGCGTCGTCGCCGTAGCCGCATCCGACGACGATGGCTCGCCCGGTCGGCGGCGTGGCACGGCGTCGCAGCCAGTCCACGAGATAGGGGTTCGGCTCCATGTCCACCCAGGAGATGGGGAATCCATCGCGCTCCGACTCGGCGTAGAGCTGCTCGAACCAGCCGCTGACGTCCCCGCGCGCTATCGAAGCGCGAGCCAGCTCCCGGGCGCGGGCTCGAGGGTCCGACACGATCTCCTCCAGAATCGAAAGCGCCAGGTCACCTCGACCTGGCGCCTCGAAGCTTCGAACTGATGGCCGTCCAGGCTAAGGCTTCTTGGGCGCCGCCTTGGCGGCCGGCTTTTCGGCCCTGGCTGGAGCCTTCGCGGGCGCCGCCTTGGCGGCCGGCTTTTCGGCCCTGGCTGGAGCCTTCGCGGGTGCCGGCTTGGTGGCCGGCTTCTCGGCCCTGGCTGGAGCCTTCTTGGGTGCCGGCTTGGCGGCCGGCTTCTCGGCCCTGGCGGAAGCCTTCGCGGGTGCCGGCTTGGCGGCCGGCTTCTCGGCCCTGGCGGAAGCCTTTACAGGCGCGACCTTTGCGGCCGGCTTCTCAACTTTTGCCGGCGCCTTCTCCCCGGCCGGCGCGACCTTTGCGGGAGCCGTCTGGCTGGTGGCCGTCTCGCCCGTCTCGGCGCGGCCTGCCTCGGTTCGGGCTGTCTTCGACAGCGCGGCTCGCGCCTTGCCTGCGGCGGTCTGGGGTCCCTTTGCCTTGGCGGCCTTGCCCGAGGCGATGCGGTTGCGCGCGGCCTTGACGGCGGCCGCGGCGCCCGTGGTCTTGGCGACACGACCAGTGGTCTGCACCGAGTCGCCGGCCTCGAGAGCATTGAGCTTGATGGCCAGGCGCGACTTTCGGCGAGCCGCGGCGTTGGGGTGGATTACCCCCACCTTGGCGGCCTTGTCCAGAGCGCTCATCGCGGCTGCCAGCGCCTCGGCGGTGTCGCCGTCGACGGCGCCGGTTGCGACTTTCATGGCAGTTGCCACGTACGTCTTCGCCGCACTGCGGCTCCGCTGATTGACGGCCCGCCGGCGCTCTGCCTGGCGGACCCGCTTGATTGCTGACGGCGTGCGGGCGCCGGTCCAGCCTCGGGGCGTCTTGGCCAAGTTCGAAGACCTCTGTGCTTCATTTGGATGGCAGCAGGCAGCACAATTGGCGCCGCCTGGCGCGACGGTTGATGGTAGCAGAGTCCGCGCCCAGAGCGTGCGCGTGGTGTCGCCCGGCAGCGGTCCGGCCCTGCTCAAGGTTTCCGTGATCTCGCAGGCGCGTGAACGGTCGGCTCATCGTGGGGTCAGCGTGAGCCGGTATCCTGGTGCGCATGAACGCCGAACGTGATGGTCGAATACCGCAGGCTCGGCTGCAACACTGTAAACCAGGATTATCACCGTCGGCCCACTTGACGAGGATGCTGGCCCTCAACAAGATCTGGTCGATGGGGCTCGCATCAGAGGGACCACAGGCGTGCTCGTTTGGCTGAATGGACACCGCTGGGTCATCTCAATTGTCATCACGATCGCGGCAATCCCGCTGCTGCTGGGTTACCGTTACGATCCCTGGCTTCTGTTCTTTCTGATGTTCGGGATCAGCGTCGTATTGGGCCACGTCAATGAGCCACGCGCACGGTGGCCATACGCCGGCGCAGTCATGCTGGCCGTCTGCGCAGTCGTCTGGGTCGCGGAGTGGTTGAGGTAGCCGCGACGTTACACTGGCTCCCGTGACCGACCGTATTCCCCAGGACCGCCTGCGCAACTTCTCGATCATCGCCCACATCGACCACGGCAAGACGACGCTTTCGGATCGCCTGCTGGAGCTGACGCATACCATCGACCCGCGGCAGATGACGAGCCAGGTCCTGGACTCGATGGACCTTGAACGAGAGCACGGGATCACCATCAAGGCTCGGGCCGTCCGGCTGGAATACACGGCGGCCGACGGCCTTGTGTACGGCCTCAACCTGATCGATACCCCCGGCCACGTCGACTTCAGCTACGAAGTCAGTCGTTCGCTGCAGGCCTGCGAAGGCGCCATTCTGGTCGTCGACGCGACCCAGGGGATTGAGGCCCAGACCCTGGCCAACGTCCACCTGGCGCTGGGCCAGAACCTGACGATCATTCCGGTCCTCAACAAGATCGACCTGCCCTCGGCCCAGCCCGACGCGGTCATCGAGGAGCTCGAGAACGTCCTGGCCATGCCCCGCGAGGAGGTTCTGCTCGCTTCGGCCAAAGACGGAACCGGCGTGCCGGAGATCCTCGAGGCGATAGTCCAGCGCGTGCCGCCGCCCAAGGGCAACCCGGACTCGCCTCCCCAGGGCCTCATCTTCGACTCGCACTACGACCCTTACAAAGGCGTCATCGTCCACGTCCGGCTCGCCCAAGGGACGCTCCACCAGCACGACGTAATCCGGCTCATGGGCTCGGGTGCGGAAGCGGAGCTGGTCGAGCTCGGCTTCTTCCGGCCGCAGATGGTATCCGTCCCCGAGCTACGTGCCGGCGATGTCGGCTACGTGGCGACCGGGCTCAAGAGCGTCCGCGAGGCCCAGGTCGGCGACACCGTCACCACGGTGGCCCATCCGGCCACGCAGCCGCTGCCCGGCTACCAGCCGGCCAAGAGCCTGGTCTTCGCCGGCATCTACCCCATCGTCGGTTCCGATTACCCGCTGCTGCGCGACGCCATGGAGAAGCTCCACCTCAACGATGCCAGCTTCAGCTTCGAGCCGGAGAGCTCGGTCGCGCTGGGCTTCGGCTTCCGCTGCGGCTTCCTCGGCTTGCTCCACATGGAGATCGTCGAGGAGCGCTTGGAAAGGGAGTTCGGCCAGGAGCTGATCGCCTCGGCGCCTTCGGTCGAGTATCGCGTTGTCCTCATGCACGGCCAGGGGACGGTGGCAGTCGATAACCCGTCCAGGATGCCCAACGCCGGCG
Organism: Candidatus Limnocylindrales bacterium; assembly: GCA_050014975.1. Lineage (GTDB taxonomy): Bacteria > Chloroflexota > Limnocylindria > Limnocylindrales > CSP1-4 > Fen-1039. The sequence goes on from JBEKCH010000005.1 coordinate 9,490, forward strand.
AGATCGAGGAGATCCAGGAACCCTGGGTCAAGCTCGGCATCGTGACGCCATCCACCTACATCGGCACGCTCATGGAGCTGACCAAGAACCGGCGCGGTGCCTTCCTGGGCATGGAGTACCTGGACCCGCAGCGCGTCATGCTCAACTTCGAGCTGCCTCTGGCCGAGGTGATCGTCGACTTCTACGACCAGCTCAAGACCCGCACCCAGGGCTACGCCTCGATGGACTTCGAGGAGATCGGCTACCGCACGGCCAACCTCGTCAAGGTCGACGTGCTCGTAGCCGGCGAACCGGTCGACGCTTTGTCGGTGATCGTGCACCGCGATCGGGCCCAGGCGATCGGACGCGAGCTGGTCCACCGTCTGCGCGGGCTGATCCCGCGCCAGATGTTCGACGTCGCCGTCCAGGCCGCGATCGGGTCGAACGTCATCGCCCGAGAAACGGTCGTGGCCATGCGCAAGAACGTCCTGGCGAAGTGCTATGGCGGCGACATCACCCGCAAGCGTAAGCTGCTGGAGAAGCAGAAAGAGGGGAAGCAGCGGATGAAGCGCGTGGGATCCGTGGAGATACCCCAGGAAGCCTTTCTGGCAGTTCTCCGAATGGACGAGGTATGACCTCGGACACCCTCCGGATAATCACGGCCGTCGCCGTGCTGCTGATGCTCGTGCTGCTGCGCCTCCAGGCCGAGGCGTTCGGGGCAGCCGAGTACGACGAGCCCGACAACCGCTATCACCGGGGCGGCTGGACGCGCCTGGCCTGGTACGTGCTGGGCTTGCTGCTGGTCGCCGTCCTCTACTCCCTCCATCCCCAGCCCCACGACGTCCTGTACCTGGTCATGGGCAACCACCTGGACGTTCTCACCTTCGGGCTGTCCCTGGCCGCGATCGGTGTGGCCCAGGCGGCGGTATTCGCCTGGTTCCGGTACGGCGAGCTGAGGCTGCCGGGCCCGCGGGCATACCCGGGTGCGGCTTTGAACTCCGTGGCCACCGCGATCATCGACGAGGCGGCCTTCCGCGGCGCCGTCCAGGGTATGTTGCTGGCGGCGGGGCTCCCCGAGGGCTTCGCCATCCTGGCCCAGACCATCCTGTACACGCTCGCGACGCGCACGGCGGCACCGGGCCGCCACCGCTACATGATGATGCTCTCGCTGGGCATGGGCCTGGTGTTCGGCTGGGTGACGATCAAGACCGGCGGCATCGGGGCCGCGATCCTGGGCCACACCGTCACTTCGTTCGCCCTGTTCGTGTGCACGGGGCACGCCGGCCACGTGGCGCGGCGCGGCGCCGAGCCGGAGGAGCGGGAAGCGCTGCGCCTGCCCGATGGCTGGCGCGATGCCCGCCCGCGCGAGGAGGCATCCAGCCGGGACGAGGCCCACTGACCGGTCAAAGCCGGCCGCGGTACGCTCTGGCGGTGAGCCAGACCACTTCCGGAACGCAGTCGCATGCCCGGCTCGAACCGGGCGACGCTCCCATGCCACCGGTCAGCCTGTACGTTCACCTGCCGTTCTGCGTGGCTCGCTGCCCGTACTGCGATTTCGTGGTCTATGCGGGTGCTCAGGCCCGAGGGGCGAAGGCTCGGCCGGAGCGTCTGTACGAGGCGATCGACCGCGAGCTGGAGCTTCGCGCCGACGCCCTGGACGGCCGCTTCGCCCAACGTCCGCCGCTGCGCAGCCTCTACTTCGGGGGCGGCACTCCGTCGCTGATTCCCGGGGAGTGGCTGGTGCGGTTGATGGCGACGGTCCGGCGCCGCTTCGGCCTGGCGCTGGGGGCGGAGGTCACGCTGGAGGTCAATCCCGGCCCGGACGAGCGCGGCGACCTCGGGGCGTTCGCGGCCGCCGGCGTCAACCGCGTCTCCGTTGGAGCGCAGAGCCTGGACGTCGGCGAGCTGCGGCGCCTCGGACGGCGCCACTCCCCGGAAGACGTGGCCGCGGCCGTGGCGGATGCGCGTGCTGCCGGGATCGGCTCCGTCAGCCTCGACCTCCTGTACGACCTTCCAGGCCAGACCGTCGCCGCCTGGGAGGCCACTCTGCGGGCGGCCCTGGCGCTCGGCCCCGACCATCTCTCTCTCTACGCCTTGACGCTGGACGACCCGGAGGCTGAGGGGCTCACCGGCGAGGCGGGCGACCACCTGCCCGCAACGCCCGGCGCGCGGCGATGGCGGGAGGCCGCCCGTCTCGAACAGGACGGCGACCGCGCGGCAGACCAGTACGCCCTGGCCGATACCCTGCTGGCCGCGACCGGCTGGCATGGCTACGAGATCTCCAATTGGGCCCGCCCCGGGCACGAGAGCCGTCACAATCTGACGTACTGGGAGCGCCGGCCCTATGAGGCCGTTGGACCCGGCGCCCACGCCTTCGACGGCGCGGTCCGGCGCTGGAACGCGGCTCACCTGGCGAGGTACGTCGACGCGCTGCTGCCGTCTGCGGGATTTGCGGCACTTCCTCCGGGCGATCGTGAGCCGATCTCGACTCGAACGGCCGCCGCGGAGCGCACGATCCTGGCCCTGCGACTGGACCGAGGGGTTCCGGCATCCCGGGCCGAAGAGCCGGCTGCGTCCGGGCCATTCGAATGGGCTCGGACGTCGGGGCTGCTCGAAGCCGTCGACCTGGACGGCGAGACTCGATTGCGCCTGACTCTTCGCGGCCGTCTGCTGAGCAATGAACTGTTCGAGAGGTTGCTCTGATGGGCCGCTACCAGGCTCGCGACCGAGCCTTCTCCGACGGTTGTGCCGCCGGGCGAGACGCACCACTTGTCAGTTTGTTGCGTGCCGCTACAATTATCCGGATCAGGTTTCGATCCCAAGACGAGGTGTCTTGCGGTGGCCATCAGAGGCGACACAGAGATCGCGCAGTCCGAGATCAGGCGTCGCAACCTGAGCAGGATGCTGAGTGAGCTCCATCTCCGCGGCTCCCTCAGCCGCTCCGATCTGGCCCGCAGCCTTCGTCTGAACCGCAGCACCGTGGCCTCGCTCATCGCGGAGCTCATGGCCCGGAACTTGGTCCTGGAGCGCCCCCCGGACAAGCCTCTCACCATGCCCACGCCCGGGCGTCCCTCGCCCGTCGTCGAGCTCTGCCATGACGGCCCTGCTGCCCTGGCCCTGGAGCTATCCACTGACTGGATACGAGCGGCCGTCATCGGGCTGGGAGCCTCGGTCGCCGCCTCCGCCAGAGTGGATTCTTCGCTCGCCTCGTCGGCACCGGAACGGGCGTTGGACGAGGCCCACGACCTGGTTACGCGGATGTTGCAGCAGCTCGTAGCCGGGCCTCGCGTGGTCGCGATCGGGGTCTCCGCGCCGGGCGCCGTTCGGGCGCAGGATGGCTATCTCCACTATGCGCCCAACCTGGGCTGGAGAGACGTTCCCCTGGGGTCCCTGGTGCGCGAGAGATTCGGAGACCTTGGGGTTCCCGTGTTCGTGGGGAACGACGCGGACCTGGCCACTTCGGCGGAGCACCTGCGAGGCTCGGGCCGGGGAACGGGGGATTTCATCTGCCTGTGGGGTGAGGGCGGTATCGGAGCCGGGGTTGTCGTGGGCGGTCAGTCGCTGGCGGGAGCGGCCGGCTATGCGGGCGAGGTCGGGCACATGACCATCCACCCGAACGGCGCGAAGTGCCGTTGCGGATCGCACGGCTGCTGGGAAACCGAGGTCGGCGAAGGGGCCCTTCTCCGTCGCTCCGGGCGCGACCCGGCCGGTGGCGGCGCGGCCGTCGCGGATCTGCTGGCGGCGGCGGAGAGAGGCGACGCTGGTGCCCTGGCCGCAATGGCTGATTCCGGTCGATGGCTGGGCATGGGAATCGCCGGCCTCGTCAATGTCTTTAACCCGTCGCGGGTCGCGCTGGGCGGGCTCTACGCCCGCGTGTACCCGTACGCCCGACAGGCCATAATGCGAGAGCTCGACGTGCGAGCGATGCCCGCACCGCGCGCTATGGTCGAGTTGACTACGGCATCCCTGGGCGCGGATGCGCTGCTGCTCGGGGCCGCCGAGCTGGCACTGGCCCCTATACTGCAAGACCCGACGATTGTCCCGCTGACCGGCGATCCGGCCCCTATCAGTTTCCGGCGGCGCACGACTCAACCTTCCGAGGTGCAGAGTCGACATCAGCCGGCGCAAGGAGGTGATAGCAGGCTTGAGTTTTCACGGCGACTCTCCCTGAACCCGTTCTGAGCTGGCTCACCCGGCGCGGTCAGTTAAGGACCGCGTCCGTGGGGGGCAGTCATCCATTGAGAAGGAGGAGTCTCGTTTTGGACACCAGGAAGCTCGCAGTATCGTTCATCGCGGTGGCCGCCATCGTGACGGGCTGCTCGTCATCGGCCACCCCCTCGCCCTCGGTCGCCCCGGCAACTCAGGTGCCGGTCGTAACCCCGGCCCCGGCCACACCCACGCCGATTGATACGACCGTACCGTCGGTAACTGTCAGTTCCTTCGATACGACCTACACGATCATGTCCCAGTTCAAGAACCTGACCGCCGCCGGCAGCGGCCTGGTCGGGGTGATCCTGCCCGACACCACGTCGTCGGCGCGGTACGTCGATTTCGACGCCCCGTATCTCACCCAGGCCTTCGCCTCCGCCGGGTACAACACCTCCCAGTTCAAGATCGACAACGCTCAGGGCAACGACGCCACTGAGCTGGCCATCGCGCAGGCCGACATCACCCTCGGCGCCAAGGTCCTGGTTATGGACCCGCTTGACGGCACCGTCGGCAACGAGATCCAGTCCCTGGCCGCCTCGAACGGCGTCACGCTGATCAGCTACGACCGCGCCACCTTCCAGGGCACGAGCACGTACTACGTCAGCTTCGACAACGTCCAGGTAGGCAAGCTCATCGGCCAGGGCTTCGTGGACTGCGTCAAGGCATGGAACGTCGCCAATCCCCAGGTGTTCGAGCTGGACGGCGGTGAGGACACCGATCCGAACGCCATCTCGTTTGCTACTGGATACAACAATGCGATCTGGGGCCAGGCAAAGACGCCGCTGGCCGCCGGTGTGACCAACAACGGCATGACCCTGGTGGGCGAGCAGATCACGCCCGGCTGGAACAACACCACGGGCGGCACCATCTTCGCGCAGCAGTTCACCGCACACCCGTCGATCAACGCCACCGTCGAGGCCAATGACGGGCTCGCCAACGCGGTAGTCACCTACTTGAAGTCTAAGGGCATCAAGCCCAACAAGATCCCGACGACCGGGCAGGACGCGACTCTCCAGGGCATGGAGAACATCCTCACGGGCTACCAGTGCGGCTCGGTCTACAAGCCGATCTACCTGGAGGCCCAGGCCGCCGTCGCCCTGGCCACCATCCTGCGCGCCGGGCAGACGCCGCCGGCCGCCTTTGTGAACAGCACCACCACCGACCCGAAGGATGCCACCATCGTCGAGCCGGCGGTGCTTCTGACGCCGGTTTGGGTCAATGCCTCCAACATGGAGACGAGCGTCATCAAGGACGGCTTCGTCTCTGCGTCGGCGCTGTGCACCGCGGTTGGTGCCGCCGTCTGCACTGCCCAGGGCATCAAGTAATCGGACGCAGGCCGCGATAGCGCAGCCGCGAAAGCGAATCGAGTTATCGCGGTGTCGCCGTGTCGCACCCGCACCGCGCGGGTGCGACACGGTTGTAATTGAGGGCCGTATGCGCGACGTCGCGCCGCAGAGTCCCAGCTGCGACGGGCCGCTGCCCCGGCGCAAATGGGGTCATGATGGGAGTCATACTGTGATGTCGACTGGCATGGTTGGTTTTGCCGGTCGGCCGGAGACCCGCAGCACAGCTCCGGGCGACCCAAGCGAAGCCGACCAGCCGCCAGGGGCCCGAAGGAGGACGCGATGGGCGTGACGACTTATGCGGAAGGGGCCGCCGGAGGTGCCCCAGTGCCAGGCAGCGAGGCGCTTGGGACTGCCGCGGCAGGCACGGAGCCCCTGCTCAAGCTGCGCGGCATCGACAAGCATTTCGGGGCGGTGCAGGCACTGTATCAGGTCGACCTGGATCTCCCCGCGGGACAGGTGACCGGCCTCTGCGGCGACAACGGTGCCGGCAAGTCGGTGCTGACCAAGTGCATCGCCGGCATCCACCAGCCCGACCACGGGGAGATGTTCTGGGACGGCCGGCCGATCCACATTCGCACCCCAAAGGACGCGGCCTCCCTGGGGATCGAGACCGTCTACCAGGACCTGGCCCTCGCCGATAACCTGGACATCGTCCAGAACATGTTCCTGGGGCGTGAGCGAGCGCACCGCTTCCTTCTCGACGAGGACAGCATGGAGCGGGCCGCGGCGGAGACCCTGGCGAGCCTGCACGTGACCACGGTGCGGTCGATCCGTCAACCCGTCGCCACGCTCTCGGGTGGCCAGCGCCAGGCCGTGGCGGTGGCGAAGGCGGTCATGTGGAACTCAAAGCTGGTGCTGCTGGACGAGCCCACCGCGGCGCTCGGCGTAGCCCAGACCAAGATGGTGCTGGACCTGGTCCGGCGGCTCAGGGACCACGGCCTCGCCGTCATGGTCATCTCTCACAATCTCAATGACGTCTTCGAGGTCGCCGATCGGATTGCCATCCTCCACCTCGGCCGGATGGTTGCCCAGGACAGGCTTGCGGTCTTCGACCGGCAGAGCGTGGTGGACTTCATGACCACGGGCGGGTCGAGCCGCGAGGTGCTCGCATCCGCCTCCGGCCCAAGGAGGGACTGAGCAATGGCTGGGGTCGAGGACGAACAGGGGAGCAAGCCCGCTCCCGACGACATTGTGGCCGAGGCTGAAGCCGCGCCCGACCTCACCGCCGCAGCGGTGGAGGTCATCCCGCCGGAGATCGTCGCCCAGTCGCTGGGCCAGTACCTGAAGGCATGGTCCGTCCGAGTGAGAGGCGGCGACGCCGGAATCCTGCCCGTCGTCGGCGCCCTCCTCGCCGTCACGATCGTCTTCCAGATCATGAGCCCGAAAGGGGTTTTCCTCTCGCCCGGGAACCTGGTCAATCTCTTCATCCAGAGCTGCGTGTTCATCGTGCTGGCGATGGCCGAGAGCTTCGCCCTGCTCTTGGGCGAGATCGATCTGTCCATCGGCTACGTCGCCGCAATCGGCGGGATCGTCGCCGCCCTCTTCGTGCAGTCCCCCGGCCCTTCTTTCGGCCTTTCTATCGGCCCTTTCAACGGGCAGGTCTGGCCGTTTAACGGGCAGGTCTGGCCGTGGTGGGCAGCCATCATCGCGGCGCTGCTCGTCTGCGCTGCGATCGGGGCCCTCCACGGGTTCATCATCACCCGGCTGCGGGTGCCCGCGTTCATCGTCACCCTGGCCGGATACCTGGCCTGGTTCGGGGTCATGATCCTCATCCTTGGCCCCTCCGGGGGCGTGAACATCTCCAGCGCCCTGCTCAACGACCAGCACATCCTCTTCCAGCTGGTGTGGGGCAACATCGATCCCGTGATCGGCTGGATCGCGCTGGCCGTGATGGTGGGGCTGCTCGGCGGGTGGATGTGGTTTGGTGATGCCGGGCGGCGCCGCAGCGGCCTGGTGGCACCGCCGCCGGGCCTGACAGCCGCCAAGATCGCCTTCGTGGCAGCGGCGGGGATCGCGGTGGTGGCCATCTGCAACGTGAACCGAGGCCTCCAGCTGCCAGTCGAGGGCGTGCCCTGGGCTGTGCCCATCGTCCTCTTCGTGCTCGCGGTGTGGACGGTGCTGCTCGAGCGGACCGAGTTCGGACGCCACATGTACGCGGTCGGCGGCAACGCCGAGGCGGCCCGGCGGGCCGGCATCAATGTCTCCGGCATCCGCACTATGGCCTTCGTCCTGTGCTCGTTCACCGCGGGGATCGCCGGCCTGCTCTACTCCTCGCAGCAGGGCGGCATGAATACGAACATCAACGGCGGCCAGCTCGTCCTGTACGCCGTCGCCGCCGCGGTCATCGGCGGCACCAGCCTCTTCGGTGGCCGCGGCAGGGCGATCCACGGTGTCCTCGGTGGGCTTACCATCGGTGCCATCTACAACGGGCTCTACCTGCTGGGGTTCGAGGTTCAGTGGCAGTTGATCGCCACGGGCCTCGTCCTCCTCGCGGCGGTGACCATCGATGCCCTGTCCCGCAGGGGCGCGGGGAGCGTGAGCGCGGCACACGCCTAACGCAGCGGCTGTCGGCGGCTGACCCACTGTGGGCAGCGGGCTGCCCGGCTGTCACTACGCGCCGCTTTCGGTCGGCGCGTGCCCCGGCACTGCTGCGCGGGCGACCGTTGACACTCTCGGGGCCACACTGCTAACATCGGCGCAGCCACGTTAGCACTCCACCAATGAGAGTGCTAACCACCGCCAGGGGCCCCGCCGGCCGGTGGATCGGCAGTGCCACAGTCCCGATGGCTATGACCTGGGCTGCCGCACCGCCGCCGACCCGCAGGCGGCTCCGCCTCGGTGGGGATGCATCGGAGCCTGACCATGGCGCGACGGCCACGCCACACCGACGACCCCCTGGATGCGCGATCGGGCGAGATCCTGAGGGCCGTCGTAGACGAATACGTAACCTCGGCGGTGCCCGTCAGCTCGGGCGCCCTGGTCGAGCACTACCGGCTTGGGGTGAGCAGCGCCACCGTCCGCAGCATCCTGGCCGATCTCGAGGCGCAGGGCCTTCTGACCCACCCCCACACCAGCGCCGGACGCGTGCCCACGGATGCCGGCTACCGCTACTACGTCCAGGCTGCGGACGAGTGGTCGCTGCCGATCGTCGACCAGCGGATGATCCGCCATCAGTTCGGCCAGGTGGAGTTCCTCAGCGAGCAGTGGTTCCGTCTGGCCGCCAGCACGCTCGCGGCCAACACGGGCACCGCCGGCCTGGCCACGACCGCCAAGCCGAAGGCCGCCCGCGTCCGCCGGATCGAGCTGCTCTCCGTCCAGGACCGTCTGGCGTTGATGGTCCTCGTCTTCTGGGAGGGGACCACCAGGCAGATCCTCCACAACCTCCCGGTGACGGTCGACCAGACTGAGCTGGATCGCCTGGGCGGTCTGCTCAACGTGCTGGCCGTCGATCGGACCGCGGACGAGATCGAGGCCGCCCTCACGGACCTGCCGGTGGCCGAAAGGTCGAGCGATGAGTCCGAGATCCTGGCGCAGACCGGCCGGCGGCTCGTCTCCGCCATGCGCGAGTTCGACGCCGCCGCGATTGACGACCTCTTCAGCGACGGCCTGCTCAACGTCATGGCCGCGCCCGAGTTCGACCGCAGCGAGAAGGTCCGCCAGGTCTTCGCTGCACTCGAGAACCGAGCTTACTTGGGCTCTCTGGTCGAGGCCGTGGCCCGAGCCGGCAGCATCCAGATCTTCATCGGCCACGAGAACAGGCCGCTCGAGATGCAGGAGGTTTCACTGGTCCTGGCACCCTACGGGCGGATCGGGCGAGCGGTCGGCGTCGTCGGCGTGCTCGGGCCGACGCGCATGCCGTACCCCCAGGCGATCGCATCTGTCGAATTCGTCTCCGGCCTCATGGACGAGCTTGTGGAGCACCTCTATGCCTGATCGATCAACGACTTCGCGGCAGCACCGCCGTGGCGCCGCCGGCGGCTGGCCCGGCCAGCCTGCCCAGGGATACGACGCCGAGCCCAGGCCCTGGCGCGGCGCCGGGCTGGAGACCGAGGTCGGCGCCGAGCCGAAGGCCGAGGCCGGGATGGAGCCGAAGGCCGAGGCGGGCGTCGCGCTGGAGCAGCTCCGGGCTGAGCTCGAGGCGGCCCAGACCCAGGCCGCCGAACACCTGGCCAGCCTGCAGCGCACCGCCGCCGACTTCGCCAACTTCCGCCGTCGAACCGCCGAGGATCGAGAGCGCGAGCTGGGCCTGGCCAGCGAGTCGCTGCTGCGCAAGCTGTTGACCGTGGCCGACGACTTCGACCGGGCGCTGGATACCATGCCGGGAGAGCTGAAAGGCGTGGGCTGGATCGAGGGGATCGTCCTGCTCGACCGCAAGCTCCGACAGCTGCTGGAAAGCGAAGGCGTCACGCCGATCGAGGCGATCGGCCGGCCCTTCGACCCGCGTGAGCACGAAGCCATCGCCAGCCTCCCCGCTCCGGGGCGGCCGGACGGGGAGGTCATCGCCGAGATGCAGCGCGGCTATCGAGTTCGAGACCGGATCCTGCGGCCGGCCATGGTCGCCGTCGCCGCCGGCGGCGCGGCCGCCTCTGGCGACATCACTCCGCACACCAACTGACATATACCGATTCCAAATAGGAGCAACGCATCAATGGGCAAGATCATCGGCATCGACCTGGGCACGACGAACTCCGTCGTGGCGGTGATGGAAGGCGGAGAACCGACCGTCGTCCCGTCGGCTGAGGGTGGCCGAACGGTCCCCTCGGTCGTTGCCTTCACCAAGAGCGGCGAGCGGCTCGTCGGCCAGCTGGCCAAGCGTCAGGCCGTCACCAACCCGGCGAACACCGTCTACTCGATCAAGCGTTTTATGGGCCGCCGCTTCGACGATCCCGAAGTGGCGCATTCCAAGGACCTGGTCCCGTACAAGGTCGAGCGCGACCCGCACAGCGACGGCATCAAGGTCCTGCTGGCCGACGGCAAGGCCTACACCCCGCCCGAGATCAGCGCCATGATCCTGCAGAAGCTCAAGGCCGACGCGGAGGCGTACCTGGGCGAGAAGGTCACCGAGGCCGTCATAACCGTCCCGGCCTACTTCGACGACACCCAGCGCCAGGCCACCAAGGACGCGGGCCGCATCGCCGGCCTGGAAGTCAAGCGCATCATCAACGAGCCCACCGCCTCGGCTTTGGCCTACGGGCTGGACAAGAAGCACGATGAGAAGATCGCCGTCTACGACCTGGGCGGCGGCACCTTCGACATCTCGATCCTTGAGCTGGGCGAGGGCGTCTTCGAGGTCAAGGCTACCAACGGCGATACGCACCTTGGCGGTGACGATTTCGATCAGCGCATCATCGAGTGGCTGCTGGCCGAGTTCAAGCGCGACCAGGGCATCGACCTGCGGAACGATCCGCAGGCTCTGCAGCGCCTCAAGGAAGCCGCGGAGAAGGCCAAGATCGAGCTCTCGACGACGACCACGACCGAGATCAACCAGCCCTACATCACCGGGGACGCTTCGGGTCCCAAGCACCTGGTCGTCACGCTCTCGAGGGCGAAGCTCGAGGACCTCACGGCGGACCTGATCGACAAGACGCGCGGTCCCGTCTCGCAGGCTCTGCGCGACGCGGGCCTCAAGCCCGGCGAGATCGACGAGGTCGTGCTCGTCGGCGGCCAGACTCGAATGCCGGCCGTCGTCGAGGCGGTCAAGCAGATGTTCGGCGGCAAGGAGCCGCATCGGGGCGTGAACCCGGACGAGGTCGTGGCCGTCGGTGCCGCAATCCAGGCCGGCGTTCTCGCGGGCGAGGTCAAGGACGTACTGCTCCTGGACGTGACTCCGCTGTCGCTCGGCATCGAGACGATGGGCGGCGTGATGACCCGGCTGATCGATCGCAACACCACGATCCCGACCAGCAAGAGCCAGATCTTCTCGACGGCGTCCGACAATCAGACCCAGGTGGAGGTCCATGTCCTCCAGGGTGAGCGCGACTTCGCCACCGACAACAAGACCCTGGGCAAGTTCATCCTGGACGGGATCCCGACGGCCCCGCGCGGTATCCCGCAGATCGAGGTCACCTTCGACATCGACGCCAACGGTATCCTCGACGTCAAGGCCAAGGATCGGGCCACCAGCCGCGAGCAGCAGGTTCGCATCACGGCCAGCTCGATGCTGTCCAAGTCGGACGTGGATCGCATGGTCAACGAAGCGGCGTCACATGCCGAAGAGGACCGTCAGCGCAAGGAAGAGGTGGAAACCCGCAACCAGGCCGACGCCCTGGTCTACCAGGCCGAGCGCACTCTGCGCGACCTGGGCGACAAGGTGTCGGCAGAAGACAGGGCCGAGACCGAGCGCCGCGTCGAGGCCGTCCGAGCCGCGCTCAAGGGCAGCGACCTGGCGGCCGTGAAGAGCACGTCGGACGCCCTCGTCGCGCAGCTGCAGAAGGTCGGCACCGCGGCCTACCAGGCCGCCAGCGCCTCCGCTGCGGGCAAAGGCGACGACGATCAGTCGGGCGGGGCGTCGTCCGACGGGGCCTCCCAGGGGAACGAGGAAGTCGTCGAGGGCGAATACAAGGAGGCCTGATCGGGCTCCTCTTCGTGTCGTTCATAGGGGTCCCAGCGCGCCGACCGGGTATCTGTGGCCGCCGCGGTGAGGTTCCCGGGCCCCGCGATCCACGGCCGTGACCGGCCCACCCGGACCAGGGTCTGGCGAGTCTTCTGGCGCTCTACGAACTCCACGGAGATCGGCACGAGCAACCCGATCGCGCCCGAAGTGGCCATGATCAGGAGCACGACCACGACGGCGATCGACAGCTGGATCGGCCCGTAGCCGGAGCTCCTCCAGGCCAGCAAATCGGAGCGCCCGGCGACGGCCGCGACCGCGATGGCGACGACCGTCAGCATCGGCAGGGCGTACAGGACGAGGGCGAGGAGGTTGGCGGCGCGGAAGCAGAACGCCCATGCCGAGCCCAGCGGCGAGCCGCTCGAGCCCGAGACGCCGAGCTTGGTGAACAGGTCCGGGAGGTGGCGAGCCGGATTGGACAGCCAGTCGAAGGCACCGTCGAGGCGTCGCTGGGCCAGCTCGACCGCCACGAGGGCGGCGATCAACCCGGGCAACACGTAGCCCATCCAGATGAGGGTCGCCGGAAGTAGCAACGCGACGGCGAGTCGGAGCTGTGCCCACAGCACGGCCAGCCAGGCGGTCCCGGCGTGGTATGGCGTGAGCAGCGGCTTTTCGGCTCCGAGGCCCGGGCCGTTGTGAGTCGAGAAGCCGACGAAAACGGAGAACGAGGCCAGGGCCAGCGCGCCGACGACGGCGAAGACCGCGACCATCAGCTCCAGGGTCCACCGATAGCCCGGATCGACCTGATCCCAGGCGGTCGAGAGGGAACCGGACTGCAGCGCGACTCGCGCCACGGGGGTGACCGTCGTCACGATCAAGGCGCCGCTCAGCAGCAGCAGCGTCAGCAGGACGGCGGATGCGTAGCCCAGGAGGCGGACCGGCACGAACGGACGGGTCGTCAGCGACCAGGCGACGCGACGCCGGATCCAGCCGGTGAGCTGGGGCCGGTGGAACTCCCGTCGGGGCTTGGCCTCGAGCGTGGGCGCGGAGAAGTCGCGGACTGGCGCGGGGGCCAGGGCAACCGGCCGGGACAAATACGCCGGAAGCTCCCCGGCCTGAGCAGCTGCGCCGATCGGGTAGCCGAAGCTTGCGGCGCCCGCGGCCGTGCCGGCCCTCGAACCGCCTGGCAAACCGCTGCCCGGCCCGACTGGCAACGGCGCGGACGCGGCCGCAGCGGCGTTGCGAACGATCGGCGCAGCGTCTTGCGGTCGGCTGCCGAACTTCTGGCGGCAGTGGTAGCACCGGCTTGTGCCGGCTCGATTCAGGGACCGGCAGTGCTGGCAGACCCAGAATTCGTCCACGCGCGAGATCTCTCCTGCTGTGGGTGTCGGCTGAGGGCACACTCGTCTTGCGTGGCCTCGATGATAGCCTCGGGGACGGGTCCCTCAAACACGCCCGAATGGTCATAGGACCGTCCGAACGATGGTTCTGCCCGGCGCTCGCGGGCCGGTGCCTTCGCGAGTGCCAAGCTCGAGTACGACGCCTGCAGAGGCGCCTGAGGGTGTAGCGACAACAGGGTCGAGCCCCTCGACCCGTTCCTCTCGTATCCTTCACAGCAGATGGCCACCGAACGAAGCTACTACGAGGTTCTCGGCGTTGAGCGCAGCGCATCCGACGCCGACATCAAGCGCGCCTTCCGCAAGCTGGCCCAGCAGTGGCACCCCGACGTGAGCAGCGAGCCCGGCGCCGCAGAGCGCTTCAAGGAGATCAACGAGGCCTACCAGGTCCTGTCCGATCCCAAGCGGCGCCAGGTCTACGACATGCTCGGGCGGGCGGGCCTGGGCGACATGGGCGGCGCCGGCTCGCCGTTCGGCGAGGGCTTTCCCGGCTTCGGAGACCTCTTCGACGCCTTCTTCTCCGGAATGGGCGGGGCCGCCGGCGGTCCGAGGCGGGGGCGGCGGGCGGCCGGCTCGGATCTGCGCTACGACCTCCGGATCACCTTCGACGAGGCCATGCGAGGGGTCGAGCGGGAGATCGAGTTCGATGCGCTCGATCGCTGCGGCAGCTGCGGCGGAAGCGGCGCGGCCCCCGGCAGCGTGCCCGCGCCGTGCTCGGCCTGCGGTGGCCGGGGCGAGGTCCGGGCGGTCCGCCAGACGATGCTCGGCCAGATGGTCAGCGTCACCGAATGCTCCCGCTGCCACGGCGAGGGTCGCGTCGTGGACACTCCCTGCCAGACGTGCCGCGGTGAGGGCCGCGCCCACAAGCGCAAGAAGCTGCGCGTATCGATCCCCGCCGGGATCGACGAGGGCCACCAGATCCGCCTCTCCGGAGAGGGCGAGGCGGGGCCCCGAAGCGGCCCGGCCGGGAACTTGTACGTGGCCGTCCATGTGACCCCGCACGCCACGCTGCGGCGCGAGGGGACCGAGATCTACCATGACCTCAATCTCTCGATAGCCCAGGCGGCGCTGGGAACGCGGGCACGGATCCCCACCATCGAGGGCGAAGAGGATCTCGAGGTTCGGCCGGGGACGCAGCCGGGAACTGAGATTCGGCTGCGCGGCCGCGGCGTGCCGCATCTGCGCCGATCCGGGACGCGCGGCGATCTCCACGTCCTGGTGCACGTGACGGTGCCGACGAAGCTCTCCAAGCGGCAGCGCCACCTTCTCGAGGAGCTGGCCGCCGAGTCGGGCGAGGCGGTGCTCCCCGGCGGTATCTTCGAACGGATGAAAGATGCCCTCGGCTGAGGGAGAGAGCGTCGAGGAGTTCGATCCGGCGGTGCTCGGCCCGGGCGTCTGGGTCGAGCTTTCGGTGGCAGCGGATATCGAGGCCGTCGAGGCGGTCAGCGAGATCCTGACCCGCTTCGCGCCGGGCGGCACCAGCGTCGAGCCGGGCTTCGGGCTGACGGACGAAGGGCTCGGGGCGGTCGTCGATCCGGCGAAACCCGCGATCGTCCGAGCGTACCTGCCGGGTCTCGATCCGGAGGGCGTGCGGCGGGCGATCGCCGAGGCGGCGGACGCGCTGGGACATCTGCAGGCTTTCGGGCTGCGGCCGATCGGGGAGCTGCGGACGCTGATCGTGCGCGAGGCCGACTGGGCGGCGGCGTGGAAGAGCCACTTCCCGGTGCTGCGAGTCGGCCGCCGGCTGGTCGTTCGACCGACGTGGCGCCGCCACCGCCGACGGCCGGGCGACGTGGTCCTCTCTCTGGACCCCGGCATGGCGTTCGGGACGGGTCTTCATCCGACAACGCGGCTCTGCCTGGCGGCACTCGAGATCCTCGCCGACGAAGGGTTGCTCGCAACCGGTCCGGCTCGGGGTGGGGCCCGCGTTCTGGATGTCGGTTGCGGCTCGGGGATACTCGCCATCGCTGCCGGCAAGCTCGGCGCAGGCGCGGTGCTGGGCGTGGACACCGACCCGATCGCCGTGGAGGCGACCCTTGCCAACGCCCGCGTCAACGGGCTGACCCGCCGCCTCCGGGTTCGCCAGGGCAGCGTCCCGACCGGGGAGCGTCCGTTCGACGTGATCCTCGCCAACCTCATCGCCTCGCTGCTGGTCCAGCTGGCGGCGGAGCTCCGCGGCGAGATCGCCCCGGGCGGGCGCATCCTTGCCTCGGGCATCTTTCGCGACCGCGAGGGCGACGTGGCGGCGGCCTTCCGCGCCGCCGGCCTCCGGATGGGGCGTCGCTGGGCCGAAGACGACTGGGTCGCGCTCGAGGCGATCGCGCCTGAGGCCTGAAGGCTGACGGCGCGGCGGCAAGCCGCCTGCCCACCCGGATCCTATGGCCGATACAGCACCGCCGTGGCGAGCGGCTGCGTGCCGTTCGGGCCGTTCGTTGCGCCTCCGACGAGCAGCACGCTGCCATCGGCCAGCAGGGTCGCGGTGTCGCAGTCGAGAACCCGGTTCGTGGTTCCGCCGCTGCTGAATTTGCCGCTCGTGGGGTCGTACAGCTCTGCGGTCGTCGCGGCCGCCGACACGGTTCGACCCACTTCCAGCACCCGTCCGTCCGGCAGCAGGGTGGCGGTGAACGAAAGAAAGGCGTTCTGCCTCGAACCGGTCGCGCTGAATTGCCCCGTCGTGGGGTCGTACAGCTCCGCCGAGGAGAAGGCCGGCGAGCCTTGATCGACCCCTCCTGAGACCAGCACGCGCCCATCTTCGAGCAGCGCTGCGGTCGGGCCGGCCCGTTGCTCGGCCATCGACCCGGTCGCGGTGAACTGCCCGATGGCGGGGTTGTACAGCTCGGCCGACGCCAGCGGGCCGAACGGGCCCACCTTGCCGTTGGCGGTCCCTCCGGCAATCAGCACCAGACCGTTCTTGAGCAGCGTGGCGGTGTGGCCCTGTCGCGCGGTGGTCATGGAGCCGGTCGCGCTGAAAGTGCCGGTCGCCGGGTCGTATATTTCGGCGGAATCGAGCCCGATCGAGTTGGTGCCGCCCGCGATCAGGACGCGGCCATCGGCCAGCAGCGTTGCGGTCTGGTCGGCGCGGCCCACCGCCATCGATCCCGTGGGCGCGAACTTGCCGGTCGACGGGTCGTACAACTCTGCCGACCTGAGATTGTCGGCACCATCGGAGAGATCGGCGCCTCCCGCGATCAGGACCCGCCCGTCCTGCAGCAGCGTTGCGGTGTGGCCCCAGCGGGCGGCGGCCATCGATCCGGTGGCGCTGAACTTGCCGGTCGACGGGTTGTACAGCTCGGCGGACGCGGTCGGCGCGCTCACGAGACCGTGGGCGACCTTGCCTCCGGCGATCAGGACCCGCCCGTCCTCCAGCAGAGTAGCGGTCGGCCCGTCGCGGCCCACGGTTAGCGAGCCCCTGACATCGAAGTGACTGGTCAGGGCAGTCGGCGTGGGGAAGCTCGACGGCGTCGCGGTCGACGTCTGCGCGGGCGTCGGGGTTGGCTGGACGGGCGTTGGGCTGGCGGTCGGCTCCTGAGTGGCGGTCGGCTGCGGGCTGGACGAGCTCGCCGGCGAGGCCGATGGGCCCGTGACGGCGGACGGCGAGGGTGTTGGCGCCGGAACGAGCTCTCGCACCGCCAGCGCTACGATGAGGATCGCTACTCCGACTATCGCGAGCCCAAAAGCGGGTCGCCATGGCGCGCGCGCCGGCAGAGGCGCGGGTGTCGAGTCGAGCGCGCGCGCCACGCGGGCTTCGAGGCGCGTGGACGCGTCGCCCTGGATCGATTGGTAGTACGAGCGCAATCGCTCGCCGACTGGGTCGCTCATCGTCCGACCTCCCCGGCTCGACGTTCGGCTTCGAACGCGGCCCGCAGGTGTTCCTGCGCGTTGTGCAGCCGCGACTTGACCGTGCCCTCTCGGATCCCCGTTTGGAGGGCGATCTGCGGTACCGTCAGGTCGCGCCCGTAGCGCATGGCCACCACCACCTGCTCGTCGAGCGTCAGCCGGGCCAGGGCTCGACCAACCTCATCACGAAGCGCGGAGGATTCGTCGGGGCCGGCGGCCGGCTCTGCATCGTTCACGATCGGCCGGCGCGACCGCCGGGCGAGCTCGGCCCGGCACGTGTTGACCACGATCCGGGCGAACCAGGCCTCGGCCCGGTCGGGGTCTCTCAGCCCGCGGCGCATCGCCCAGGCCCGCAGCGCCGCTTCCTGGACCGCATCCTCGGCCGCGGCGGGGTCGCGCAGGATGCACGTCGCCAGCCGGTACGCGCCGTCGAGACGCGAAAGCAGGAGCGCCCGGACCGCTTCTTGCCCGCTCGATTCCGCCCCTACTCCCACGACTGCCATTGTCCCCTCGATCGAACCGGCGAGGAAGCCCTCGTCCTCCACTGATTGATCCAAAGAGCGGCGCGAATCGTTCAGTCCTGGGCGCGGCGGACACGGCCGTCGAATGCGGGCGGGGCTGCCAGCGTGCGGGCGTCCTGCCGTGCCGTCGCAGCCGGGCGTACGATCTGGCCGTGGATTTGAGCCCCGCCGCCATTCGCCCCATGCGCCGCGCCGCCATCGCCAACCTCGGCTGCAAGGTCAACCAGGCCGAGATGGACGCCGTCGAGCGGCTGCTGCGTGTCGGCGGCGTGCAGCTCGTCGACGCGCGCCACACAGCCGATCTGGTGGTCGTGAACACCTGCACGGTGACGTCGATGGCCGACCAGAAGTCGCGCCAGGCCGTCCGGCGGGCGCGCAGGGCGAACCCGGACGCCCAGCTGTTCGTCACAGGCTGTTCGGTGGCGATAGACCCTGCCTCGCTGGCGTTGGCCGATCCGTCGGCCCGCCTATTCGACAACGAGTCGAAGGGCCGGCTTCTCGACGAGCTGGTCGGGCTGCTCGAGCCCGGGCAAGGTCCGGTCGGGGATGGCTTCGACGGTTGGGCCGACATCGAACGAACGCGCGCCTTCGTGAAGATCCAGGACGGCTGCTCGTTCCACTGCACCTACTGCATCATCCCCCGTGCTCGCGGGCCGGAACGTTCCGTTGCCGCCGACGCGGTGCTGGCCGAGGTCGAACGCTCCCTGGCAGCCGGGCATCGCGAGGTGGTCCTGACCGGAATCAATGCCGGCACCTACGACGACGCAGGCTTGCCATTGCCGGGCCTGGTGCGGCGCATGCTGGCCGAGACGCAGGTGGAACGGATCCGGCTCAGCTCGATCGAGCCGCAGCACGTGACGGACGAGCTGCTCGCAGTCTGGGCCGGCTCCGGCGGGCGCTGCCTGCCCCATTTCCATGTCCCGCTCCAGTCCGGCGACGACACGATCCTGCGTCGGATGGGGCGCCGCTACGACGCCGCCTTCTATGCGGACCTGGTGGCGAGGATCCGGCGGGCGATCCCGGGCGTGGCCGTCCACGCGGACATGATCGTGGGTTTCCCCGGCGAGGACGAAGCGGCCTGGGGGCGGACCATGGCCCTGCTGCGGAGCCTCGATCTGGCGGGGATTCACGTCTTCCGGTACTCGGCGCGGCCGGGGACGGCGGCGGCGCGCATGGTCGGGCAGGTGGACGGGCGGACGAAGAGGCGGCGAGCGGCCGAAGCGCTGGCGCTCGCGGCGGAGGCGCGGGCGACGTTCGCCGCGCGGCATCTCGGCGGGGAGCTGCGCGTCCTGTTCGAGCGGCCGCTCCCCGACGGGCGCTGGCTAGGCCACGCCGAGAGCCACGTCATGGTCACGGCCGTGGCGCCCGACGGCGGCTCGCTCGAGAACGAGATAGCTCTGGTTCGCGCCGACTCGGTCGATCCGTACGCCGCCGACCGACTCGTCGGCAGCCTCCTGGCGATCCAAAGTCCGCAGGAACCCCTGGCGGAGTCGGCGCCCAAGTAGCAAGATCGACGTCGCCACAGTCTCGGGTCCCGTCGGGGGAACATCAGGAGCGCGCCATGCCGTCCGATTGCCTGTTCTGCCGCATCATCGCCGGCGAGCTGCCCGCGGCCCAGGTCTACTCCGACGATTCCGTGGTCGCCATCCGCGACATCGCGCCCCAGGCCCCGACGCACATCCTGCTGCTCTCGCGGAAGCACATCGCCTCCGTGGGCCAGGTCGGGGAGGAAGACAGCGATCTGATAGCCAGGATCTGCACGGTCGGCGCGGAGCTGGCGAAGCGCGAGGGGATCGCGCAGGACGGCTACCGCCTGGTCGTCAACGTCGGCCGAAACGGCGGCCAGACGGTCGACCATATGCACGTCCACCTTCTCGGCGGCCGGCCCATGGCCTGGCCTCCGGGCTGATCCGACAGCCCGGAGGCGCGGCGGCGCCGGCCCGCGATCTCGCTCAGCGGCCCCTGCCCTTGCCCGCGCGCGCGCCGGCTCCCGCCAGAGAGTGGCCTTCCTCGCGCACGGGGAGCGGTTCGTCGACGGCTGCCCAGGCGCGGACGCGATCGCGTTGCACCTTGAACGTGTGCGTCCGCGGGAAGTCGGCGTCGGGCCACAAGCGCCAGGCCACGACCCGCTGGTGGACCGCCAGGGTGCGGTTGGCCGATCGCACGGCCGATTCGATCTCCGCCCTGACGCGAACCGGATCGTCGATCTCGGGCGCGCGGGTGGCGTCGGCCGGTTCGTCGGGCTGCGGTAGCAGCGGAGCGCCCGGCGCGAGCACTACGGCCTCGATCCGGCCGGGCAGCGGTTCGACCACCACCGCGTCGCGGATGCCGGCTGTGCGGAGGGCGTTCTCGACGTCCTCTGGGTAGACGTTCAAACCGTTGGGCAGGACGATGATGTCCTTCTTGCGGCCCATCAGGACCAGGTGTCCCGACCCGTCGTGGCGGCCGACGTCGCCCGTCCTGTACCAACCGTCCGCTGTGAAGGCGTCCGCGGTGGTCACCGGATCGTGCCAGTAGCCGCTGAAGAGAGTGGGCCCCGCCACCAGCACCTCGCCGTCGTCGGCGAGCTTCACCTGGACCGGGGGGATCGTCCGTCCCACCGTCCCAAGGCCGTGATCGCGCTGGTTCGTGGCCGAGGCGACGCCGCACTCGGTGGCGCCGTAGCCCTGCATGACCACCACCCCGAGGTCCTCCCACGCCTGCTGCAGCGATGGCGGCAGGAAGGCGGCCGCCGAAACGATGAGATTGAGCGAGCCGCCGAACTGGCGATGGACCTGGACGAAGAGGCGGCGGCGGGCGGGGTAGGGGAGCCGGCGCGCGACCAGGCGCAGCCGGTTGAAGGCGTTGAGCCTGCCCTGCCGGGCGACCTCGGTCTCGATGGCCGACCAGAAGAGGTCGATGATCTGCGGGACCAGCACGAGCGACGTGGTTCGGTGATCGCGGATCGCCTCGAAGATCACCCTGGGGTTGCGGCTGCGGATGTACAGCACGTGGGCGCCTACGCTCATGGCGTAGAACACCGTCGCCACTTGCTCGAGCAGATGGGAGAGCGGCAGCAGCGAGACGGCACGGTGCTCCTGCTCGGGAAGGAGGTTGTAGGCGGCCTCCAGGGTGCCGATCAGATTGCCGTGGGTCAGCATCACGCCCTTTGGCTCGCCGGTGGTGCCCGAGGTGAAGATGATCTCGGCCAGGTCCTCGCGGCCGGGGCGCCGCCACGAGTCGACCTGTGCTTCCCAGTCGGCCGGGAAGGTCGCGTCGGGCTCCGCGGCGAGCCGTTCGGCGACGGACGAAGGGAAGTGCTCCAGGCGCGCGTCGGCCGGGTCCGGGGTGTCGCGGCCGGTGCCCAGGACGAGGCGGCGCGCGTCCGCGCGGGCCACGATGCGCTCGATCGCGCCGCTGGACATGCGCAGGTCCAGCGGCACGCTGGTGACGCCGGCCCGCATCGCACCGAAGTAGAGAGCCGGCACGGCCGGGCTGGAGGGGGCCCAGACCAGCAGCCGATCGCCGGGCTGCAGTCCCACTGCCCGAAGGCGCCAGGCTATGATCCGGCTGCGGCGGTTCAGCTCGCGGTAGGTCCAGTGCTCGCTCGACCCGTCATCGCCGCGCATGCCGAAGGCGAAGCGGTCGCCGTAGCGGCTCTCGCCCTGGTCGATGATGTCAAGCAGGCTGTCCAGCCGATCCATCCGCGCCATCGTAGCGACCGCCCGTCCCGGTATCAGGTCTCGGGCGGCATCGGGAAATGCACCGTGGGCGACGTTCCCGCGGCGTTGAAGGCGCAGATGTAGGCATCGGGATCCGATTCCGCGATCGACCTGGGCACGTCTTCCCCTTCCGGTTTCCGCGGATTGGGGGAGGGCCACCATAGCCACCGATCTCGAGTCGGGCGGCCCTCGCGGAATCCCCATTCCGGCGCAGACAGTGTACGGAGCGGCGCGGCAGTTTGATCCGTTCGCAGCGCGCGTTCGACGGGTCCAGGCCAGGGCTCCCGCTCCGGCTTGTGAGTCGCGGCGGATCGGGTGCCCGTCCCTCGGCTCGGCCATCGGGTGGACAACCGAGGCGGGATAGGGCTACACTCCGCCCGCCCTGTCCGCGGGTGGCTTATGCGTGCTCGCTGGAGCGTGATGTTAGGCGTCTGCGAACGGGCCCCGAAGGAGGTGATTTCCGGATTGGCAGAAGTCCGTGTGGGTGAGAACGAGAGCTTCGAAAGTGCCCTGCGCCGGTTCAACAAGAAGATCCAGCAGAGCGGCATCCTGGCCGAGGCCCGTCGCCGCGAGCACTACGAGAAGCCGAGCGTGAAGCGCAAGCGCAAGGAAGCGAAGCGCAAGAAGGTCGCTCGCCAGCAGCAGAGCTAGCGGGACCAGACACGCCGTCGAAGGGTCGCGCGACCCCGCCGCAGCCGCGCTGCCCACCCGAGGTGCCACACCGGTGTCCCTCCGAGATCGACTAGATACCGAGTTGAAGGCCGCCATGCGGTCGAATGACGCCATGCGCCGCGATGCGCTGCGCATGGTGCTGGCCGCCGTTCAGCGAGCCGAAAAGGAAGGCAAGCACGAGCTTTCCGACGACGAGATGCTCGGCCTTCTCGCGCGCGAGCTGAAGATCCGCCGCGAATCGGTGGCTGCCTTCCGCGCCGGCGGCCGCGAGGATCTCGTGGCCAAGGAGGAGGCCGCCATCGCGGTCATCTCCGAGTTCATGCCCCAACCGCTGTCGGAAGCCGAGCTCCGGGTCATGGTCGAGGCTGCCATCGCCGAGTCCGGGGCGGCCTCACCACGCGACATGGGCAAGGTAATGGGCATCGTTTCGCCCAGGACGCGCGGCCGGGCCGACGGCAAGGTCGTCAGCCAGCTGGTATCCCAGCTGCTGGCGTCGCGCTCCGCCGGCGGATCGTGACCGTCGCGCCATGCTGAGGGAGCCGCACGAACTGCCGCGCCCGTTCGGGCGACGCGATGCCGCTCGGCTCCTGATCGCGGCGGCCGTGCTGGTTGGCGGACTCGCCGTGGGCGTCGCCCCGGACCTGGCGCCCACCAAGAACGTGCTCGCGGCAGGCATGGTCGCCAGCGTCGCGGTGCGAGCCCCGCGCGATGCCGTCATCGAGAACCCGGTCGAAACCGACGCCGCGCAGCAGGCTGCGGCTGCCGCCGTCCCGCCCCAATACGACTACACGACGCAGGGCGCCGCCACGATCGCCCGCACGCAGCTGGCTGTCCTCCAGCTCGAGCTTGCCCCGGTCGACAATGCCTTCAACACGAGCAAGACGCCGGCGGCTCTCCAGGCCGCTCTGCAGACGGCGTTGCCCTCGCTCCCGTCGGACGCGCGATCGATCCTGGTTGCGCTCGATTCCACGCGCTGGCCAACCGTCGAGTGGGACGCCGAGCAGCTGATCCTGTCAATCGAGCAGGGGCAGGAGATCCGCGACCCGTCCGACGCCCCGACCCTGGTGGCGCAGGCGATGCCCGTCGAGCTCAGCGACTCCGAACAGCAGCTCGTCGCCGCGCTGGTTACTCCGCTGGTCGTGGCCAACTCCACCTACAGCCAGGCGCTGACCCAGCAGGCCCGAACCAGGGCCATCGCCAGCGTCGCCCCGGTGAAGGACACTTTCAAGGCCGGTCAGGTGATCGTGGATCAGAACCACCTGGTCACGCCGGCAGTCATGGTCGACATCATCTACTTCGGCCTGAACTCGTCCCGCATCGATTGGGGAAAGCCGGCGGCATGGCTCCTTCTCGGCGGCCTGATCGCCGCCCTGCTCCTGGCCTGGCTGTGGCGCTACCGCCCCGAGTACTGGCTGCGCGGCCGGACGCTCGTCCTGATCGGTCTCGTCTTCGTCCTCGTCGCCCTGGCCGAGAAACTCCCCGCTGGTCGGGCCTGGCTGCCGTATCTGATTCCGACCGCGGCCGCGGGCATGCTGCTGACCGTGCTGCTCGATGCCGGCATGGGTGCCATCTTGCTGGCCCTGCTCGCCACGCTCGTGGGTCTGGTCAACGGGTCATCTCTCGAACTGGCCAGCTACGTCTTCCTTGGTGGGCTGGCGGGCGTCGTCGCAATCCGCAACGGCGAGCGCCAGCACTACTTCGTCCAGGCGGCGCTGGCCGTAGCCGCGGCCGAGGTGGTGGTCCTCGGCGTCTTCACGATGCTCGGCCAGCACGACGCCACTGGGCTGCTGCAGTTGTCGATAGCCGCCGCGGGTTCGGCGCTCGTTGCCACGGTGCTGACTCTGGGCAGCTTCGCGCTGCTGGGCAACCTCTTCGGCATCCTCACCGGCTCGCAATTGCTCGAGCTGGCCAACCCTTCGCAGCCGCTTCTCCGGCGGCTCCTGGTCGAGACCCCCGGGACGTACCACCACTCCCTGATGGTCGGCAACCTGGCCGAGCGGGCGGCCGAGTCCATCGGGGCGGACCCGCTGCTGGCGCGCGTGGCCGCCTTCTACCACGACGTGGGCAAGCTCGCCAACCCCCTGGTCTTCATCGAGAACCAGCAGGGCGGTGACAACGTCCACGATCAGCTGGACCCCGAGGACAGCGCCGCCATCCTCAGGCAGCACGTCGCCGACGGCGTAAACCTGGCACAGAAGGCCCGGTTGCCCGGGCCCCTGATCGCATTCATCCCGCAGCATCACGGGACCTCGCTGATCGGCTTCTTCTACGCCAAGGCCCGCGCGGCGGCGGCGGCTCCGTTTGGCGGGCTGGATACGAAGGCGGGCCGGGCAGCGGCCGAAACCGTCGACATCAACCGTTTCCGCCACGCCGGCCCCAAACCGCAGTCGCGCGAGGCTGCCGTGCTCATGCTGGCCGACGGAGTGGAGGCTTCCGTCCGTTCGCTGTCCAGCCGCGATGAGCCGACCATCAGGGCCATGGTCGCCCAGATCGTCGGAGAACGCCTCGCCGATGGCCAGCTCAACGAGTGCGACCTGACGATCCGAGATCTCGAGAACATTCGCGAGGCCTTCGTGCGACAGCTGCTGGGGATGTACCACCAGCGCATCGCATATCCTCAGAGCAAGGTCGTCGAGCTAGAGTCGCGTCGCGGGCGTGGTCTGGGTTAGCGGAGGAGCCCTGTCAATGGGGGATCGGGAGGTCGGCGCGCAGGCGCCGCACGCGGAGCATTGAGCGGGCAGGCGGCGGTGGAGCCCGAGCCGACGGACGGGCGCCACGCCGAGGACGCAAGCGCGCCTGCGCCGGCCGATTCCGACGGCAGCGCCACGGCCTCGGTCTATCTGCCGCCGTTCCGCATCGACGTGACGGTCCGGACGGGGGTCGCGCAGCCGGTATCGAGACACCGCCTCGCGACCGCCGTGCGGGCGGCCCTGGAGGCTGCCGGAGCCCCGGGTCCGTCATCGATCGGCGTCGTCCTGTCGGCCGACTGGGAGCTGGCGCAGCTGAACGCGGTACACATGGGCCACGATGGGCCGACGGACGTTCTCTCGTTTCCATTCTTCCCGCCGGAGGCTTTCCCGGCCCACGAGCATGGCATGCCGGGCGATCGCGACCCATGGGTGGCGGCCGCCTTCAAGCAGGCCTTCGCCCTGCCGCCCGGGCTGCGCGCCCACCTGGGCGATGTGATCGTCTCGGTGGAACGAGCCATCGCGCAGGCTTCGGCCGGCCGCGGAGGGCAGACCGGCGATCTGCGCTGGAGCCCCGCCGAAGAGATGCTCCTGCTCGCGGTGCACGGCACGCTGCACATCTGCGGCTGGGACCACGCCGAGCCGGTGGAGGAGGCGGCCATGCGAACCCTGGAAAAGCAGGTCTTGGCCTTGCTGCCGCACAAGCACGCCGCGCCACCCGAGAGATAGCACCGCCCAGGGTGCGCGGGCGGGCGCCGGATCTGGTGCGCCGCCGCCCCTGATACCATGCCCGCAGGCCCTCCGGAACTGGATCAGGGCTTGTTTTTCATGTCGCGATCCTTCGCGGCGCCACCTGTGGAGCAGCGGTGAAGATCGTCGTCGGCCTCGGCAATCCGGGTCCCCAGTACGAGAAGACGCGCCACAACATCGGCTGGATGGTCCTCGATCGTCTGGCCGACAGGGCCGGCTGGTCCGGTCGGGGTCGAACGCGCGACGCCTCGGCCATCGTCCAGGGGCGCTTTCGAGGCCTTGATCTCGTGCTCGTGAAGCCTCTCACCTACATGAACGACTCGGGCCTGGCGGTGCGCAGGGTGCTCGCGCGTGAACATGCTCCGCTGGGCGAGCTGCTGGTCGTGGCCGACGATTTCGCCCTTCCCTTCGGCAAGCTGCGGTTCCGCGAGGGCGGCAGCGCCGGCGGCCACAACGGGCTGCGCTCGATCGTGGAGGAGTTGGGGACGGAGAAGTTCAGCAGACTGCGAGTCGGTATAGGCGAGCCCGGGGCAGACGCGATCGACCACGTCCTGAGCCAGTTCACGCGGGGTGAGCGGGGACGCCTGCCCGAGCTGCTCGACACCGCGGCGGACGCGGTCGAAGCCTGGGCGCGCGAGGGCACGAACAAGGCGGCGAACCATTACAACGCCTTGGAGCTGCGGCCGGATGATGAGGAACGTTCGGCTCCTCCGGGCGCCGTCGACGGGCCGCCCGGTCAGGACGGCATCAGGCGCACGCGCACTGGCTGGCGCAAGCCGAAACCGCCCGAGGCCGGCGAGTGAGCCTGCGCGAAGGCCGCTCTCTCCGCCGCCAGATCGAAGCCGCCCTCAGCGGGGAGGCCGACCCGCTCGGCGAGGAAGGCCTGGGTCCACCCGATCGGGCTCGACCGGGTGACGGGGACGCGGAGGAGCTGCCGATCACCGGCGAGGAGGCGGCGGAACCGATCCGGCGAGGCAAGCGTGGCAAGGAGCGGCACGTCGACACCGAGGTCCGGGCGGCGTACCGGGCGGCCCAGGCCGCCAGGGCCGAAGCGAGCCGCGAGGCCGCGATCGCCGCCGGCGGGTCCGGTGCCGCTCCGAGCGCCAGGCGTCTGCCGGATCTGCACGTCCTGCCGCCGCTCCTGCACGACAGCGGCGCCTTTGCGGCGTTGAGACACAGGCTCGGAACGGAGAGCGCGCCACTCCCCGCTGGCGGCCGCCACGCTTCGCTGGCGTCCGTGCCGCACGGCGCCAAGTCGTTCCTCGCGGCCGCGCTGGCACTCGATGGCGGCGCAGCCGCGAGTCCGGCCAGCCCGGCCGCCGGCGCCGGGGAGCGGCTCTGCTGGGTGGCCCGCGACGCGGAGATCGGCGATCGCGTCGCCGAAGAGCTGCAAGCCTGGCTGGGCGACCCGGACGCCGTGGCCGTGCTGGAGCCGCGCACGGCGCTCGCCTACGAGCGCAGTGAGCTGGTTCGCGACGAGACTGCGGCCCGCGTAGCGGCCCTGGCCGCATGGCGCTCCGGCCGTGCCCGGGTCCTGGTCGCGAGCGTCCAGGCGCTGCTTCAGCACACCCTTGACCCGCAGGAGATACCCGCCAGCCCGAGCCGCCTGCGCGTCGGCGCCCGTCTCCACCAGGACGAGCTGATTCACGATCTGCTCGGCCTCGGCTACGACCCGGTGCTGGAAGTGGCCGGCCGCGGCGAGTTCGCCCGTCGGGGCGGCCTCGTGGACGTCTTCCCCTCCGCGGCCCCGCTGCCGATCCGGATCGAGCTTTTCGGCGACGAGATCGACTCGATGCGCGTCTTCGACCCGGCCGACCAGCGCAGCCTCCACCCCGTCGAGGAAGTGGCGCTGCTCCCCGCCAGTGAGTTTCTGGTCCCGGCGGGGGGCATATCGGAGATACGTGAGCGCCTCACGAGCCTGCCCGGCCGTGTCGCCGCCAGCCTGGGCGAACGCCTGGCGGCGGACCTCGCCCGATTCGAGGAGGGAGTCCGCGCCGGCACCGGCGAGCTGGGCGCCCATTCCGGCCACGTCCACGATCTTGCCGCATCGGCGCGCGCCCTGGAGACGGGTGACGCCGCCGAGGTCTGGGCCGCGGTCCTGTGCCCCGCCACCGGCCTCGACCACGTGCCGGTCGGAACGCTGCTCGTCCTCGACGAGCCGGGCGAGATCGCCGACGCCGCGGACTTCCTGTGGCGCCAGGCTCAGGAGCGTCGCAACGAGCTGGTCGGAGCGCACGACCTGCCCGACCGGTGGCCGGAGGCGTACCTCGGCCCGCGCGACTGGAAGTCGCGCCTGCTGCGTGGCCGCACGCTGGAGCTCACCTGGGAGTCCGAAGCGGCCGCGCCGACCGGCGGCGGAACGCCGATGGGCGACCTCTTTGGGTGGCGCGAGCCGGCCCTGCCGCCTGCACGGACGGCACGCCTGGCGCAGACGATCGCAGGCTGGACGAGCGAGGGGGATCGGGTCGTCCTGGCGTCAGACCAGGCTCCCCGCCTGGCCGAGCTGTTGACCGAGCAGGGCATGCCGACGGCCGCCATCGACCGAATCGCCGAAGCGCCCGCCCCCGGCACCAGGACGCTCGTCGGTCGCAGCCTCAACGGCGGCTTCGCCGATGGCCCCGACGGCCTCGTGCTGGTCACAGACCGTGAGCTGTTCGGGGCCGTCCGAGTTCGCCGGCCCAAGGCCCTGCGGCGCGTCGTTCCGCGCGACGTGCTGGAGCGCCTGACGCCGGGCGATCTCGTCGTCCACATCGATCACGGCATCGCCCGCTACGAGCGGATGTTGCGCCGCGGGATCGCCGGCGAAGAGCGCGACTACCTGGAGCTGGGCTTCGCCGGGACCGACAAGATCTTTCTCCCTGTCGAGCAGATCAGCCGCATCAGCCGCTACTCCGGCGGCGAGAACCCCGAGCTGAGCAAGCTCGGCGGCAGCGAGTGGCTGCGGACCAAGCAGCGCGTCAAGCGCGCGGTCACCGACCTCGCCAAAGAGCTGCTCGAGATCTATGCCGCGAGAGCCACCGCACCCGGCTTCGCCTACCCGCCCGATACCCCGTGGCAGCAGGAGCTCGAGGCTTCGTTCCCGTACGAAGAGACGCTGGACCAGCTGCGGGCCACGGCGGAGGTCAAGCTCGACATGGAGGCCGGCCGTCCGATGGACCGCCTGGTCGTCGGCGACGTCGGCTACGGCAAGACGGAGGTCGCGCTGCGCGGCGCCTTCAAGGCCATCCAGGGCGGCAAGCAGGTCGCCGTGCTCGTTCCCACCACCGTCCTCGCGGCCCAGCACTACGAGACCTTCAGCCAGCGCCTCGCCGCCTTCCCGGTGACCATCCGTCTGCTCAGCCGCTTCGTTTCGCAGAAGGAGCAGGAGGCGACCGTGGAGGGGCTGGCGGAGGGCTCGATCGACATCGTCATCGGCACTCACCGCCTTCTCAGCAAGGACGTCCGGTTCAAGGATCTGGGCACGGTCATCGTCGACGAGGAACAGCGCTTTGGGGTGGCGGCCAAGGAGCGGCTCAAGAAGCTGCGCCGGGAGGTCGATGTCCTGACGCTCTCCGCCACGCCGATCCCGCGCACGCTCAACCTGGCCCTGGCCGGCGTCCGCGACATGTCGCTGATCGAGACGCCACCCGAGGACCGCCTCCCGATCCAGACCCGTGTCGCCGAGGCCTCTGCCGGGCTCGTCCGCGACGCCATCCTGCGCGAGCTGGATCGTGGCGGGCAGGTCTTCTTCGTTCACAACCGCGTCGAGACGATCGAGGCCCAGGCCGATCAGCTGCGCCAGCTGCTGCCCGGAGTCCGGATCGCGGTCGGCCACGGCCAGATGCCGGAGGGCCGGCTCGAGAGGGTGATGATCGCCTTCGCCGGCGGCGCGACGGATGTCCTGGTTTGCACCACGATCATCGAATCGGGCCTCGACATACCGAACGCCAACACGATCATCATCGACCGAGCCGACACCCTGGGCCTGGCCCAGCTGTACCAGCTCCGCGGCCGGGTCGGCCGATCGTCCCGTCGTGCCTACGCGTACCTGCTGTACCGGCGGCGCGAGAAGCTCTCGGACGTGGCCCGCAAGCGGTTGCAGGCGATCTTCAACGCCTCGGAGCTGGGGGCCGGATTCCAGATCGCTCTCTCGGACCTGGAGATTCGGGGTGCCGGCAACATCCTGGGCGCGGAGCAGCATGGCCACGTGGCTGCCGTCGGCTTCGACCTCTACACGCGTCTGCTCGCCGAGGCGGTCGAGGAGCAGAAGGCCGAATTCGAAGGCCGGACGCCCGAGATCGAGCGGCCTGGCGCGGTCGTCGACCTCCCGGTGGACGCCCACCTGCCGGATGCCTACGTACCCGACACCGCCCAGAAGCTCGAGCTCTACCGGCGCCTCGGGCGCGTCCGAACCGCCGGCGAGCTGGCCGCCTTCCGCCAGGAGCTGGCCGATCGTTTCGGGCCGCCGCCGCCGCCGGTCCTGCGTCTGCTCGAGGTGGTGGAGCTGCGCATGGCCGCCGAGGCGGCCGGGGTAGCGTCGATATCGCGCGAGGAGGGCGAGCTGGTCGTCCGGCTGGGCACGCTGACGCGGGCTTCGGCGATGCGAGCGCTCGCTCCGATGGGCCGCGAGGTCGTCCGGTTCGGCTCGAACCAGGCCCGCATCCGCCTGCCGCGCGACCCCGTCCGGGCCTGGAGCGTGGCCCAGTCAGTGGTAGCGAGACTCCTCCCGGCAGCGCGGGAGCAGCGCGAGCAGCGCGAGCGCGCAGCCGCCGCCCAGGCCGCCCCGGGCTGACGGCGACGCCGGCCGGGGGCCCCGTTTGGCCGGAATCGGCCTCG
Source organism: Candidatus Limnocylindrales bacterium (assembly GCA_050014975.1). Classification (GTDB taxonomy): domain Bacteria; phylum Chloroflexota; class Limnocylindria; order Limnocylindrales; family CSP1-4; genus Fen-1039. Next base: position 39,954 of record JBEKCH010000005.1, read on the forward strand.
ATCGCGTACCCTATGCTCGGCCCGGGGCGGAGACGAAGCTGCGGGCCGGGCCGAGGGCCCGTCACCCGCCGCCGGTCAGTTCCGTCGCATCCCGCGTCACGGGGACCGGACAGAAGGACAAGGGATGCAGCGAACAGGCAGGAGAAGCGCGGCCGGGGGCGGCGAGAAGGACAACTTCCGCCCGGACATCGAGGGCCTGCGTGGCGTTGCCGTCCTGCTCGTGGTCTTCTTCCACGCCGCCCTGCTGTCCAACTCGGACCTCAAAGTCCCCGGCGGCTACATAGGCGTCGATCTCTTCTTCGTCATCTCCGGGTTCCTGATCACCGGCCTCCTGATCCGCGAGCGCGAGCGCACCGGCAAAATCAGCTTCTCCAAGTTCTACGCCCGACGAGTGCGACGGATCCTGCCCGCCGCGGCGGTCGTGCTGCTCGTCACGATTCCGCTCTCGTACGTGCTGGTCACGCTCATCCAGCGCCCGGACGCGATGGAGGACGGCGCCTCCGCCGCGCTCTCGATCGCCAACATCCGCTTCGCCCTCACCACGAACTACTTCAACCCGGTCAGCTACTCGCCCTTCCTGCACTTCTGGTCGCTCGGCGTGGAAGAGCAGTTCTACTTCGTCTGGCCGGCGCTGCTCTTCGTGGCGGCGTGGCGCAGCCCGCGCCTGGGTGCCGGGCTGGCGCTGGGCTTGATCGTCGTGGTTTCGTTCCTGGCCAGCCTGTACATGACCGAGGCCAACCCCAGCTGGGCCTTCTACATGCTGCCGACGCGGGCGTGGCAGCTGGCGGCCGGCGGCCTGCTCGCCATCGGCGCCGGTTCGTTCGCTCGCATACCCGGTTTCGTGCGCCCGCTGGTTTCGCAGCTGCTGGTGATCCTGGGGTGGCTGGCGCTCGGGGCTCTGCTCTTCGACGCCTTCGCGCTCGACTCGAACGTCCCGTACCCGGGCACGGCGGCTCTCGTGCCGACCATTGCCGGCGTTCTGCTGATCGCCTCGGGCGCCGAGGCGCATGGCCCCGGCGTGATCCTGCGGTCGCTGCCGATCCGCTTCATTGGCAAGATCAGCTACTCGCTCTACCTGTGGCACTGGCCGATGCTGATCCTGGGTGGGATCTACCTGCAGGGAACGTTGCAGCCGATCGTTTCGCCGGGCGAGGTTCAGCAGTTCCTGACGCCGGGGCAGGCCCTCGCGCTCGCGCTCCTCTCCATTCCGGTTGCTACGGTGAGCTGGGGTCTTGTCGAGGAGCCCTTCCGGCGCGGCTACATCCCGTTGCCCCGCCCCAGCCGGACCGTGGTCGCCGGGCTGACGGCGATGGTCCTGGTGGCCATCTTCGCCACGAGCTTCCAGTGGGGTGCGGAGAACACCCTGAACAACCTGGGTGGAGGGCCCGAGGCGGTCGTCGAGGCGACCAACACGCCGCTGCCCGACGACACCGCCTCTACCGCGACGGCGACGCCTCTGGCCACCTTCGCCACGCCCGAGCCGGGTCAAACGCCGACGCCCACTCCGATGATGACGCCGGCTCTCACGTTCGCCCCGGCTCCTCCGGCGCCCACTTCGTTTGCTGTCACGAACGCCCTGCGGCCGACGCTGGCCAACGCCCCAACAGATTACGAGCAGCCCTGGAAGGACAACTGCCTGGGCTGGGAATCGACGACGGTCCCGCCGGCGTGGGGCAAGTGCGTCTACGGCGACATCCACGGCACTTACCAGGTGGCGCTGATCGGCGACTCGCATGGGTCGGCCCTATTTCCCGCGATCAACGCGGTGGCCAAGGCGCACGGCTGGAAGCTCGTGGTCTATCTGAAGATCGACTGCTCGTTCGTCGACATCCCGATCACGGACATCAACCTCAAGCGCCCATACACTGAGTGCGCGACCTGGAACAACAACGTCATCGCGCGGCTGAAGGCCCATCCACCGAACCTGGCCATCGTCGCCATGAGCCGCTGGATCTTCAACGTGAATGCAGCCGATGCCAGCATCACCGCCCAGGGCAACGCCATGGCCCGCGAGATGGAGAAGATCCCCAGCTCCAGCCAGCTGGTGATGATCCAGGACATCCCCGACCCGTGGAACATGAGCATCCCGGACTGCCTGTCGAGCAATCTCTCGGACTACAGGCGCTGCGCCTACAGCCGCAGCGTCGCCTACAACGCGAACATGGGCAAGCGGGAGGCCGTGGCGGTCAAGGACACGGGCGCGGGCCTGATCAACCTGACCGCTGCCATCTGCCCCGGCACGGGCGCGTGCCCGGCGGTGATCAACGGCATGATCGTCTTCCGGGATCAGCACCACCTGACGGCGACCTTCTCCAAGTCGCTGGGGCCGGTGATCGATCAGCAGCTCGTGGCGATCCTGAACAAATCGTCCTCCCCTGCGCCGCCGACGCCATCGCCCTCGCCCTCGCCCTCGCCCTCGCCCGCTGGCTGATCTCTCGCGGAGCGCGGCTCTGCCGGCCCCGCTCATGGTCGCGCCGGGCACCCGGATTCGGCAGGTTTACCGGTCGAATGTGAGTGGCGCTGCGGTAGACTTCGCCTGCGAAAGCAGCTCATCGCCTGACCCGGAGGACCGCCTCGACATGACCGCCGAGGAACTGCGCGCCAAGATTCGCGAGATCCCCGACTTCCCCAAGCCGGGCATCCTCTTCTACGACATAACAACCCTTCTCAAAGACGCGGACGCGTATCGCCAGGCGATCGACCTCATGATCGAGCCGTACCGAGGGGCGCGCGTGGAGGCCGTCGTCGGCATGGAGTCCAGAGGGTTCATATTCAGCGGCCCGATCGCATACCAGCTCCACGCCGGTCTCGTGCCGGTGCGCAAGCTCGGCAAGCTGCCGTCGGAAACGGTCTCGGTCGAGTACGCGCTCGAGTACGGCTCCAACACGCTCGAGATCCACAAGGACGCAATCAGACCCGGCCAGCGGATCCTCATAGTGGACGATCTGCTCGCCACCGGCGGCACCGTCCGTGGCACGATCGAGCTGGTCGAACGGTTGCAGGGCAAGATCGTCGGCCTGGGGTTCCTCGTCGAGCTGCTCGCCCTCAAGGGGCGCGACCGCCTGGGTGGTTACAAAACGACGAGCGTCATCCAGTACTGATCCGCGGACATGATCAAGTGAGCTTTTCAGGCGACCAGGACAAAGCAACCGCCCGGGGCGGTTTCGAGCGATCCGTGCGCCCGGGCGAGCGGCGCGGCCTCCGGGTGCGACGGTGACGACGCGGGCCATCGCCGAGCGCGAGCGCGACGCCCTCGCCGTCCACGAGACAACCGATCGGGCGATGCTGAGGGCATTCCTGGAGACGGATCGCCTCTTCTCCGCGTACGCCCTGTGCGATCTGGACGACCGCGAATTCCTTCGCACTCGCTGGGGAGTCGCCACTTCAGGCGGACGCCCGGTGGCCGTGGTGCTCCAGTACGCCGGCTATTCGCCGCAGCCGATCTTCGTCATGGGTGAAAACGATGGCATCGAGGCGATCCTGGCGTCCGTCATCAAGCCACGCACCGCCTACGTCGCCGCGCGGTTAGAGAACCTGCGCGCGGTCGCGGTCCGATACCGTGTGGATCCGGGACCCGAGATGGTCCGAATGTGGACGGACCGGTCGCATTTCCGACCCTTCCCGGCCGAGGTTCAGCGCCTCCTGCCGGTCGAGATCGGCGAGCTCAATCGGCTGTACCAGCTGGGCTTCGCGTCCTGGCTACCGGCCAGCGCCATCGCCGACGGGCTCTACTACGGCATCCGCTCCGGCGGCCGGCTCGTTTCCGCTGCCGGCACGCATGTCATCAGCGCCTCGGCGCGTCTGGCTGTGGTGGGCAACGTCATGACCCACGTCGACTATCGCGGCCGCGGCTACGCCACCGCCGTCACTAGCGCGGTCACCTCGGAGCTGCTGCGCTTCTGCGACCAGGTCGTGCTCAACGTCCGGGCCGACAATCCGCCGGCTTTGGCCGCCTACCGACGCCTTGGCTACCAGGCCTACGTGACCTTCGAGGAAAGGCTCATTCACCGCAGCGAACCGGCCTGGAGCGGCTGGACGGGCCAGATCCGTCGCCTCTTCAGCGGCCGCAAGGAGTCCTGACCCCATGTCTACGACGACTCGACCGACATCCGCCGAGCCCAGCCTGCCGCCGCACGACCTGGCGGATCTGGCGCTGGCCCCCGACGGCGTCCTCCGGATCGAGTGGGCCGATCGGGAGATGCCGGTCCTTCGCCTGATCCGCGAGCGCTTCCAACGGGACAAGCCGCTCCAGGGACTGCGGCTGGCGGCGTGCCTGCACGTGACCAGCGAGACGGCGAACCTGGTCCGGACGCTGAAGGCGGGCGGGGCCGGTGTCGTGCTGTGCGCCTCGAACCCCCTCTCCACCCAGGACGATGTTGCCGCGGCGCTGGTCGTCAACTACGGGATCTCGGTCTTCGCCCGCCACGGCGCCGACCGCAGCCTCTACTACAGACACCTCAACCGCGCCGCCGACACGCACCCCCACATGACCATGGACGACGGCTGCGACCTCGTCACGCTGATCCACCAGGAGCGGCGGAGCCAGCTGGCGGAGATCGTGGCCGGCACCGAGGAGACCACGACCGGCGTCATCCGCCTGCGGGCCATGGCCGCCGACGGGGCCCTGGGCTACCCGGTCGTGGCCGTGAACGAGGCCCTGACCAAGCACCTGTTCGACAACCGGTACGGCACCGGCCAGTCCACACTGGACGGCGTGCTGCGCGCCACGAACCACCTCATCGCCGGGCGGCACGTCGTGGTGGCGGGCTACGGCTGGTGCGGGCGCGGCATCGCCTCGCGGTTCCGGGGCATGGGCGCGCAGGTCGCGGTCGTGGAGGTGGATCAGGTCCGGGCTCTCGAAGCGCTGATGGACGGCAACCTGGTCATGACGATGGGCGACGCCGCGCCCTGGGGCGATATCTTCATCACGGCTACCGGCGACATCCACGTCATCCGGGCCGAGCACTTCAAGGTCATGCGCGACGGCGCGGTCATGTGCAACTCGGGCCACTTCGACGTCGAGCTGGACCTGACCGCCCTGAAGGAGCTGGCCAGGGGTCGGATTCGCAGGGTCCGAGAGAACGTCGAGGAGTACGACCTGGGCGACCGGCGGGTCCACGTCCTGGCCGAAGGCCGGCTCGTCAACCTGGGCGCCGCGGAGGGTCACCCGGCGGCGGTGATGGACATGAGCTTCGCCAACCAGGCCCTCAGCGCGGAGTGGCTGCGAGGCCATGCCGCGGACCTCGGCAGCGGCGTCCACGACGTGCCGGAGGCGATCGATCGGGAGGTCGCGCGGCTCAAACTGGAGGCCATGGGGATCGTGCTCGACGCCCTCACGGCGGAGCAAGCCGAGTACATGGGGTCCTGGCAGCACGGCACCTGAGCCGCGGCCGCCCCGCCGACGGCGGCCTTCCGTGGCTACAACCCAGGCGGTGCCCCGGAAGGGCGGCGCCCACGTGCTACCCTTCGAACTGCCGCGCGGCGGAGGCCCCCTGCCCTGATCGCTCGAGCGACAACCCTGGAGAACGATGGCCAGCTTCTTCGACGACCCGCAGTACCTGTTCACCTCTGAGTCCGTGACCGAGGGCCATCCGGACAAGATGTGCGACCAGATCTCCGACGCGATCCTGGACGCTATCCTGACCGACGACCCGGATGCGCGCGTCGCCTGCGAGACGGCCACGACCACCGGCATCGTTCTGGTCCTGGGCGAGATCACGACCTCCACGTACGTGGACTTCCAGTCGGTGGTGCGTGACACGGTCAAGGCCATCGGCTACACCAACGCTGAGTACGGGTTCGACTATCAGACCTGCGGCACGCTGGTCAGCGTCAAGGAGCAGTCGCCCGACATCGCCATGGGCGTGGACTCCGACGGCCACGAGTTGGGGGCCGGCGACCAGGGCATGATGGTCGGGTTCGCCTGCCGCGAGACGCCCGAGCTCATGCCGCTGCCGATCGCGCTGGCCCATCGCCTCGCGCGACGCCTGGCCGACGTCCGCAAGAGCGGCCAGCTGCCCTACCTGCGCCCCGACGGCAAGACCCAGGTCACGGTCGAGTACGAGCGCGGCGTGCCCAGGCGAGTCGCCAACGTCGTGGTCGCGGCCCAGCACGATCCCGATATCGCCTGCGAGCGGCTCCGCGCCGACATCATGGATACGGTCATCCTGCCTTCGATCCCGATCGCGCTACGACCCCGGGACCCGGAAGTCCACATCAACGCCACTGGCCGTTTCGTCATCGGCGGCCCCATGGGCGATGCCGGCCTGACCGGCCGCAAGATCATCGTGGATACGTACGGCGGCATGGCCCGCCACGGCGGCGGCGCCTTCTCGGGCAAGGACCCGACCAAGGTCGATCGCTCGGCCAGCTACGCCGCTCGCTGGGTCTCGAAGAACGTCGTCGCGGCGGGTCTGGCCGACCGTTTCGAGATCCAGCTCGCCTACACCATCGGCATTGCCCGGCCGGCCTCGATCTCGATCGAGACGTTCGGGACGGAGCGGGTGCCGGGCGAACGAATCCTGGCCGCGATCGAGAAGCATTTCGACCTTCGGCCGGCGGCGATCATCGATGCCCTGGACCTGCAGCGGGCCATTTACAGGCCGACCGCCGCGTACGGGCACTTTGGTCGGACGGACGTCGACTTCACATGGGAGCGGATCGACAAGGCCGAGGCCCTGGCAGACGAATGCGGGGTTGCCATCCCCGGCGCCACCGCCGGATCCTGACCGCATGTACGCCGTCGTGCTCGCTGGCGGAGTCGGAACGCGGCTGTGGCCGCTCAGCACTCCCGAGCGCCCCAAGCCGTTTCTGCGGCTGATCGGGGATGACACCCTCATCCAGCGCTCCGTGGCACGGCTCGCACCGCTGCTGGAGCCGCGCGATGTCTACGTGGTGACGGAGCGGCGGTACCTCGACATAGCCCGCCAGCAGCTGCCGGCCATCCCGACGCCCAACTTCAGCGGTGAGCCGATGGGCCGCAACACCGCGGCGGCCGTGGCCATCGCGGCCGAGGCGATCGACCGGCCGGCGGACGAGGCGATGATCGTGGTCCCGGCCGACGCCCACATCGCCGACGAGGCGGGCCTGCGCGCCGCCCTGGCGGTGGCCGGCGACGTGGCCTCGGGCGGCTCCCTGGTGACGCTGGGCGTGAAGCCGGACCGTCCCGAGACCGGGTACGGCTACGTCATGGCGCGGCCGCCGGCTCGAGTGGTGGCCGGGCGCGACACGTTCACGGTGGAGCGGTTCGTGGAGAAGCCCACCGCGCAACGGGCCAATGAGCTGATCGCGACAGGGCTCGCACACTGGAACGCCGGCATCTTCGTGTGGACACGCGCCACGATCCGCTACCGGCTGTCGCGGCACGCTCCCGAGATCGTCGGACCCATCGCCGCCGCCTGCGCGTCGGGCGCACCGGAAGACCTCGACCTCGTGTATCCCACGCTGAGAGCCACCTCGATCGACTACGCCGTGATGGAGCCCGCGTCGCTGGAGGGTGCCGTCGCGGTCGTGCCCATCGATGTCGGCTGGAACGACCTTGGCAGCTGGGCGGCGTTACGAGACGCCTGGCACACGGCTTCGCGCGGCGGCGCCGGCCCGGCTAATCCCGACGGGGCCGGGGTCCAAGAAGCCGGTATGGCGGGCACCGGACACAGACGCGACATCGGGTCCTCGAACAGCCTCGTCCTGGCGGGCGACCGGTTGGTGGTGACCATCGGACTCACCGACGCCATCGTCGTGGACACGCCCGACGCGCTCCTCGTCTGCGCCGCGGATCGCTCGCAGGACGTGCGCGTGATCGCCGAGGAGATGACCGGGTCCAGCCAGCCCGCACCGACCAGGGAGACCACCAGGTGAGCGCCACAACGGCAACCTCGGCGCCGACTCGGATCGTCTTCGGTACGGACGGCTGGCGTGGCCGAACTGCGGACGAGTTCACCTTCGAGAATGTCCGGCGCTGCGCACGGGCCGTGGCCGAGTACGTGGTCGAGCGCGGCGAGCAGTCCAGGGGGATCGTCGTCGCCTTCGACCGCCGCTTCGCCAGCGAGCATTTCGCCGCGGCGGCCGCGGAGGTCGTGTTGGCCCACGCTATCCCGGTCGCCCTGGCGGCAGAGGCCGTGCCGACGCAGATGTCCTCGTTCGAGGTGGTTCAGCGCGGGTCGGCGGCCGGCATCGTCATCACCGCCAGCCACAACCCCTGGACGGACAACGGCTTCAAGATCAAGTCGCCGACGGGCGCGGCGGCGGGTCCCGAGATGCTCTCCGCGGTCGAGGCGCTGCTGGCCGCGGACGCGGGCAGGCCGATTCCCAGGCGGCCACTCGCCGACGCCGAGGCCGCGGGCATGCTGGCGCGTTTCGACCCGTACGCCGGCTACCTGGACTTCATCCGCCCGAACCTGGATCTTGACCGCCTGGCGGCGGCCGACCTGAGCGTCCTGGTCGATCCGCTCTACGGCTCGGGGGCGGGCTGGCTGCCGCGGCTTCTCGCCGGCGGCAGGATCCGTCTGACCGAGATCCACTCGGAGCGGAACCCCTACTTCGGTGGCGTGAACCCGGAGCCGATCCCACCCAACGTGAACGACGCCCTGGCCAGGCTGGCCGGCGGCGGGTACGACCTGGGGCTGCTCCTCGACGGCGATGCCGATCGGGCCGGTCTGGCCGACGAGCGCGGCACCTTCGTCACCACGCTGCAGATCTTCGGCCTGCTGATGTACTACCTGGCGGAGCACCGAGGCCTGCGGGCGCCGGTCGTCAAGACCGTCAACGAGACGTCCATGGCGGAACGGCTGGGCGAGCGCTACGGGGTACCCGTCTACGAAACCCCTGTCGGGTTCAAGTACGTGGGCCCCAGGATGATCGAGACCGGGGCCATGATGGGCGGCGAAGAATCGGGCGGCTTCGGCTTTGGCATGCATCTGCCCGAGCGCGACGGCATCTTCGCGGATCTGATGCTGCTCGACCTGTTCGTCTGCGAGAGGGCCGCCGGCCGATGGCCGGCGAGCACGGCGATCGCCCACCTGCACGAGATTGCCGGGCCCTCGAGCTATCGGCGTGCGGACCTGCACTTCGAGCGGGCGAGCTACCCGTCCCTCAAGGTCCGCCTGCTGGCCGAGCTGCCGGACCGAGCTCCGGCACAGCTGGCCGGACGGCCGGTCGTGCGCACGCAGCCACTCTCGACTGGCGACGGCTTCAAGTTCTTCGCCGACGACGGATCGTGGCTGCTCGTCCGTTTCAGCGGCACCGAGCCTCTGGTTCGGGTCTACACCGAGGCCGCGACGACGGCCGCGGTCGAGGCGAACCTCGCCGCCGGCGAGAGAATCGTCCACGGCGCCTGAACCGCTCCCTCGACTCGAACGAGCGTTCTGGTCCCTGATGGCGCGGGCAGGTCGACCCTCGTTTCGACAACCGGCGCCCCGGCGTCGGGTTCCTCGGTGGCCGAAACAAGGGATGCGCAACGGCCGTCAGATCTGCCGTTCGTACGTCTACGAACTGGCAATTCGGTCATCTGGGAACTCCCGCTCACAATTGGCTCGCAGCTGTAAAGTGAGGCGAACCGGCCCGGCCGCTCGTGTGGGCGGTCGGCGGCGGGACCTCTTCGGGGCAAGCAGGGCGACGGAGGGTACACGCGATGCATAGCACTCTCATCGGGAAGGTCGAGAAGGCAAATCGCTACGCCCGTGAGCTGGATCGGATCACCTTCGAACAGCTCGCCGTCTCGTTCAAGGGCGACAACGACACTCATACAGTCCGACTCGACGGCGGAGCCTGGCAGTGCACCTGCCACTTCTTTGAGAGCTGGGGATCGTGCGTCCACGTACTCGCCCTGCAGAAGGTCCTGGGCGTCATGCTCCCCGAAACCGCACAGGTGTCCATCTTCAACGCCCAGCCTGCGGTGCCCGCGTAGGGGACGGCAGGAGGAGCACAATCGGTCTTGCGGATTTCGAGGTCGGCCTACTGCCTCGACCTCGTCGACACTGGGGGAACATGTGAACGATAGAGGACTGCTCGTGAATCACCGCGGCTTCCGCACCGCCGCCCTGGCCAGTGCCGCCCTCGTCGGGGCGCTGGCCGTCACGGCGTGCTCCAGCTCCGCACAGCCCACGCCCATCTACGTCGTCAGGACCCCGACGCCGACTGTCGCAGCGCAAACTCCCACGCCAACGGCCACGCAGGGGGCCGAGACCACCATCACGCCCCTGCCGTCCTTCCCGACTCCGGCGCCGCCCACGGCGCCGGCCACCCCGACCCCGACCAGCAAACCGACGGCAACCCCGTCGGCCGGCCCCACCTCGCCCGCCGCGTTCTGCACTGGCGGCTCCGGCAACCAGCCTGAGTTCGTTAAAGCCGCCAACACGCTGAAATGGAACTTCTATTGCGCCAGCCTCCCCAAGGGCTGGTCCCTGGTGTCCATGACCTGGGATGCCACCACGTTGCCCGGTGGGGCCAAGATCAGCTACAAGGGTTCGAGCGGCGCAACGATCAAAGTCTTCGAGGGCAAGTGGTGCCTGATGACTCCCAGCGATTGCCCGGCCCAGAGCGGCGTCTCTCTCGGCGCCGGCAGCTTCGGCGGCCTGTCCGGCAACGTCTACGCCACCGCTGACGGCGGTTTAGGGATCTACGTGGCTCCGGGAACCTCGCACGCGTACCAGCTCGACGGCTACAACATGACCCAGGCGACGCTGGTGGGCATCGGCACCGATCTGAAGGTCGTGCCCAAGTCGTGAGCCGGGCGTTCGATCGGCGGCTCGCCGATCGAACCTGCCTCTGACCCATACCGAGCGGCTGCTCATCGAGCGGCCGCTCGGTCGTATCCGGGCTAGGCTTCGGGCGTCGGCGCGGGCGTCTCGGGCTTGGGGGCGCGGACCTGCTTGCGGGCCATGGGCTGCGGCGCGGCCGCGGACCCCGGCTCCACCTCCTGGTCCTCGCCGGCCTGGGGCAGGCGCGGGACGCGAACCGGCCTGCCCTCGCGCTCTTCGATCCGGCGCGCGGCCCGCACGGCCACGGGTTGGGCGTCGACTCGCATGTGTCCCAGGTAGTAGAAGAAGAATGCTGCGACCACGGCCGCCACGGGAATGCCGAAGATGGCGCCAGGGATGCCGGCCAGCTTGGTGCCGATCATGACCGAGCCCAGGACCACGACCGGGTGGAGACCCACCGCCTCGGCCATCAATCGCGGCTGGATGGCGTTCATCAGCACGAACCAGCCGACGACCATGATGATGAGAACGGGCAGGACGGCATCGGGCACGAAGAAGATCGCTACGAGCACCGGCGGCATCCATGAGATGAATGGACCGAAGAACGGGATCGCCTGCAGCACGCCCGACGAAACCGCCGTCACCGGCATGTAGGGCAAGCCGAGCAGCAGGCTGGCAGCCATGGACACGGCGCCGTACATGAGCCCAATCAGAGCCTGGCCGCGCAGGAAGCCGCCAAACGAGCGCGAGATGCTGTGCTCGAGCAGCTTCGCTTCGTCCTTGTAGGCAGGTGGGACCAGGCGGAAGAGGAAGCTGACGATTCGCTCGCGGTCGACGGACATGTAGAGCGAGAGGAAGAACACGAAGAGCAGGTTGCCCATGATGCCAAGGCTGGCGAACGCGATGTCGCCCAGCGGCTGGACCAGGGCGTCGGCGCCGTTCTTGAGGTTGATCAGGGCGTTAGTCATCTGGTCTGCCAGGTGGATCTGGCTCAGGCCGATCGAGTCCAGCCTCTGTTGCCACGGCGCCAGGATCGTGGTGAGCTGGTCCGGCGTGGGCCAGTTGCTCACCAGGGTGCTGACCGAGCCGTAGAGCTGCTGCGCCACGACGATGAGGGCGGCGAGCACGACGACGATCAACAGGCTGTAGACGATGATCACGGCGATGGCCCGCGGCAACCTCGGGAATAAATGCAGCAGGCCGTTGGCCAGCGGGCTCAGGATGAAGGCGAGCAGCCAGGCCAGGAAGAAGATCATGATCACGTCGTTGAAGTACGCGATCAGGCTGGTCACGAAGTAGACGACGACGAAGGCGACCGCCACCGTCCCCAGGATCAGCAGGGCAGTCAGCCAGCGATGCTCGCGTTCGGTCAGCTGGAAGGGTCCTGCGGAAGGTTGTTCGCTCATCCTCCCCGATCCTCTACGCAGACTTACTCCGGAATGGTACGCCGCGGCAAGCGGCCCGGCCTGCTCCGATCGTTGGCGGCCGCGATCCCGCCGGCGGCCCGTCGATCCCGGGCGCTCGCTGCCGATCCCGGGCGCTCGGCGCCGTGTCTCGAGGCGACCTAGCGCAGGCCCATACGTTCGCGGACTTCGGCCATGGTGGCCTCGGCAATCGGTCGAATCCGTTCGGCGCCTTCATCCAGGATGGCGCGCAGCCGGGTCGGGTCGGCCATCAGCTCCCTGTACGTTTCTCGCGCCGGGGCGTAGTGGGCGATGATCCGCTCCGCCAGCAGCTTCTTGGTGTCGACACAACCGGTTCGGGCGGTTCGCTCGCCGTCCCAGATCGCCTCGTAGTCGTCGCCGAAATGGCGGTGTAGCTGGCAGACGTTGCATACCTGCGGCCGCCCCGGGTCCGATCGGAGGATGCGCTGCGTGTCGGTCACCATCGACGTGACCTGCTTGCGGATCACGTCGGGCTCGGCCAGGACCTCGATCGTGTTGGCGAGCGACTTGCTCATCTTGCGCTGGCCGTCCGTGCCCAGGACCACCGGCGCCTCCGTGTAGACCGCCTTCGGCTCGGGGAAGGTCTCGCCGTATCGGGCATTGAAGGCACGCACGATCTCGCGGCTCAGCTCCAGGTGCGCGGCCTGGTCCTTGCCGACAGGCACGAGCGACGCCTTGTAGATGACGATGTCAGCCGCCTGCAGGACGGGGTAGGTGAGCAGGCCGTGGTTGACGTCGTCCGGCTGGTTCTCGCGCTTCTCCTTGTACGTCGGGGTGCGCTGCAGCCAGCCGACGGGGGTCACGGTGTTGAAGAGCCAGCACAGCTCGGTGACTTCCGGTCGGTCCGACTGTACGAAGAGGGTGCAGCGCTTCGGGTCCAGGCCCAGGGCGATCAGAGCGGCCGCCATCTCGAGGGTCTGGCGGCGCAGCATCTCCGGATCGTGGACGTGGGTCAGGGCGTGGTAGTCCACCACGCAGTAGATCGCCTCATAACGCTCCGCGAGCGCCACGTAGTTGCGGATCGCACCCAGGTCGTTGCCCAGGTGGGGCCGGCCGGTGGGCTGGATGCCGCTGAAGATGCGGGGCTTGACCGGCAGGCTGGAGGGCCGAGCTGCAGGAGAGGCGGAGGCGTCAGTCATCATGAGGCGAGTTTAGCGGACGAGGCCGGTCGAGCCAGTCGAAAGCGCGCACCTCTGGCAGCCGGCGCGGGACTACCATGGCCGCTGGCGTAGGGCGCCGAATGGCACGCCCTGGCGAGAAGACTCGTTGCTACTCGATACTCTGGTATCGACTGCACTGGTGGCGGTGCCCGGGGTTGGAGGAAACGGAGGATGGCGGCGGACCGTCGACTGATCGGTCGGCGCTGGTGGGCTTGCCCGTGCCGGCGGTCCGGTCTGGCGGGCGTTCTCCTGCTCGCAGCGGCGATGATCGCAGGCTGCACGGGCCTGCCCGCAGCGTCGACCGAGACCCCGCCCCAGACAAGAACGGCCGCGCCGACGGCGATCGAAACGCTGACGGCCGCGCCGACGGCGATCGAAACGCTGACGGCCGCGCCGACCGACACTCCCGCCGGGATCGAGACGCCCACGCCTTCCGCCAGTCCTCTGCCGACGGTGGCCGGGCGGGTGCTTCGCTGGGCTTCCGTTTCCCTTCCGGCGGCTCTGGTCGCGAGCACGGACTCACCCTTCCAGGATGCGCTCTTCGGCTGGAGCCGCGGGTACCTGGCATTCCACGAGAACGTCGACAGCGGCTCGGCCGTCCCCTGGACCTCGGCCGACGGGCGCGACTGGCTGCAGGGCCGGTCGCTCGACATGACCGGACTCAGCCAGGGAGCCCAGGTCGAACAGGTCGTCGAGGGGCCGGCCGGTCTCCTTGCCCTCGGTCGCGCCCCCGGCTGCGCCGACGACGGGTCCGGTTGCATGCCCGAGCCCGCGACCGCGCTGTGGGCCTCCACCGATGGAGTGAGCTGGATTCGAGTCGACCTGCACAAGGCCTTCGGCGGCGCTGCTGTCGGAGACGTTTCGGCCGGGCCGAAGGGATACATGGCGGTCAGCAGGTCGAGCGACGCCGGCGCGGCCGTGCCGGCGATCTGGCTGTCGGCGGATGGGCAGAACTGGCGTGCCTCCTCGCTGCCGTCGGCCACATTCGGGGCTGCCTACCTGGCGCGGGGCACCGTTCTTGGGGGCGGCTTTCTGGTAGCGGGTCGGATCGGCAGCCTGGAGGGCTGGGGCGGCGGCTATTTCCCGTCGACGACGCCCGCGATCTGGTGGTCGGCGGATGGCTCCGAATGGAGTCGCGTGACGCTGTCCGATGTCGCGTCGGCTCCACAGGCGGAGGCCACGATCACGAAGGTCGCCGACGGCAAGCTAGTTGCCCACGTGGTCAGCTGGGACTGCGTGTGTCCGCCCGAGGGCGACGGCCAGGCCTGGACCTCGACCGATGGACGCACATGGAAAGCAGCGACGGGGCAGTTCCCGTCTCCGGCGGTGGTGCTTTCCGACGGCCACCAGGCGCTGCAGGTCGTCTCCTCCGACGGAGCCCTGACGGTGGCCGCTTCCGCGGACGGGTTCAGGTGGGCGCAAGTCGCCGTCTCGGGCTCGGGACCCGCCGATCTCTTGGACGAGGCTTACGGTCCGTCGGGTGTGCTGGTCGAAGACTCGGATGGAAACCTCTGGCTGGCCAACATGAGCGACGCCGGTTCGAGCTGAGGCGACGAACGCGGCTTTGGCCGCCGCTGGCCTCCGCCGATCCTCGCGTTTGTCCGGTGCCACCGGACAGGAGTCGCCGAACCGCATGGATCCCGCCGGCCGGACGGCTGGGCGGGGCCTCGAAACGGCCATCTGGCCCGGCTGGGTGCGCATCAAGGCCGGGCCGGCGGCGCCATCGGAGCGCGCCCCCTCGCCGGCCCCGGTATCCAGCCAGTTCGTGGAATCTGTCCGGCACAGCCGGACACCTGCAAGATCCGGCCGGCCGGCCGGCCCTGGAGGCGCCCGACCGAGGGCCAGCGCCAGGTCCATCGCAGCCGGCTGCGGACCGGGCAGCGGCGAACAGAGGGGCCGGCGCCTCAGGTACCATTCCCGGACGACCTGCTACCCGTTGGTCGATCGCCGGCTGCGGACCGGGCAGCGGCGAACAGAGGGGCCGGCGCCTCAGGTACCATTCCCGGACGACCTGCTACCCGTTGGTCGATCGCCGGCTGCGGTGCCACCTCGGCCCCGCTGGCCCCAGTCCAGTCCGCCCGTGACCTCCGAAAACCGACCACTCCGCGTCGCGATCCTCGGCGTGGGCACCGTCGGTGCGGAGGTGGCCCGGGGCTTCCTTCACAGCCCGCACCGGCAGATCGGCCCGGCCGGCGGACGAATGCTGGAGCTCGTGGCGATCGCCGACATGAACGTCCAGGGCGCCGTCGACCGCGGCATGCCGCGCCAGCTCATCGTGTCCGATGCCGCGGCCGTGGTCCGGCGCGACGACGTGGATGTCTTCGTGGAGCTGCTGGGCGGGGACGAGCCGGCCCGGTCCCTGATCGTCGAGGCGTTGGCCGCAGGCAAGCCGGTGGTCACGGCCAACAAGCACGTCCTGGCCCACCACGGCGCGGAGCTGGAGAAGATCGCCCGCGCGAACGGCGCGCCCCTCCGGTTCGAGGCTTCGGTCTGCGGCGGCACTCCCGTGCTCGACCCGATCGCCCGCGATCTCGCGGCCAACCGCGTCCGGCACGTCCGCGGCATCGTCAACGGCAGCACCAACTTCATCCTGACCCAGATGACGCAGGCCAGGCGCAGCTACGAAGAGGTCCTTGCTGCCGCCCAGGCCCAGGGCTACGTCGAGCACGATCCCCGCGCCGACGTGGAGGGCCACGATGCCGCCAACAAGCTCGCCGTGCTGACCCGCCTCGCCTTCGGCGCCTGGCCGCGCATCGAATCGATCGTGGCCTGCCCACCCTCGTTGCGCGGCGACGGCAAGCCCGGTATCACCGGCGTATCCGCCAGCGACATCGCCGGCGCCGTGGGGCTCGGCCTCGCCATTCGCCTCGTGGCCACGGCCAGCACGCCGGGAACCGCGGAGCCGGACTTCGGGCTTGCGGGCTCCGTCATGACCTCGGCCGTGCCGGTGGGCGCGCCGCTCGGTCGGACCGATGGCGTCCTGAACCGCCTCGAGGTGGACGCCGACCCGGTCGGTCGAGTCTCGTTCGAGGGTCCCGGAGCCGGGGGCCCGGCAACCAGCAGCGCGGTCCTGGCCGACATCCTGGAAGTGGCGCGGACCGGACTCAGCACCTGGGCGGACCTGCCGCCCGCCGCCGACGAGCTGGTCGTCCTGGCCGACGATCGCGCCACCATCCGCCGGCAGTGGTTCGTCTGCCTGCCCGGCGTGCTCCCGGACGAGGTTCCGGGTCGTCTCGCCGAGGAAATGGCCGGCCCGCCGCCGAGTGCCGTGCCGCGGCATCGGAGCCGGACCTGGGTCGCCGTCCAGACCCGGCCGCTGCCGCTGGCCGAGGTTCGCGAAGCGATCGAGCCGCTGGTCGCCGCCGACCGCGACGTGCCCATCTACCCGATCCTGACCTCGTAGCCGGAGCGATCGAAGTGTCCGCATCCCGCGCCAGCCGCTCGCCCGCCAACCGCTCGCCCGCCAACCGCTCGCCCGCCAACCCGGCTGCGGTCGCCTCTCCGGCTGGCGCAGGCGCCATCGCTCGCCCGCGCCTGGTGGAGCGCTACCGCGAGTTCCTGCCGATCACCGAGCGGACCCCGATCATCAGCCTGGGCGAGGGCTTCACGCCGCTGGTCCGGATCGACCACATCGCCGGGCGCATCGGCGTGCCGAACCTCTACGTGAAGTACGAGGGCATGAACCCGACCGGCTCGTTCAAGGACCGGGGCATGGTCGTGGCCATCTCCAAGGCCGTCGAAGAGGGCGCGCGGGCGGTCATCTGCGCCTCCACCGGCAACACCTCGGCCTCCGCCGCGGCCTACGGCGCCGCCGCGGGCGTGGAGGTGATCGTCGTCCTGCCCAAGGGCAAGATCGCCCTGGGCAAGCTGATCCAGGCGCTCGCCGCCGGGGCGAAGATCGTGGCCGTGGACGGCAACTTCGACGAGGCTCTGCGCGTGGTGCGCGAGATGGCCGAGCAGAAGGTCCACCCGGTAACGCTGGTCAACTCGATCAACCCGTACCGGATCGACGGCCAGACGACCGCCGCCTTCGAGGTCTGCGACGACCTGGGCCGAGCGCCCGACATCCTGGCCATCCCGGTCGGCAACGCCGGCAACATCACCGCGTACTGGGCCGGGTTCAACCGCTACGCGGCAGCCGGGCGGATCGGCGCGAAGCCGCGCATGTACGGCTTCCAGGCGGCCGGCGCGGCGCCGATCGTGCTGGGCCATCCCGTCGAGAAGCCCGAAACGATCGCCACTGCCATTCGCATCGGCAATCCGGCTTCGTGGCGCCAGGCCGTGGCGGCCCGCGATGAGTCCGGGGGGCTCATCGAGACGGTCAGCGACGACGAGATCGTGGCCGCGTATCGGGACCTGGCCACGAGCCAGGGGATCTTCTGCGAGCCCGCTTCGGCGGCGAGCCTGGCGGGCGTTTGCAGGCTCGCCGCGGCGGGGCGGATCGACCGGAACGCCACTGTTGTGTGCGTCCTGACGGGCCACGGTCTGAAGGATCCCGAGACGGCCGAGCGGACGGCCGGCGGCGCCGGCGCGATCCTCGAGGCGGCCCCAACCACCGCGGGCGTCATGCGCGCCCTCGGCTGGTAGCGCGTACGGGCGGGGAGCGTCATGAGCTGGACCGATCGACTGGCCGGACGGCGACTCATAGTCGAGGTGCCGGCGACGACCGCGAACCTCGGCGCCGGCTACGACTGCCTTGGGCTGGCGCTCGAAGTCGTCAACCGCATCGAGGTCGAGCCGCTGCCGGGTTCCGGCGGGGGGGTAGAGCTTGCGGTTGAGGGCGATGGCGCCGCAGAAATCCCGGCCGATCGATCCAATCGCTTCCTCGTCGCCCTCGAGAAGGGCCTGCGACGCTCCGGCGACGAGCTGCCGGCGGGTCTTGGCTGGCGCCTGCGGATGCGCAACGACGTGCCTCTGGGGCGGGGGCTGGGGTCGTCCGCCACCGCGACCGTCGGCGGCCTCGTCGCGGCCAACGCGCTGCTGGATCGAATGCTGACCGTGTCCGACCTGCTGGCCATGGCGAGTGAGATCGAGGGCCACGCGGACAACGCCGCGGCCGCGCTGCTTGGTGGCTTCGTCGTCGTGGACGGACGCGGCGATTCCCCCGTTGCTCTCCGCTTCGACGCCCCGGTTTCACTGCGATGCGTGCTCTTCATTCCCGAACGCCAGCTCTCCACCGAATCCATGCGCGCCTGCCTGCCGGCCCAGGTCCCCTTCGCCGCCGCCGCCGCCAACCTGGGCCGCGTGGCTCTGGGCGTGGCCGGTCTCTCCCAGGGTCGCCTGGAAGTGCTGGATCGCCTCACTCGCGACGAGCTCCACGAGCCCTACAGGGCCCGTCTCTTCCCGGAGCTGCCTCAGCTGATCGCGGCGGCCCGCGAGGCGGGCGCCCTCGGGGCGTGTCTGTCGGGCGCGGGCTCCACCGTGGTGGCGTTCAGCGATTCGCCGGGCGAGTCGGACGCGATCGGCCTGGCAATGCTGGCCTGCGCGGAACGTCTCGGGCTGCCGGGCGGGATCCGAATCGTCGGAGTGCGAAACCTGCCCGCGCGGGCCTTCGAGCTGTAGCCGCGCTCAGACCGACCCGTCGTCCTCGTCGTCTTCGTACTCGGGCAGCTCGGGCACTCCGACCACCTCCGCCCACGGGGCGTACAGGATCACGGCGTCCCCCGGCTCGAGCATGTCGGCCATGGCCAGGGCGGCGACCGCGTCGGCGACGGCGGGCCCCGCGGGCTCGCGAACGCGGGCCAGGCTCTGCGGCGCGCCGAACGAGTAATCGCGCTTCTCGCTGCGGCCGCTCATCCAGGCGAAGACCTCCTCCTGGGCTAGGCGGAGCTGCTCGCGCCACCTGGGGTCTTCGTCGGCGAGGGCCTGCAGGTTGCGGTGAGCTATCCGCAGCTCCTCCTTGGGCTGCCGCCGCCAGGCCGCGATCAGCCCCGAAGTCTCTGCCGCGGTCAGCGCCGCGAGCCTGGTGAGGAACTCGAGCACGAGCGCGGTGTTCGGGCCGAACTCGCCCTCCTCCTCGGTGCGGCCCTCTTTCTCTGCCCCGCCCTCCGTGTGGGATGCCGGCGCTGCCGCCGGCGCCGCCTCGTCGGTCTCGTCGCCTTCGGACGCTTCGTCCTCCTCATCCTCCATCACCTCGGACCACGGACCGTACAGCGTGTCGAAGTCCACGTCGGCGAGCTCGTCCTCCAGGACGAGTGCGTCGACCGCGTCGGTCGCCGCCTCCGCGACGATGGAGTAGACCGCGTCGTCACCTTCGAGTTGCATGGACGCGAGCCAATCCGAGACGGCATGCTCGGCGGCCCACAGCTCGGCCTCGCGCCCCCCGCCGCGGTGGCTCCGCCGCACGACCGATCGGGCGACCTTCCGCTCGGCCTCGGGGATCGCCTCGTAGGCGTCCGCGATCGCCTCGGCGGTCTCGTCGTCGATGTCGGCCAGCTCGTCGAGCAGCGAGGCGACGTCTTCGCCGTTCGGGCCGTACATCTGCGTTGGGTTCGAGCCGGTCAGCCCGAACTCCTCCGCCTCGCGCTCGAGCTCGGCCCGAAGCGCGGCCGCCCGTTCCTCCGCCGTCCTCGCGCCCGACCGGCCGAGTTCGTCGCCCTCCTCCGGCTCGCCCTCCGGCTCGTCCTCGAAGTCCTCCGGCTCGCCGGGCGAGGCGTTCGGCCCATCCGAAGATGTCCAGCTGAGCGCGTTCGGCACGGCCTCGTCGATCAGCCGGTTGGGAGCGCCCTCGTCCTTCTTGTAACGCCTGAACATCGACATCTCCGCCGTCCTCGCCGCTGGCCGTCAGTTCTCCGCCCTGTCCGAACCGGCCGGCCGGCCCTCCTCATCGGCCGGCTCCGGCAACGGCGGCGCGCCCACGAGATTGAACCACGGCGCGTAAAGCGCTTCCGCGTCTTTCGGCGCCAGCAGGTCGCCGACCACCAGGGCCGCGATCGCGTCGGCGAGGGCCGGGCCCGCCATCCGGCGCGTCACGCTCTGGCCGGTCTGGCCCATGAAGCCGGCCGTCTCCTGCAGCCGGCCACCGTTCAGCCAGGGAACGATCTGCTCCTGGGCCCGGCGGACCTGGTCATGCCAATTCGGGTCTTCCTCGACCAGTCCGTGAAGGGCCTGGTGAGCCAGTTCCAACGCATCGTGAGGGGCTTCCTGCCAGGCGCTCACGAGCCTGGCGACCTGCTCCGGAGAGAGGAGCCAGAGCCGGTTGAGGAAATCGGCGACGGAGTCAGTGTTGGGGCCGAACTCGCCCTCGGTCTCCTTCTCGGTCTCCGCCTCGGCTTCCGCATCGCCCTCGCCCGCCTGAGCGTCGACGGCTCCGGCGCCGCCCTCGATCTCCTCGAGCTCATGCTCCACCATCACCTTCTCGAGGGCCTCGGTCCAGGGCAGGAACAGAGCCTGGTAATCCGGCTCCTCCAGCTCGTCTTCCAGGATGGTCGCGGTGACGGCATCCAGCGCGGCATCGCTCACCTGCGAGCAGATGCGTGCCCAGTTCGGGACGGCCTTGGCGTATTCGGGGTATTCGGCGGCGACGGACAGCCAGGCTCCGATCTCCTCCCGCGCCATCTGGACGTGACGGGCCATCTCCGCGTCGGCCTCGGTCAGCTTGCGAGCGGCCTTACGCGCGGCATCGCGATCTGACCTGGGGGCGCTCCGCCACTCTTCGGCGATCGTGGCGGCGTCGTCCGGACCGACTTCCTCGAGCCGGTCCAGAACCGCGAGCACGGCGACGGCGTTGGGGCCGTAGAGCCAGGCGTCGTTGTCGGCCAGGTAGTCCGCCGCCTGGCTGTCGAGGTCGACGTCCACGTCCTCGGGCGCCGGCTGTTCGGCGGCGTCGGCGGCGGCGTCCTCGGCCTCGGGCCCCTCGTCCGCGTCGGGTTCGGCGCCGTCGCGCGGCCGATCTGCGGCCTCTGGAGAGCTGCGATCGCGTCGCCTGAACATGAGGTCCTCCGGAGTTCCGGCGGGGCCGCGGCGGTCCCGCCTGGCACGCCGGAGATCATGCCACTCCGTGCGCCTCGATGAATCGTCTCACACGAGCCCAAGCGTCGTCAGACTGGGCCTGAAACTCCGCCTGCTTGCGGTCGAAGAAGCTGTGTGGAGCGTCCGGCTCTACGACGATCTCGTTCTCGACGCGGGCTTCCTGCAGAGCGTCGCGGAAGGCCTGGACGACCGAGACCGGAATGCCCTGGTCGGCCCCGCCGAAGATGCCGAGGACCGGGCAGTCGAAGGCGCGCACGGTTTCGGTGGGCGCTGGCGTGTCGTTGCGAGAGGGCCCGCCCGGCCAGCCGTAGAACCCGATCACGCCTGCCAGCCCCAGGCCCAGAGTGGCGGACAGGAAGGCGTTCCGGCCGCCCATGCAGAAACCGGTCGCGAAGATGGCCGGTGGCGCGGCCTTCGTGGCATCGGCCGGCCGAGCGCCCCGCTCGCGCAGGAAGGACGCGGCCGCCACGATGTCGGCCGACAGGCCGGCCCACGTCGTCTGGGCTACGTGCGGCCCCGAGTCGAACGTGGCGTCGCGCTCGCCGGTGCCCGCGGTCCGGCCGAAGTAGTCGATCGAGAGCGCCTCGACGCCGGCCTCGGCGAAGCGAAGGGCGAGCTCCTCGTAGTAGTGATGGAGCCCCCGGACGTCGGGCAGGATCACGATCGCTTTGCCGGTCGGGACGGCCGGTCGGGCATGGAAGGCCCGGAATCTGTTGCCGTCGGCGGCCGAGAGAATCAACGGCTCATGCTCAACGGCAGGACCGGCCGCGGCCGGGATCGGGGGCTCACTGTCGAGATCGAAACACATGCCAGGCGGCTCCTCCAGGGTGGTGGAGCCCTATCTTCGCCTCAATCCGCAGCGACACCCGGCGGCGGAGATCCGGTTGCGCCTCGCGGTGCCGAAGCGGCAGTGCTCGCTGCTAGAATGCCCGCCATGCCCAAACAGCTTGTCGTCCAGAAGTTCGGCGGCTCTTCAATCGCCAACGCCGACCGGATCCGCCGCGTCGCCGCGCGCATCGCCCGTGACCGGGCGACCGGCACCGACCTCGTGGTCGTCGTCTCGGCGATGGGCGATACCACCGACGAGCTGGTCGCCCTGGCCGGCGCCATTACGGACGATCCGGATCCGCGTGAGCTGGACATGCTCCTCGCGACCGGCGAGCACCAGAGTGCTACGCTCGTGTCGATGGCCCTGCATGCGCTGGGCATGCCGGCCATCGCGCTCTCGGGCGCTCAGGCGGGCATCACTACCGACGGCAACTACGGCAAGGCACGAATCGCCGACATAGACCCCAAACGCATCTTCGCCGAGATCGAGGCCGGCCGAGTCGTCATCGTCGCCGGTTTCCAGGGCCAGAGCGTGAGGGATCCCCATCTGGCGGAGATCACCACGCTGGGCCGTGGCGGCTCCGATACCACCGCCGTTGCGCTCGCGGCCGCGCTGGAGGCGGACCGTTGCCAGATCTTCACCGACGTCAGGGGCATCTACACGGCCGACCCCCGATTG
Source organism: Candidatus Limnocylindrales bacterium (assembly GCA_050014975.1). Taxonomy (GTDB): domain Bacteria; phylum Chloroflexota; class Limnocylindria; order Limnocylindrales; family CSP1-4; genus Fen-1039. The sequence continues at coordinate 62,734 of JBEKCH010000005.1, forward strand.
GTGCCGGACGCCCGCCAGCTGCCCGTAGTCTCCTATGAGGAGATGATGGAGCTGGCACACCAGGGCGCTCAGGTGATGCAGGTCCGAGCCGTTGAGCTGGGCTGGGTCAACAACGTGGTAATCGAGGTGCTGAGCTCGTTCGAAGACGTCCCCGGCACGCTCATCAAGGAGGATCCGTTCGTGGAGCAGCGCAACAAGGTTCGCGGGCTGGCCCACGACCGCAACGTGGCCAAGGTCACCCTGGTCGAGGTGCCGGATCGGCCCGGAGTCGCTCACGCCGTCTTCGCGCCGCTGGCCGAGGCGGGCATCAACGTCGACACGATCGTCCAGAACGTCGGCCACCACGGCACGACGGACCTGAGCTTCACCATCACCCGCGGCGACCTCGCCAAGACCAAGCGAATTCTCGAGCCGATCGTGCGCGAGCTGGGCTTCCGCGAGATGACGACCGACTCGGCGATGGCCAAGGTTTCCATCGTCGGCGCCGGCATCCAGAATGCGCCCGGCTACGCCTCGCGCATGTTCGCCGCCCTGGCCGAAGCGGGCGTCAACATCGAGATCATCTCCACCTCGGAGATCCGGATCACCTGCATGATTGCCGAGGATCAGGTCGAAACGGCGGTCCGGGCGCTCCACAAGGCCTTTGCCCTGGAGGAGCCCGAGCCGGTGCTGCAGGACGAGGCCGGAGCGGCGGGCGCCGGTGGGACGGCGAAGTCGGGCGCGTGACCACGAGCGTCGCGTTCCTCTCGCGACAGGAGCGGTTCCGATCGGTCCCTTCCACCAACGACATCGTCCGCAACTGGCTGACCGCGGGAACCGCTGAGGTCTGTCTGGCCGTGGCCGGCGAGCAGACCGCCGGTCGCGGGCGCTCGGGTCGATCCTGGCTGGCACCGGAGGGCGCCGCCGTGCTGCTATCGCTTGGCTTCCGGCCCGGCTATGTTGCCGCGGATCGCGTCTGGCGCCTGGCGGCGCTCGTCTCTCTGGCGATGGCCGACGCCGCCGAAGAAGTCGCGGGGTTGGTGGCCGGCAGGCTGCGCCTCAAGTGGCCGAACGACATCGTCGCCGAGACAGGGGCCGGCCTGCGCAAGCTGGCCGGGGTGCTGGGCGAGACGGAGGGCATCGGGACGGCCGATCCAATTGCCATCGTCGGTATCGGCATCAACGCCGACTGGCCCCGCGTGCGCTTCCCGACCGAGCTGGCCGATTCGATGACGAGTCTGAGCGAGATCTCCGGCGGCCGGCCGATCGATCGCGAGGCCCTGCTCGACTCCTTTCTGACGCACCTGGAGCCGCGGGTGCTGGCCCTGCGCGACCGCTATTTCGACGTGGCCGGCTGGCATGCCAGGCAGGTGGCGACCGGTCGCGTGGTCCGTATCGAGAGGCCGGGGGGCGGGGTCGAGGAGGCCCGCGCCGTGGGCGTCGACGGAGCCACGGGGGCGCTGCTGGTCGAGGATCCGGCATCTCCGGGCGGCGAGTGCGAGATTCTGGCGGGCGAGATCGTCCACGTCCGTCTGGCTGTCGAGCGCGAGAATGTAACGCCATGAGCAGGCCGGTGTTTGGAAGTTCGGAGGAGAGCGCCCGGCCGGCTCGGCTGGATCGCGACCGCGGTCTGGTCGAGGCGGCCCGACGCAACCCGGCCGATTTCGATGCGCTCTACAGGAAGTACCTGGCCCAGGTGTACAGCTACGCCTTCTACGAGCTTCGAGACCATCACGCCGCGGAGGACGCCACGGAACGAATCTTCATGCAGGCGCTGACCGGGCTGCCCCGCTTCGAGGAGCGAGCCGACGCCTTCGTGAGCGCCGGCGACCCCGGCGCCGAGCCCCCGGCCGACGCCTCCACGTTCCGCGTCTGGCTGTTCCGGATTGCCCGCAACGTGGTGGCCAACGAGCGCCGCCGCGACCGTCGCCGCCCCGTCTCACCGTTGGAGCACGCCAGCGGCCTCGCCGCTGCGGACGACATCTTCGAATCTGCCGCGGCTCGCGAAGCCGGCAGCGCCGCCTGGCGGGCGGTGGCCCGCCTGCCCGAGGATCGGCGCCGGGCGGTCATCCTGCGCTTCGTGGACGAGATGTCGACCGCGGAGATAGCCGAGGTGCTCGGACGCTCCGAAGGGGCCGTCAGGGTTCTGCTCCATCGTGCGCTCCGCTCCGTGGCGACCGATCTCCGCGGGAGGTTCCGCTGATGCTGGACGGCGGCGCGCGCGATGCCCGCCGGACCGAGCGTTTCCTGGACGGCATCATGGAGGCCGAGGAGCGCGGCGCCGCGGCGGCGCCAGCGGACCTCGACCTGGACCCGGGCGTGCTGCTCGCCGCGCACGAGCTGCGGGCGGATCTCGTCCGGGTGCACCCATCCTTTCGGTTCGAGGAAGGTCTCGCGTCTCGCCTGGCCCAAACCGGCGGCCGCATGCAGAGGACGCGAGACGATCTGGAACCGGCCCTCGGGGCGGCCTCGATCGCGCCGTTCCGGGTCCGCCGGGCCGCCGCCGCGGAGCAAGACTCCGACGTGCCCCATCCTCAGGCCGCGCCCGGATCTGGCGTCGCGCCCGCTCTTCGCAGATTGCCGCTGAGCGGCCGACCCTCCCGTCCGTTCGTCTTCGGAGGTGTGGGCGTGGCCTCGGCGGCCATCTCCATCGGCGCCGTGTACGTCGCCTGGCGATGGTCCCGCGCCTCTCAGACGCCAATGGTCCGCGCCGTGCGCGCCGCCAGATCCGGACGCGGGGGGCACGTCTCCGGTCAGGGTCGCCGCGCCGGAGGTCTCCACGGAATCTTCGGAGTGATGCCCTGATGCCGGTCCGACTCCCGTTCCGACCACGCCGCGACGCGTACCCGCCCGACCTTTGGACCAAGTGCCCGGGCTGCGCGGAGATGCTGTTCAACAAGCAGCTGGACAAAACGCTGCGGGTCTGCCCTCACTGCGGCCACCACTTTCGCATCTCGGCCAGGGCGCGCATCGCACAGCTGGTCGATCCGGGCTCCTTCACGGAGCGCGATGCCGACCTGACGCCGGTCGATGCCCTCGATTTCGTGGACCTCAAGAGCTATCCGGATCGGCTCATGGCGGCCCAGCTCGCCACCGGCCTGCGCGATGCCGCCGTCTGGGGGCTCGCGGCGATCGGCGGCAAGCCCATCTCGATGTGCGTCATGGATTTCGGCTTCATCGGCGGCTCGATGGGCTCCGTCGTGGGTGAGAAGGTGGCTCGAGCCGGTGAGGCCGCCGTCGAGGAACGCGTCCCGCTCCTGATCGTCTCGGCCTCGGGCGGGGCGCGCATGCAGGAGGGCACGTACTCGCTCATGCAGCTCGTCAAGACGATGGGCGTGATCGAGCGGGTCAAGGAGGCCTGCGTGCCGTACATCTCGGTCATGACGGACCCGACGACGGGGGGCGTCTTCGCCTCGTTCGCCGTGGTCGGCGACGTCAACCTGGCCGAGCCGAACGCCTTGATACGCTTCGCCGGCGATCGCGTCTCGGCAGGAACGATCGGCGAAGAGCTACCGCCCGGCTACCAGCGCGCCGAGTTCTGGTTCGGCCACGGCTTCGTGGACCGGATCGTGCCGCGAGCCAAGCTGCGAGACGAGATCATCGCCCTGCTTGGGTTCCTGATCGCTCCGACGAACGGCCCGGGAGAGCCTCTGGCGAACCCGATCTCCCGGCCGCGGTCGTTCCTGTCCGCCCTCACCGGAGCGCGCAACGCCGACAGCAATGGCGAATCGCGCGCGCCCGAGGCCACACAGGCTCGTGGGGAGGCCGGCAATGGTTGAGCGACTGCTGGGCCTGCATGGCGCTGCCGAAGACCACGCGGACGACCCTCTCGACGCCGTCTGGGCCCACGTCCAGCAGGCTCGCAACCTCAAGCGGCCGCACACCCTGGAGCTGCTCAGGGCGATGGCCGATGAGTTCATCGAGCTTCACGGCGACCGGCTCTTCGGTGACGACTCGGCCATCGTCGCCGGCCTGGCCAGGATCTCCGGTCGCCGCATCGCGGTCGTCGGTTTCCAGAAGGGCCAGGACACCGAGGAGAACATCCGGCGCAACTTCGGCCTGCCGCATCCCGAGGGTTATCGCAAGGCGATGCGGGTGATGGACCTGGCCGAGCGCTACGCCATGCCGGTGCTCACCTTCGTCGACGTCCAGGGCGCCTTCCCGGGCGCCGCGGCCGAGGAGCGGGGCATCGCCGAGGCGATCGCGAAATCCGTGGGCCTGATGATCCGGCTGCGGACGCCGATCGTCGTCGTCATCACGGGCGAGGGCGGCTCGGGCGGGGCGCTCGGTCTCGCCGTCGGCGACAGCATCATCGCCCTGGAGAACTCGATCTACGCTGTCATCAGTCCGGAGGGCTGCGCCGCCATCCTGTGGCGGTCCGGCGAGCAGAGCCACCAGGCCGCCATGGCCATGAAAGTCACCGCCGTCGAACAGCAGCAGCTCGGGATCGTGGACATCGTCATCCCGGAGCCAGGCGAGGGCGCTCACACCGATCCCGTGGAGACGGCTAGGAGGATCAAGGAAGTCGTCTTGGAGCGGCTCGACGTCCTGGGCCGGATGCCGCTGGACGACCTCGTCGAGGCCCGCTTCAAGAAGTTCCGGGCCATGGGTCCCTACATAGTCGCCGAACGTCCCGCCGCGCCGCAGGAGCGCGCCGGCATCACCGATCGGCTGCGAAGCCTGCTGTCAACCAGGCCGTCGATGCCGTCGCTGCCCGGCACCCGGCGCGACGTGCCGCCCGGCCGCGGGGAGGTCTAGCCGATGCCGCAACTGAGAAACGGCGTGGCAGCCGCCGGCCCTGGAGCGAAGGCTCTGGATCCGCGGGCGGAGCGCGACCACCAGGCCATCTCGAGGCTGGCCGACGATCTGCTGCCGGCCCTCATCGCCAAGCTGTCCGCCAGCGGACTGGGCGAGATCGAGATCCGTGAAGGCGAGTGGAAGGCCCGCCTGCGCAGACCCGCCGGCGCGGATAGGGCCGCCCCGGCCGCGGCCGAGGGCCACCCGGCGCCCGGCCACGCTGCCGGCCGCGGACCTGCCGCGAGCCACGGTCGTGGGCTGGTGGAGGAGCGCGACGAGCACACACTCGAGGAGGAGGCCGAGGCATCGGCGAACCTGCCTATCGTGGCCATTTCGCCGGCGGTCGGCGTCTACCACCCCCGCAAGGACCTGGCCACCGGGATGCGGGTCCGGGCCGGTGATCGCCTCGGCACCGTGGATGTGCTCGGCGTTCGAGAGGAAGTGGTGGCGCCCGTCGACGGCGTGATCGGGTTGAGCCTGGCCGAAGCCGGCGAGGCCGTGGAATACGGGCAGGAGCTGATCCGCATCGAGCTGCCCGAGAACGCCCATGGCCTCGATGCCATCGGGTCGGACCGCGAGGCGGCCGCGGTGCTGGGGGAAGCCTGATGTTCAGCAAGATCCTGATCGCCAACCGGGGCGAGATCGCCCTCCGGATCCTGCGCGCCTGCCGGACCCTCGGCGTGGGAGCGGTGGTCGCCTACAGCGAGGCCGACCGGGATAGCCTGGCCGCCCAGCTCGCCGATGAGGCGATCTGCATCGGTCCGGCCGATTCCCGGCGCAGCTACCTCTCCGCCCCGGCCGTGATCTCGGCCGCGGTGGTGACCGGCTGCGACGCCATCCATCCCGGCTACGGGTTCCTGGCGGAGGATGCCGGGTTCGCCGACGTCGTCCGGGCCCACGGCCTGACGTTCATCGGTCCCCCCGCCGAAGTCCTCGAGCGCTTCGCCTCCAAGGAGGCGACCCGTCGCCTGCTTGAGGCCCACGGCCTGCGCACGATTCCGGGCTCGGGGATGCTGCGCGACGAGGCGCACGCCCTCGAAGAGGCCGAGCGGATCGGCTACCCCGTTCTGATCAAGCCTTCCGCCGGCGGCGGAGGCAAAGGGATGCGCCTGATCCGGAGCCCGCGCGAGCTCGAGTCCAGCTTCAAGGTCAGCCGGTCCGAGGCCAAAGCTGCCTTCGGGGACGACTCCCTGTATATGGAGAAGTACCTCGAGGACAACCGTCACCTGGAGGTCCAGGTGGCAGTGGACCGCTTCGGGCATGCCATTCACATGGGCGAGCGCGACTGCTCGGTCCAGCGCCGCCACCAGAAGATCCTCGAGGAGACGCCCAGCCCGGCGCTCACCGAGGCTGCCCGCCAGGAACTCTGCTCGCGGGCCGTTCGGGCGGTGGTGGAAGCCGGCTACGAGAATCTCGGCACGCTCGAGTTCCTGGTCGATGCCAGGGGCGACGCCTACTTCATCGAGATCAACTGCCGGATCCAGGTCGAGCATCCGATCACTGAGATGTGCACCGGGATCGACATGGTGGCGATGCAGCTCGAGATCGCCGCCGGGGAGCCGCTGGCTATCAGCCAGTCCGATGTCGTGTCGCAGGGGCACGCCATAGAGTTCCGGATCCTGGCCGAGGATCCCGGCGACGACTTCCGGCCGCAGGGCGGCCATGTCCTCGGCTATCTCGCGCCGGGTGGACCAGGTGTCCGCATGGACACTCACCTCTACCCGGGCTACGAAGTCCCGTCCTACTACGACTCGCTCCTGGGCAAGCTCTCCGTCTGGGCGCCCGATCGGGCCCAGGCGATCGCTCGCGGTGACGCCGCCCTGCGCGAGCTGCTCGTGGACGGCCTGACCACCAACATAGATCTCCACCGAGCCATCCTTGCCAACCAGGTCTTCATCGACGGCAAGGTGACGACGAACCTGCTCGATCGCGTCGGCAGCGCTGCGTTCGTCGCCTCCGGAGACCGCTGACCTCCGCCACCACCAGGAGTCGCCCGTGACCGAGACCGCCGCGACCAACGAGCCCGTTCTGACGACTCGCCAGATCGAGAAGCTGATCCCGCATCGCTGGCCGTTCCTGCTTGTCGACCGGATCGTGGAGTACGACCCGGAGGCCAAACGGATCGTCGGCGTCAAGTCGGTGACGGCCACGGAGTGGTTCTTCCAGGGCCACTTCCCGGGTCAGCCGATCATGCCCGGCGTGCTCCAGGTCGAGGCCCTGGCCCAGACGATGGCCGTCCTGGTGGCCCAGCAGCCAGGCTTCGGCGACCGGCTGGGACTCTTCGCCGCGATCGACGAGTGCCGCTTCAAGCACATCGTCACGCCCGGCGACCAGCTTCGCCTGGAAGTGACCATGGAGCGTCTGGGCAGCAGGTTCGGACGCGGCCGGGGCGTTGCCAGCGTCAACGGCGAAGTCGCCTGCGAGGCCCTGCTCAGCTTCATCATCGCCCCCGATAGCGCGCTTCGCTGATGGTCCGGATCGCCGCCCTGTCTGATGTTCACGGCAACCTGCCGGCTCTCCAGGAAGTCCGCCTGGCCCTCGATGCCGCTCGCCCGGACTACGTGGCGATCTGCGGCGACCTGGCCTTCAACGGTCCGGACCCGGCCGGAGCCGTCGATCTGGTTCGCGAGCTCGAGCGAGCCGGCGCCTTCGTCATCTGCGGCAACACGGACCTGGCCGTGACCGACGGCGACTACACGGCGGCGTTCCCGTGGTTCGCCGACGGCGCGCCCGACTCTTACCGGGTCGCGGCGGAGTGGGCGCGCGACCAGCTCGGGGACGAGCGCGTGGATTACCTGCGCCGCCTGCCGTGGGAGAGGCGTCTCCGCGTGGGAGCCAGGCTGGTCGTCTTTTGCCACGCCTCGCCCGGCTCGCTCACGGACGGCCTGGCGGCGGACCTCGATCCGGTCGTGACCATCGATCGCGTCGGGCGCACCGATGCTTCGGTCATCGTTTGCGGCCACACTCACCTGCCTGAGGTGCGCGAGGTCGGCTGGCGAACGATCGTCAACGACGGCAGCGCCGGGTACGTCTTCGACGGCGATCCGACGGCCAGCTGGGCGCTCATCGAGATCGACGACGAGGAGGTCAGGGCCGAGATCAAGCGCACCGGCTACGACGTCATGGCCGCGGCGAACGCGGTCTCCGCGCGCGGGCTCCCGGGCGACGTCTACAGGGCCGCCACGATCCGCACCGGGAAGCTGGTCCGATGAGCCGCAACTCCACACCCCGCGTCGTCGTGACGGGCATGGGGGCCGTCACCCCGCTGGGTCTCGACGTCGCCACCACCTGGGAAGGACTGGTGGCCGGCCGCTCCGGCGTGGCCACGATCACGCGGTTCGATCCCTCGCGCCTCACGACCCGCATCGCAGCCGAGATCAAGGGCTTCGACTCATCCGCTCTCCTGGATCGCAAGGAACAGCGGCGCAACGACCGCTACGTCCAGTTCGCCCTCGTCGCGGCCCGTCAGGCGATGGACCAGGCCGGGCTTCCGGCGCGTCTCCACGGCGAGCTGGCCGAGCGCACCGGCGTTGTCATCGGCACGGGTATCGGAGGCATCGAGACACTCGCCGACCAGGTCCTGTTGATGGGCCAGCGCGGGCCGGATCGGATGTCCCCGTTCCTGATCCCGATGGCGATCAGCAACCTCGCGGCCGGGGTCACGGCCATCGTCTTCGGCCCGCAGGGACCGAACATGAGCATCGTCTCCGCCTGCGCCACGGGCGGCCACTCCATCGGCGAGGCCTCGGAGATCATCCGGCGCGGCGACGCCGACGTGATGCTTGCCGGCGGGTCCGAGGCGACCATGCACGAGTCGCTGGTCGGCGGCTTCGCGGCCATGCGGGCACTGTCCACGCGCAACGACGAGCCGGAGCGCGCCTCTCGGCCATTCGACCGCCATCGCGACGGGTTCGTCATCGGCGAGGGCTGCGGCGTGCTGGTCCTGGAGTCGCTCGAGCATGCCCGCTCACGCGGCGCAGAGCCACTCGCGGAGCTGGTGGGTTACGGCGCCACCGCCGACGCCTCGCATATCACGCTGCCCGCCCCCGGCGGCGCGGGTGCCGTCCGCGCCGTTCGCAGGGCCCTCGAGAAGGCTCACCTGAGCGTGGACGACGTGGTCATGGTGAACGCCCATGCCACCTCCACCGAGGAGGGCGACCCCCGCGAGCTGGAGGCGATGCGCACGCTCTTCGGCGATCGTGTCGGCGCGGTAAGCATCACCGCCAACAAGAGCATGATGGGCCACACCCTCGGCGCGGCCGGCGCGATCGAGGCGATCGCCACGATCATGAGCGTCCGGACGGGTATCGTTCCACCGACGATCAATCTCGAGGATCCCGACGACGCTGCCGTCGGGCTGGATCTGACTCCGGGCAAGGCTCGACGCCGCGAGATCGAGGTCGCGGTTTCCAATTCCTTCGGCTTCGGCGGCCAGAACAGCGCCCTCGTCCTGCGGCGCTGGCACGAATAGGGGCGCGGCGATGGCTCCAAGAAGACCGGCACCGGGCGCGGACGACTCCAGGGCCGACGCGTCCGCAGCCACCGAGACGGCCGACCTCTCGGCAGAAACCGCCTCGCTGCTCGGCCTGATCGACAAGCTCAGCTCGCTGCTGGAGCGCAGCGAGCTGACCGAGCTGGAGGTGCAGGCCGGCGAGACCGGCATAGTCCTGCGCAAGCCATCCGCCCTCGCGTCCACCGTGGCGCCCCCGCAGGGCGCCGCTCCGGCCGAGGCCTCGGAAGCCATCGCCTCCGCCGAGCCCGCTCTCCCGGCTTCCACGGCCAGGGCCGTCCGGGCGCCGCTCACGGGGATCTTCTACGCCGCCTCGTCGCCCAGCGCGCCGCCCTACGTCACCGTCGGCCAGCGTGTGGCCGTCGGCCAGGTCATCGGCCTGATCGAGGCCATGAAGCTCTTCAACGAGATCAAGTCGGACACCGCGGGCAGGGTGGTCCGCATCGTGGCCGAGTCCGGGAAGCTCGTGAAGGCGAAGCAACCCCTGATCGAGGTGGAACCGTGACGGCCGACTCCATGGCCGGGGTCCACCTCACCGGCTGGGGGGCATACGCCCCGAGCCAGGTCCTGACCAACGCAGACCTGGAGAAGATGGTCGACACCTCGGATGAGTGGATCGTCAGCCGCACCGGGATCTGCGAACGCCGCATCGCGGGACCGAACGAGACCACCGCCAGCATGGCGGCCGTGGCCGGACTGCGGGCCATCGCGGTGGCAGGGCTCGAACCGGACGATATGGACCTGATCCTGGTCGGAACGCTCACGCCGGACTATCCGATGCCATCCGCCGCGGCTCTCGTGAAGGACGCGATCGGCAGCAAACGCGCCCCAGCGATGGACCTTGCGGCGGCCTGCTCCGGCTTCGTGTACGGCTATGCAACCGCCCACGCCTATATCGCCAGCGGCATGGCCAGACACGTGCTGGTGATCGGTGCGGAGACGCTCACCCGTTGCACCGACTGGACCGACCGAAGCACGTGCATCCTCTTTGGCGATGCTGCCGGTGCGGCCGTGCTCTCGGCCGCGGACGAGCCGGGCGGAACCCTGGGCATCGAGATGACGACCGACCCGGCGGGCGCCTACTACATCTGGCTGCCGGCGGGCGGGGCCGCCCGACCGGCGACCGAGGCAACGCTGGCAGCTCGCGAGCACTACATGAAGATGAAGGGCAGCGAGACCTTCAGAATGGCCGTCCGAACCCTCGGCTCGACCTCGCTGCGGGCCCTCGAAAAGGCCGGACTGGGTCTGGCCGACGTGGACCTCGTCATCCCGCACCAGGCCAACGTTCGCATCATCGAAGCCCTCGCCAGGTCGCTCGGCTTCCCCATGGAGCGGATCTTCGTGAACGTCGACCGCTACGGCAACACCTCGGCCGCGTCCGTGCCGCTGGCCCTCTGCGAGGCGGTCGCCGCCGGCAGGGTGAAGAAGAATGACCGGTTGTTGCTCGTGGCCTTCGGCTCGGGGCTCACGTCCGGCGCCATCGCGCTGCAATGGACCGCCGATCCGGCGGCCTCGGCGCGGGCCGGTTCCATCGGCCCCGGCGACGTGACCATCCTGCCCGGTTATCTCGACCCGGTCAATCCGTTCCCACCCGCGCTGGAGTGGCTGCTCGACCGGTCCGCCAGCGCGAGCGCAAGCTCGTCGCACGGCGGCCCGAAGCTCGAAGAAGGGAGTCTCAGGTGATCGATCTGACCGGCAAGTCCGCCCTCGTCACCGGCGGCGCTCGGGGCATCGGCAAAGCCGTCTGCCTCAATCTCGCACGCCAGGGCGCCGACGTAGCGTTCGTTGACGTCGGCCGTCCGGAAGTCGCCGAGGCCACCGTGGCCGAGATCCAGGCTCTCGGCCGCAAGGCGCTCTACATCCCGGCGGACGTCACGGACCCGGAGGCCTGCGTCAGGGCCGTTGCGGCGGTCGTGGACGCCTTCGGCAAGGTCGACATCCTGGTCAACAACGCCGGCATCACCCGCGACGACCTGATCATGCGCATGCCGATCGATGACTGGAAGAAGGTTCTCGAGGTCAATCTCTATGGCGCCTTCTACATGATCAAGGCTGCCATCCGCCCGATGCTCAAGGCCCACGCCGGCCGGATCATCAACATGTCGAGCGTGTCGGGTCAGGCCGGTCAGATGGGCCAGGCCAACTACTCGTCGTCCAAGGCCGGTCTCATCGGGCTGACCAAAGCCACCGCACGCGAGGTCGCGTCGCGCGGCATCACCTGCAACGCCGTCGCGCCGGGCTTCATCGTCACCGAATTGACCAAGGACCTGCCGGCCTCTCTGACCGACCAGATCAAGGCCCAGACGCCGCTCGGGCGCTTCGGGACGGTCGAGGAGATCGCGGCGGCGGTCACGTTCCTGGCCTCGGACGAAGCCGCCTTCATCACCGGTCAAATCCTCGCCGTCGACGGCGGCCTGGTGATGATGTAGCTCCTGGGGTCACACCGTCCCACCGTTCCACGTCCCACGGCGTCACGCCGCTGCTGGTTCCAGGGGATCGGGAGCGGCGGGGTAGGATCTATGCTGTGGGGTGATCGGGGCCGGTCGACGGACAGAGGTCTTGAGACGGATGAGCGAGCCCGGAGAGAGAGAGTCCGAGTCGGCTGAGGCGGCGGCCGACTCCGAGCCGGACCGCGAGCCCAACGTCACGCCGGCCAGCCAGGCGGCGGGCCGATCGCGGCTGGTGGCGGCCGTGCTGTCGTTCGTCTGGCCCGGGCTCGGACAGCTCTACAGCCGCCGCCGCGTCGCGGCCGCGGTCTTCGCGGTTCCGGTCGTGCTCGCCGCTGTCTGGCTGGTTCTGCAGCTCACCAACGGCCTGGACTACTTCGGGGCCAGCTTCCTCGACAATTCCTTCGCCCTGGCGTCGATGATCCACGCCTATGCCGTGGCCGGGCCTCGTCGGCGGCCGGGCGTGGTGGACACCGCGGTGATCGGTATCCTGCTGGTCGTCGTCGTGGCGGTCCACGGCTTTGCGGCCGACCTGGCCCTGGCGGCCTACAACTTCGACAACGAGGTCGCCTCCAACCAGCTGATCCCCGACGAGCCCACCCCGGCTCCCACCGGCTCGGCCACTGCTCCGGCCACCGCCAGCCCGTCGCCCACGGCGGCCTGGACCCCCCCATCGAGCGGTTCGCTCCCACGCCGTCTCACCGGCTCACGATCCTCCTGACCGGTGTCGATTTCATAGCCGGACGAAACCACGCCATGAACGACTCGATCCTGGTCGCGAGCGTCGACACTCAGACCTACAAGGCCGCCATCCTGAGCATTCCCCGCGACACGTCCAACTTCGACTTCTACTGGGGCGGCAGCGCCGGCTTCAACACCAAGATCAACAACTTCGCCAACCTGGTTGCCGAAGGCCTGATCCACGCTCCGGATCCGGCCGCTACCGCGCTCGCCAAGGAAGTGGGCTTTCTCGTGGGGTTGAAGGTCAACTACTATGTCATCGTCGACATCTCGGGCTTCGGCGCGCTCGTGGACGCCGCTCACGGCGTCTGCGTCACGAACTTCAGGGCGATCAACGATCCCTCGACCGGCACGTTCATTCCGGCGGGCTATCAGTGCATGGACGGCGCCACCACCCTCAAGTACGTGCGCTCTCGCGAGGGCGCCGGCGACAACGACTACACGCGTGCGCGCCGCCAGCAGGACGTGCTCATCGCCCTGGCAAAGAAGCTGACCAGCACCGGCGGGATCGGCTACCTGTCGAGTGTCCTGAGCGTTGCCGGCAAGACGGTCCAGACCAACTTCCCGCTCAAGACAGCCCGCAACTACGTCACCCTCGCCCGGCACGTCGAAGCCACCACGATCTCGCAATGCGTTCTCGGCCCGCCCTACAACTACCACCCACCCACGTCGTCGACTGGGGGGGCATGGACGAGTCGCCTAATCATGTACAAGGTTGCCCAGCTGTCGGTCTACCTCTTCGGCTCCGACAGCCGCTACTACGGGATGGAAGGGATCACGCCGGCTCCCTGCCCGTAGCAGGGTGCGGGCTCGACGCGCGGGGCCGGGCGATCCGTCCGCCCGTTGGCCTGGAGCCGGCCAATCCGCCTCCGCCGCCGTGTGATCAGGGACAGGTGGGATCCAGAACGCGATAGAGGTACAGCGGCTCCGACGGCCCCCCGAAGAGGAACAGTCGGTAGGCGTCCATATCGGCCTGTTCGAGCTTGAGGGTGGTGCTGCTCAAGGGCGAGGCCGATACGACAGCGCATACGTGGATCGAAGGCCACCACTTCACGTATGCGCCGCCATTTGGAGCCGGCGGCTGGCCGAATGCCGCGACACCCGTCGCGTGGAAGGCTACCCATTCGAACCCGGCGTCGATCGTATCCGCCTTTGTGCCGCTCGCCACGGCCGTGTCGCCCATCTGCCACCGGGCGGCATCGAATGCGTCGGCGTTGAGAAGAAGGACGAGCGAGGTCAACGCCAGGCAGACGAGAAGCACGCTCGCCAACCCCGCCGAGATACGCCGGAGGATCGTTCTCGTCGTTCCCGTGGACGTGATTCGCGCCGACGATGGACCGAGTGGCACTGCAGCTTCGCCGGGCGGCCTCAGGAGAACGGCATAGAGCGGGAGTATGAGCGGCCACAGGTAGCGATCGAACATGGGGAACTCGACCGACCAGGCGAAGACCCCGCCGCCGTAGAGAATCGCGAAGGTCGCGAGCAGTGTCCAGGTCGACCCGGTCCAGTGCCAGGACGCCCAACGGCCGCGTCTGTCTCGCAGGCCGTGCACCACGACTCGAAGGTAGGCCCCGATTACGCCGCCGCATAGCGCGCACAGGACGAGGCCGGCGATCAATGCGGCGGCGTTGAGGATCTGCCACGACGGGGGGGCATACAGCTCAGGTCGTACCCCCGAGAGGGCCTCCGAGCCGAGGCTGCCGTTCACCCTGATGAGGTTGCCCAGGATCATGGAAGGCCATGCTCCGGAGCGAAGGAGCGTCGCTAGCGGCGCGTGGAAGAGGATCAGCCAGGCGGCCGATCCCGCCAGTGCGTCCACGACGTGCCAGCGCCGCCGCCATGGTCGGATGGCCAGGACCAGGGCCGGTGAGAGCATCAGGCCCAGGGTCGAGATGCCCTCTCGTAGCACAATGATGGAGAAGCCAGAGAGTTCAAGTTCTATTCCGCCATGCCGGCCGGGCAGATGTATCTCAAACAGGTAGATGCCAGCGCACACCGCGATCGCTGCCGCCCCGGCGATCCAGTACCCGGGTCGTCTGCGGAGTGGGGAAACCGCGTGTACAGCCAGCACAGCAACCGGCGCAGCGATCGCGAATTCCCTGATGCTGAACCCGAAGCATCCCACCACGAGAGAGGCCACGAGCCACCGCAACTGGTCGCGTCCGCTTCGATCCAAGGCGGCCGCGCCGAGGGCCAGGCATGCGACCTCGGCCGACCAGGCGGGCACATCCGTCATGAAGGAGGTCGTGTTCAGGAGAAACCCCGGGAACACCAGAACGCCGAGCACGGCCAGCAGCGACTGCGGAACGGACAGAATGCGATGGGCAAGCGAATAGCCGGCGACGATCCCCACGACAGCCAGAACGACCGTGGCGGCCGTGAATGCCCACTCCGCAGCGCCGGCCAGCCACAGGAACGGCTGCACGAAGATGATCTGCCCGATCAGCGTCATCGAGTTCCAGCCGTTGAGTTCCAGGCGACCGTTCGAGAACAGGTCCAGGGCCACTCGCCGGTACGCCGGGTCGTCATTGCGCGGCACGAACGTGGCACCGGACAGCGCTCCGATCAGTATCGGTACGCCTACTCCTATGCCAACCAGCGCCGCCAGCGCCAGGACTGACGGCCAGGACAACCGAAATGCCCCGCGCGCCCCCTTAGTCTGGGTTTCGTCCATCGGGCTGTCGATCGATCGCTCGGGGTCCGGGAGTCGCGCCAAGTCCCGCCGGTGACGGTCGGCAGGCACCGCGTTAGCCATTTCGCGATTGTAGCCATCCGTTATCGTGCCCGCCGCGGGATCGGGCTGACCGAGATTTGGCCGAGCCGGCGGGCCACGCTTTCCACTGTCTCGCGATCGCCAGCGGTGGATTTCGTGGGGTCGACTGGCACCGCGCTGGCGACAGCGCCGCGATCTTTGCCATGGATCTGCCGCCGGCGCGCCACCACCTGGCTCGAGCGGTACGTCCGTGACCGAGAGAACGCTTCGGCTCTTTCGGACGGTACCAGCCTGACAAAGCTGTCATCGACGGGTCATACGAGTTGTCCGAGTTCCTGGCCACGGAGTACCGTAGGCGGAATGCTGAACAGCAAGCCGATGCCGGCCAAAGACCAGCCGAACACCGCCGCCCCCCCCGTTATGCAGCGACTCTCAGAGATGGCCGCGATCCTTGTGGGCCTGTTCGGGGTGCTACTCATCGCCGTCGCCGTTCTCTACCGCCCGTGGAGCACGCCGGCCATTGGCTACGACGCGGCCTCATCCGTCCTGTACTTCGACAGATTGGCCGCGCATCAGCCCCTCGAGGGCTTCGTGGACACCACGCCCAAGCCGTTCCTGACTCTCTTGTACGGCGTGGCGTACAACCTAGTCCACGATTGGCGCTTGGTGGCCATCCTCTCGACCATCGAGTTCCCGCTAATGTTGGCCGCTGCTGCCGCACTGGCTTGGAGGACTAGCGGGCCGGTCGCTGCGGGCATGACCGCCTTCGGGCTTCTCGGCTGCCAGCGGCTCCTGCTCGACGGGGCTCTCACTTACGCAAACCCGTGGGCGATCTTGTTCTGGCTATTGGCGGGCCTGGCCCTTACCGCGACATCGCCCAGGTACGGCCTGGCAGGCGCCGCGCTCTTCCTCGCAGCCCTGATGCGCGTCGAGACCTTCATCATCCTCGCAGTGGCGGCCGTGGCCCTGGCCGCCTGGCGCGTCATTCCGGCTTACTGGATTCCCGGCCGCTCACGCCCGCCCGCGCGAGCGATCCTGCTGCTGCTGGGGGTGACCGCCCTCCCCGTGATGATCCTTCACGATTGGCTGCTAACAGGCGACGGATTCTTCTGGTTCGACGTCTCTTCCATCATGTCGCGGGCTGTTCCTTCGGCCGTGGAGACGCCCCTACAACTCACGCGGGATCTAATCCAGCACTACGCCGGAGCCTGGCCGCTGGCATTGCTGGCGGCGGTTGCCGTCTTCGATCTCGTCCGCCGTCGTCGTCTAGTGGTCCTGCTCGGTTTGATCGCTTGCGGGCCCGGCGTGCTCGCGCTCTTGGAGCTGCTGGCTTTCGGACACACATACGTGTCGTATCGCTACACGATTCCCGCCGACGCCGCGCTTATCTTCGGGGCAGGAATCGGAGCCGATGCCACGGCACGAGCCCTGGCAAAGATCGCTGGCCAACGCCGTCCGTTGCCAGAACGGATAGCCCGGATGGTCGCCGGGGAGCGAGGCCGGGACCCGCTGGCCTTGGCCGCGGCCGCGGTGGCGATCGGAGCCGTGGCTGCCGTGGCGTTCGTGAGCCCGTACGGTCCGCTCGACCGGGAGACCTGGAGGACGATCAACAACTACAGGGCCCTTCAGGCACACGCCGAACGCGTTTTACCTACGATCGCCGGAGCCGTTCAGGCGCTACCGAACCCACCCACCTGGACGGTAACCGATGTCCTGCAAGTTGACACAGGGCCGCCGCCGAGGCTGTACGTTCCGGCGCAACTGGTTCCGCGCATGGCCGTCGATCTGGGCCTGCCTGTATGGGCCATACGGGGCGGCTCGCCTGTTCGCAGCCAGCCATCGATCCTGCGGGTGGCCGTCCCTACGATCGTCTACATCGATGTGCATCAGGGCACAGATGCCCCCGGCGACGACCAGCCCTTGGAGGTTGACCGCGTAAGCCGAGTCGGGTATGTGACAGTCGAACCGCTGCTCGTACTTCCGAGCGACGGGCTCTGGGTGGTCGAACTGAGGCCCATAGGAACCTGACCAGGAGCCGCCTCGGGTTGTCGGGACTCGGAGACAAGGCATCGCCAGTGCCGCTCCCCTTCACTCGGGTCGGGGCCGTCCAACCCCGACCCCGGCCTTCGCCACGCCCTCGGACTAGTTGCCGCAGTGTTGATCGCCACCATCGCATCCAACGACGGCGCCGCGTTGAAGGTTCGAGCGTGATGCGACCGGGGACGCCGAGGCCCCAGCACAAGACCAGAGCACGGAGTCTTCCGACTGCCGGTGCCCGACCGGCGCCCGAGCCAAAGGGCCAGACTCAGCCCTCTACCAGGAGTTCCAGTGCGTCCAGCAGCCTGACGGGTGTCGTAGCCGGCGTGACCCGGACTCGCGGGACGGCAAAGCGATCGGCCCAGGTCTCGAGAGCCACGGTTAGCCCAACTGGAGGCTTGCTCGCGGCGGGCGCCTCGGGCGCCACCGGCTCTTCGGTCACCGCGATCCGCAGCTCCTGGCAGGCGGCGACCGCGGCGGCCACCTGGCTGTCCACGACACCCGACGGATAGGCGAAAGACTCGGGCCAACGGCCGGTGACCTGGGCGATCCGAGCGGCGGCCGCATCTATCTCGTAGGGCAGTCTTGCGGCTGGCTGTGTGGCCAGGTCGACGTGGTCCATGGTGTGATCGCCGATCTCGTCACCGGCGGCCACGAGCGCCTGGAGATGACCGGATGTCAGGAAGCCCGGGTCATCTATCCGGCCGGCGATGACGAAGTACGTCGCCACGAAGCCGTGGCTCTGGAGAATGGGAAGCGCGTATGTGTAGCCGTCGTCCCAGCCGTCGTCGATGGTGATCACGAAGGTCCGCTGGGGCGGCGTCACATGCGCCGGCAGGTCGTTGGCCAGCGTCGCCATCGTGATCGTGTGCCAGCCGGCCGCTTTGAGGGCGTCGAGCTGGGCTGAGAACGTCGCCGGCGCGACGACCAGGCCGGGTATCGAGCCGCCAGCCTCGGCGGAAGGCACTATCCGGTGGTACATAAGGATTGGCACGTGCAGCGTGAAGGAGCCGGCCTTGCCGCTGGCCGGCGCCCTCACCGGCACGGCGTGGGGAACGGACCTCGGGTTACAGCTGTTTACCAGGGCATAGCTGGGGGCCGGCGTCGCGAAAGTGGGTAGCCCGGTGAGCGTCGGCGCTGGGGACGGGCTGCCAGTAGGTGTGGCGGTCGGAGCAGCAGTGGCCGGCGACACGCCAGCGGTCGACGGCACCGGCGTGGGTGTCGAGCTGCCCAAATGCAAGGCGGCCCAGCCGGCGGCGAACAGCACGACGGTCAAGCCCAACGCTGCCGCGACGGCGCTGGAGCGAGGGCCTCTCCGGAGATTCCTGTGTCGGCGTTGCATCGCACCGGCAACTCTATGCCATACGCACGGCCGAGTCGGTGAGGATAACGCGGCGGATATCCGGGCAACGCGAATTGTTGGGGGCGCGCATCGGATGGCTGCGGTCAGGAGCGCGCACAACTTGCACATCTCGGCCCACTATGCCCGCTGGGCAGTCGCTGGCAAGTTGAAGGTGAACGTCCTTGGCCACTTCATGCGCAGCGCGCTCACTGTCGTCTGGGGTGTCTAGCACAGCGGCCGCGAATTCGAGTCATCAAGGCCCTGTGGCTCTAGAACGCGGCTGGATTCGCGTACCAGATGATGCCGAATGCGACCGAGCAGATGCCGGCCACGATCAGGGCCTTCTCCGGCCAGCCGATCCAGCGTCGCGACCCGATCGCCATCAGCGCTACCAGGAAAGGCGTGAAGTCAAGCGAGTAACGGAACCCATACTGGATGTAGCCGCCGCCGTAGTAGAGGAAGACGGGCACGGCCACCAGGGCGGCGGCCAGCCACAGGAGCAGCGCGGATCGGTCGCGGAACCCGGCCCACACGGAGGTCACTAGCGCTGGCGAGACGAGCAGCATGGACATCCCGTAGGGGTTGGGCCCGAAGAACGGGAACTGGCCTATTCGGTTCGGAAGCTGGAACAGCGCCAGCTTCACGTTCTCCGGTATCTGCGCGACGGAGAAGAGCCCCTGCGCCCGCCGCTCTTGAAGGCTCCCCGACGCCAGGAGCGAGATCGAATAGCCAGACTGAAGCGGCGAGCCGAAGCGAACCCAGTTGAACCAGCCGTACACAGCGAGCGCAGCGGCCACAGGTAGTCCGAAGGCCACGGCGCTGCGGGCCACCGCTCGAAGTTCCCTTCGCCGCGCCCAAGTCAGGTAGAGGCCGAATGGCACGGCCGCGAGGACGGTCGTGGGCCGGGCGAGAAAGGAGACGCCCAGCATCGCGCCGAGGACCATGGGCCTGCGCCGCCTGGCCCATTCCAGAAGGAAGACGGTCAGGGCCAGGAACGATTCGGCGTGGGCAATGTAGTACATGTTGCCGAAGACCGAAACCCAAAACAGCAGCGACCCGAAGGCCGTGAAGATGGCGATCCAGTACGCCGCGGCTCCCCTGGCTCCGTAGGCGCGGGCGAGGGGGAGCGAGAGCCAGGCGGCCGGGATGCCGAAGGCCAGGCTGGCGATGTAGTCGCCGACTCCCCG
>JBEKCH010000006.1:0-70653 GCA_050014975.1 Candidatus Limnocylindrales bacterium
CATCGTTCACCTCTTGGTGAAGAAGAGTCCGTAGGTGAACCCCGGGGCGGCCCATCGCGGCAGCCGGCCCCCTCCTCATGAGTGCCCGCAACCAGGGCGTGAAATGGGGGAGGGGAGGGCTGCCGGCCCACCGGCAGCTCGATCACGCGGCGCAGCGTGGTGTAGTTGTGACTTGCAGGGATGCCCGTGCGGCCACGCCGGCGAGGGTGACGGGCGATGTCGGTGCCAGCCTGCTGTGGTGGATCGTTACGCAGGGCGGGTTTCGGGACCTCTGCGCGATCGCATCGACCTGTGGGTTCACATGCCCCGCGTTCGGCCGGAGGAGTACGTGACGCAGGCCAGCCCCGAGTGTACGGGCGAGGTGGCCCGCCGGGTTGCCAAGGCACGCAGCAGGCAGCTCGAGCGCCAGGGTTTCCTGAATGCCCGGCTGAGTGGCCGCGCTCTGCGCGCGGCCTGCGATATGAGCGCGCTCGCCCAGGCCCAGGCGATCCGTCTGGCGGACCTGGAGGGGTGGTCCGCGCGGGGGACGGAGCGGCTGTTGCGCGTGGCGCGAACGATCGCGGATCTCGCCGTCGCGCAGCGCGTGGAGTGCGCTCATCTGGAGGAGGCGGCCCGTTTCCGTTCGCCAGTCCGCCAGCGCGGCGGCTATCAGGCGGCGGGCTGACCCGTGCTGGGAGTCCAGAGCGCAGGTCCTGTGTCACCGCCAGGCGATTCTGGCGGGCGCCCGAAGGTCCGCGAGACGGCGACTGTGCGGCCCGTGGTGCAGGAGCGCCTGGACGACCAATCCGGGACCGGCGGCGCGGTCGACGCCGGTGGCGCTGACCTATCGGGCATGGCCGAGCTCAAATGGCGCCGCGCGAACGGTGCGGAGAGTCTCGATCATGGCGAGGAGGCGGCACTCGAGCGCGACGCCTGGGTAGTGCTGCTTACCGTTCCAGGGCTCGGGCCGGTGACTTTCGCGGGTCTGCTGGCAGCGTTCGGGTCGGCGCGGGCAGTTCTCACCGTGGCCGCCGGACCGAAGGGGGCGGCTCGCCTGCAGGAAGCGGTGTCTGAACGTGGCCGCGGCGTTCGCAAGGACTGGGGGAGGGACCCCGGCGCCCTGCCCAACACGGACGTCGCGGGCCCGGACCAGGCCTCGCAGACGATCCCACAGCCGGAGGGCATCTCAGCCGGGTCCGCCCCCAACACGCTGGGGGCGGACCTTGCCGACAGGATCAGCCACCACGTCTTCGAAGCCGACCGCACTCTCGCTATCGTCCGGTCGCTGGGTCTGGCCGTCGTGACCCTCGACGACCCCGCGTACCCCGAGCGACTGCGCCGCATCGAGATGCCTCCCCCGATGCTCTTCGTTCGTGGATCCACGGCTGCCCTGAACGGGCCGTCAGCGGTGGCCGTGGTCGGCACGCGCCGGCCGACCGACAAGGGGCGCATGATCGCCGGTTGGATCGGCTCGGCACTGGCGCGCTCGGGCTCGGTCGTGGTGTCGGGCCTCGCCGTCGGGATAGACGGGGCGGCCCATGCGGCGGTCGTGGGCGAGGGAATGGCCACCGTTGCGATGCTGGGGGGAGGCCACGCCAGGCTCTTCCCCAGGGCTCACGAGCGGCTGGCGGATGCGATCGTAGCGACCGGCGGCGCGGTCGTGGCGGAGTTTCCACCGTAGACGCCCGCCACGCGCGGCACGTTCCCGCGCCGGAATCGCCTTATCAGCGGGCTCTCGGACGCGACCGTGGTCGTCGAGGCCGGCCGCCGCAGCGGTGCGCTGATCACGGCGGGATGGGCTCTTGAGCAGGGCCGCGAGTGCTTCCTGGTCCCGGGGCCACTGGACGCGCCCACGAGCGAGGGATGCCATGCCTTTCTTCGCAGCTTTCCGGGCCAGACACGCGTGGTCTGCGGCATCCCCGAGCTGCTGGAAGACCTCGGATTGGGCGGCGATGCAGCCCTCGCGGACGCGGCCGGGCAGGGTGGGTCGGCAAGGGGGCTCGACGGCCCGGCGACAGGGGGCAAGCGCCGGCCGGGCTCCTCTGTCCCAGGCGCGGACGGGAGGGTGGTGCTGGCGTCGCTCGGGCCGGTTGAGCGTTCTGTGGCCGAGTTGGTGGCTGGCGGGCCGATAACGGCGGACGAGCTGGTGCGGCGAGCCGGTCTTTCGGGCGGGGTGACCCTGAGCGCGCTCACGCTCCTGGAGCTGCGCGGACTGGTGGTCGGCTCGTACGGGCGGTACATGCCCGCAGGGGCGCTCGCGCGCTGGCCCGGGAGGCCAGTCCGGCCGTGAGGTCCGGTGGGCCGTGAGGATCGGGCCGTGAGCGCCGGCCGCCTGTCACGAACGCCGGCGGAGCGCCCAGACGCGGCCACCTTGCAGCAGGCTCTCCGGCGGATTTGCCGCCTTCTCGGCCATGGTGGTAACCTGCGGCCGGGTTGCATACTGCGGCCCGAGCGACTCCGTCACTGGGAGACTGACATATGAGACAGCTCGGTGCGGCAGTTCTCGAGGTCCCCATCGCGGGCATCAAGCGCATTGCCAGGTTGGTCGGCCGGTCCTTCAGGACGCAGCTTGCGATCGTCACGGTGGCCGTGATGCTCGTGGTCGGCGGCCTGCTGGCCGGCTTGCCGACCAGCGGCACCGACGCGAAGGTTCCCACTCCGTACAACCCTACCGCACCGTCGGCCCTGCCCTCGGCCGCCTCGACCAAGATCTCCGTCGACGAGCCCTTTGTCATCGACTTTACCAACCCGATGAACCAGGGCAGTGTGGCGGACTCGCTCTCCATCAAGCCGGCCGCCCCCGTGCGGCTGCTCTGGGACCCGACCGGCCAGATCCTCTCGGTGGCGCCGACGACCTACTGGGCGCCCTACACCTCTTACGCCCTCACCGTCTCGGGCTCCGCCCTGGATCAATCGGGCATGCAGCTCGGCACCCCGGTCGAGGACCGGTTCTCGACCGGCGCCCTGACCTCGGGCCAAATCACGGCGACCATCGTGGAGGATAACCTGGTGGCGCCTACTTCGGCCTTCCAGATCACCTTCACGCGCCCAGTCAAGCTGGCCACCGTCCAGGCGCGCCTGTCCATCACGCCGGCCGTGACCGGCACGATCACCGGGGATGACCCCACGGACGTCTCCTCGCAGGTGTTCACCTTCGCCCCCGACGACATCCTGGCGGGCGGCACGGCCTACACGGTCAGCTTCGACTCCACCAACGCGACGGACTCCAACGGCGTTGCGCTTCTGACCGTGGCGCCCCTTCAGGTTCAGACCATGGCCGCCCCGGAGGTGATGCGTTTCCGGCCGGTGAACGGCGGTTCCACGACGGACCCCAACCAGGTCATCTCGGTTCGCTTCACCGTCCCGATGAACCCGGCCTCGACCGCGGCCGCCCTCTCGGTCGTGGTGAACGGCAATCGCCTCCGCGGCTCGATCAGCTGGGCCGAGAACAACACCGTGCTGGTGCTCGATCCTTCGTCGAAGCTGCCGGTGGGGGCGACCGTTTACGAACGCATCTCCGCCACGGCCAAGTCCGCGACGGGCCAGCGGCTGTCCAGCGCGGTCAGCGCCAGCTTCAAGGTGAACAAGCCGACCGTTCGGAGGATCGTGTGGTCGGGCGGCGGCGTCGCCTCGAAGACCTCGCCATGGCACGCGTCTGAGCTGTACTACCTGGCCTTGATGAACTGCACCCGCACCGGTGGCTGGGTAACCTCGAGCGGCGCCTGCAGCTCGGTGGCGCACCACGTCATGCCGGCGCAGGATGCGCTGCGGTACAACACCGCCATTTCCAACGCGGTTTCGCGGCCGTACTCCAAGGCTCTGGCCGACCGCGGCGTCCTGACCCACTACCTCAACGGGACGACGCCGCACGGACGCCTTGCCAGCGCAGGTTTCCCGAGCGGGTCGTGGGGAGAGAATCTGGCCTCACCCCCGTCCTCGGGAGCGTCGGGCATGATCAACGCCGAGATTTTCTTCCAGAACGAGTACCGCTGTAAGGCTGGGCAGTGCGAGTTCGCCCACTACTACAACATCATGGACCCGTACTTCCACCAGGCCGGCATCGGCGTCTGGGTCAGCAACGGCCACGTGCGGCTGACGATCGACTTCTACGGGTAGCCGCGGCCTGCCCGCACGGTGCCGCCGGCCTGCCTCCACGGTACCGGCGGCCGGCGAGGCCGGTTCCTTCGCTGCGTTCGAGAAGTCTGAGCTGGGTGAACCGCCGGTTTCGTGAATGGCGGCCCCGCGGCCCCGCGTAACTGCCAGGCTGGCGCCTGATGCTAGACTCCCGCGGATGAGCAGCAACCTTGTGATCGTCGAGTCTCCGGCGAAGGCGAAGACGATCGAACGATATCTGGGCCCTGGCTACACGGTGCTCGCGTCGTACGGCCACGTCCGGGACCTTCCCTAGAACCCCGGCAAGAACCAGCTCGGGGTTGACGTCGAGCACGATTTCGAGCCCGTGTACGAAGTCGTGGCCGACCGAAGACGCCAGCTTTCGGCGATCCAGAAAGCGGCCTCCAAGGCGGACCTGATCTACCTGGCCACAGACCTGGACCGCGAGGGCGAGGCGATCGCCTGGCATGTCGCCGAGGCCGCGCACCTGGCGCCCAATAGGACCCGGCGGGTCACCTTCTCGGAGATCACCGAGTCGGCGATCAAGCGCGCCTTCGCCTCCCCCCGGTCGATCGACCTCAACCTCGTGGACGCCCAGCAGGCCAGGCGCGTCGTAGACCGCCTGGTGGGCTACACCCTGAGCCCGCTGTTGTGGCGCAAGGTCAGGGCCGGCCTCTCGGCCGGTCGGGTCCAATCGGTCGCCGTGCGCCTGGTCGTGGATCGGGAGCGCGAGATCAGGGCCTTCGTCGCCCGTGAGTACTGGACCCTGAAGGCCACCCTGCTCTCGCCCGATGGCTCGCCATTCGAGGCGGACCTCGTCCGGATCGACGCCAAGAAGCCCGAGATCGCCGACGGCGAAACCGCCGAGCGGCATGCCGCCGCCATCAGGGTCAGCCGCCCGGTCGTGACCGAGGTGGCGGTCAAGAGCGCGGGTCGCAGTCCGGCGCCGCCCTTCACCACTTCGAGCCTGCAGCAGGAAGCCAGCCGCAAGCTCGGTTTCTCGCCGAAGCGGACGATGACCGCCGCCCAGCGTCTCTACGAAGGTGTCAAGACTGACGAAGGCCAGGTTGGGCTGATCACGTACATTCGGACGGACTCGGTGGCTCTGTCCAGCCAGGCGATGGCCGAGGCGGCCCGCGTGATCGAAGCCCGCTTTGGCGAGACCTACACCACTCCCAGGGGCCGCGCCTTCAAGGCGAAGACCCGCAACGCGCAGGAGGCGCACGAGGCCATTCGGCCCACCTCCTTCTTCCGCGATCCTGAAACCGCCGCAAGGTTCCTCAAGAGCGACGAGGCCCGGCTGTACCGTCTGATCTGGCAGCGCGCCCTGGCCAGCCAGATGGCGGTCAAGGAGCAGGAGACGACCACGGTCGAGCTGACGGCCGACGGCTACGGCCTGCGGGCGACGGCCACCCGCACCACGTTCGACGGCTTCTCCCGCGTTTACACGGAAGGCCACGACGATCTCGAGGAAGAGGCCGAGTGCCAGCTGCCGCCGCTGCGCGAGCGTGATGTCACCAGCGTGCGCGGCGTGGACTCGCAGCAGCACTTCACCGAGCCGCCCCCGCGATACACGGAGGCCAGCCTGATCAAGGCCCTCGAGGATCACGGCATTGGCCGGCCGTCGACGTACGCGGCCACGGTGTCCACGATCCTTGATCGGGGCTACGTCAAGGTCGTGGAGCGCAGGCTCCAGCCCGAGCTGGTCGGCGAGGTCGTGACCGACCTGCTGGTGTGCCATTTCGGCGAGTTCGTGGACCTGGAGTTCACGGCCCGGATGGAGGAGGAGCTCGACGACGTCGCCAGCGGCAGGCGCGCCTGGGTGCCTGTGGTGCGCGACTTCTACACTCCCTTCCGGTCGCGCATAGAGGAGAAGACCAAGGAGCTGCGCCGGGCCGACTTCACCACCCGACCTTCCGACGAGGTCTGCTCCCTCGGCCATCCGATGGTGATCCGGTTGGGCCGTTACGGCGAGTTCCTGGCTTGCTCGATGTACCCAGAGCACAAAGAGACTCGCGAGCTGCCCGGTGCCGACGGCCGATCCGCCCCAGCGCCCGATGTCGCGACAGACGGAGCTCCCACCGAGCCGGCGCCGGTGGAAGCCTGCCCCAAGTGCGGTGAGCGGGAGGGCGGCGTCCTCGTCCAGCGGCGCGGCCGCTTCGGGCCCTTCATGGGCTGCTCCCGCTACCCGGACTGCGATTACATCAAGAAGGACGGACCGCCTCCGCCACCGCCGCTGGCGTTCACCGTCACCTGCCCTGCGTGCCACGAGGGTCGGCTGGCCACCAGGCGCGCGCGACGCACGGGATCGCTCTTCTGGGGCTGCTCGCGCTATCCGAAATGCCGCTACACGACCTCGCACGAGCCACTCGGCGCGGTCCATGACGCCGACGAGGGACCCGTCGCGCGCGCAAGCGACACGGGCATCTGCCTGGTCTGCGGGGCGGCGGTGGATCTGCCCGGCGGGGACGGCCTGGTGGGCAGGCGGCTGGCGGGTGGCCAGGCCAATCCGGCGGCGCTGACCAGGCCCGCCTCGGGCGGACGGGCCCCGCGGCGGTCCCGGGCCCGGGGAGCGTCCGGTGACGGAGCAGGACCATTCTCCTCCCGCAAGAGCGTGGGGCCGCGACCCTCGGGCGCGCGCCGCGCCGGATGAGCTCCGGAGAGGCTCCGGGTGCCGGCCAGGCCGTCCCGGCGGTCGAGCGCTTCCTGCAGGCGCTCCGGGCGAAGGGCTCCTCGGCCAACACGCTCCGTTCCTACCGCACCGCCCTCGAGACGTACACGAGCTGGCTGGCCGCGCACGACCAGGACTGGCGGTCGCCGTCGCGGGGCGCGCTGCGTGCTTTCCTGACGGCTCTGGCGGAGGGGCACGGCAGGCGCACCGTGGCGCAGCGCCTGGCGGCGCTGCGGTCGTTCTATCGATACGCCGCGCGTGAGCAGCTTGTGGCAGGCAACCCTCTCGCGGC
The DNA here is from genome assembly GCA_050014975.1 of Candidatus Limnocylindrales bacterium. Taxonomy (GTDB): domain Bacteria; phylum Chloroflexota; class Limnocylindria; order Limnocylindrales; family CSP1-4; genus Fen-1039. The sequence continues at coordinate 7,056 of JBEKCH010000006.1, forward strand.
CCTGCCGACGCCGCGGCAACCTCGCCGGCTGCCGGCGGTGCTTTCGATTGCGGACACCGAGCGCCTGATCGAGGCGGCGGGCGAGCAAGGAAGACACGCGCCTGCCGGAACCTCTCGCGCGGAGCTGGAACGGGCCCTTGCCCTGCGGGACGTCGCCATCGTTGAGACGGCATACGCCGCCGGCCTGCGCATCGGGGAGCTGGCGACGCTGACGATCGGCGCAGTCGACCTGCGCCGGGGCGAAGTCCGGGTGACTGGCAAGGGCCGCAAGGAGCGGATTTCGCTGCTGGGCCGGCCGGCCCGGGCGGCGTTGAGCGCGTACATCGATGGCGCGAGGCCGCTGCTCGTGAGGCGCGGGCCGGCTGCGGATTCGCCGGCCGCCGGCACCGGGGTGGCGGACTCGGGCACGCTGTTCCTCAATCATCGCGGAGCAGCGCTCGGCACCCGTGGGATCCGCTGGCGCCTGGAACGCCTGCGTGTGGCCACGGGGCTGCCCGAGGGCGTCTCGCCCCATACGTTGCGCCACAGTTTCGCCACGCACCTCCTGGACGGCGGCGCCGACCTGAGAGTCGTCCAAGAGCTGCTCGGGCACGAGAGCCTCGCGACCACCCAGATCTACACCCACGTTTCGCCGGCTCGGTTGCGTGCCGCGTACACTGCGTCTCATCCGCGGGCGCATCCGCCAGCGAACGCACCACACGGCGCCGGCTCTTCGTCTGACGGCGCCGCGGACGAGCGACACGAGTAGGCCAGGAAGCGGAGCGCCGCAACCGCCCGCGGACCTGCCACTGTGAGCGCGGCATCGGAGGCCTCGAATCCCGTAGAGGCGCAAGGCGCGCACGGAGGAAGCTGGATGGTCGAGCAGTTCATGACACCGGGAGCGCGGACGCCACGGGCGGGCGTCCCTGCCGCCTCAGTCGTGGACCTGGTTCCGGAGACGCCCATCTGGGACGCCTTCGTTGCCCGCTCGAACCCGGGCTCCTACCTCCAGACCTCGGCCTGGGCTGAAGTGAAGGCTCCCAACGGCTGGCGGCCGGTGCGCCTCATGGGCTCCAGCATCGTCGGGGTCGCCGGACCGGCAACGCCCGAACCGCCGGTCTCGAGCGCGGGCGCCGCGACTGTCACGCCGCAAGCGACCGCGCTGCCCGACCCCGACGCCGTCGAGCACGAGGACGCGGCGGCCGAGGCGGGGATCGAGCGTGAAACGGCCTTCGGGGTCCAGCTGCTGCTCCGTCGGCCACGGCTCTTTCCGTGGGCATTCGCGTACGCGCCTCGTGGGCCAATCCTGGAAGAGTGGAACCCGGCCACGTTCGAGGCCTTCAGCGGCGCTTTGCAGCTGACCCTCGCCTCCGCCCCGGAACGTGTCTCGCACGTCCGCATCGAGCCGGAGGTCGAGCTGAATGGACCTTCGGACCAGGACGGCGAGCTGCGCCACGCCCTGCGCCGCAACGGCTGGCGCCCGGGGACTCCGATTCAACCGCCGCGCACCCGCAAGATCGACCTGCGCGCGGACGAAGAGGCGCTGTGGGGCGACCTTCGTAGCAAGTGGCGCCAGTACGTCAGCAAGGCCCGCAGGAACGGCATACGCGTCGTCGACGCCGGCGTCGAACGGCTGCCGGAGTTCTACTCGATCTACCAGGAGACGGCCAGGCGAGCGGGCTTCATCATCCGGACCTACGACTCCTACATCGCCGTCTGGCAGGCCTTCGCGAAATTGGGCATGGCCCGGCTGCTGATGGCAGAGACGTCTCAGGGCAAGGGAGTGGCCACGCTCTTCGTGCTGCGCGTCGGCAACCGCGTCATCGAGCCGTACGGCGGGATGACGGCCGAGGGCGCGGAGAGTCGCGCCAATTACCTCCTGAAGTGGGAGGCGATCCGCACGTCGCGGCAGCAGGGCGCGGTCAGCTACGACATGTGGGGCCTCTCTCACGAGGGAATCGAGCAATTCAAGAGCGGCTTTGGCGGCCGCGAGATCCGCTACGTGGGGGCGTGGGATCTCGTGTTCGATCCGGTCGGTCGCCTGGCTTTCGACGGTGGCCAGTCCGTGCAGGACCGTATTGGAAGGCTTCGCCACGGCATTCGCCACGTTCGAGGCGGCCGGCGCGGCGCGGAGGGCCGGGACATGACCGGGGCCGCGGAGGGTGGAGTATGAGCGTCGATGCAGCCGCGCAGCGTGCGCTGGCCGCGATGCTTGCCGCGGCCGAGCCCCAGGCGTCTCGACGCCTGGGCGAGCTCATCGAGCGGCTCGAGGCCGAAGGCCGGCTGCGCACCGTGCGCCCGCCGGAAGGTGCGCCATCCGACGGCGCCAGCTCGGCGACAGTCCGGTCCAGCGCCGTCGCGGTCGGCTCGATCCCGGTTCGCGGCGTCGCCTTCGATTCCCGAAGCGTCGAGGCGGACGGGGTCTTCGTGGCGATCCCGGGCGAGCACGTGGACGGCCACGACTACGTGGCCGACGCCGTGGCGCGGGGCGCCGCCGCCACGATCGTGGAGAGGCCGCTGAGCGGCGTCGCGGTCCCGCAGATCGTGGTCGACCGGGGCCAGGCCGCGCTCGCGGCCGCCGCGGCCTGGTGGTACGGCGACCCCAGTCGGGAGCTCGGCATCGTTGGTGTCACCGGCACGGACGGCAAGACCACCACCTCGTTCCTGGCCTCGGCCGTGCTGGAGGCCGCGGGGATCTCCACCGGTCAGCTGACCACGGCCCAGATCAAGATCGGCGATCTCCGGGGCGCCAATCCGGAACACGTCACCACGCCCCAGGCGCCGCAGCTGCAGCGCGCTTTGAGGGCAATGGTGAAGGCGGGCAACAAGGCCGCCATCGTGGAGACGACGTCGCACGGCCTGGCCCTTGAGCGCGTCGGAGGGATCGCCTACGACGTCGCTATCTTCACCAACCTGACCCACGAGCACCTGGAGCTCCACGGCACCTTCGAGGCTTACCGTGACGCCAAGCTTGGCCTCTTCCGAAACCTCGGGGCCGACCTGAGCAGGAGAGAGAAGCCGGCACGCCGATGGCCGCGCGCGGCGATAGTCAACCACGACGATCCGTCCGCGTCGCTCTTCGAGGCGGCCGGAACCTCGGTCGGGACGAGTTTGCTGACTTACGGCTACTCAGCCGATGCGGACGTCCGTGCCGTTTCCGTCGAGGAGGACTCCCGCCGGCTAGGGTTCGGCGTGCGGACCGCCCGTTGGAGCGGCGAGGTGAGCCTGCAGCTGGCCGGCCGCTTCAACGTCTACAACGCCTTGGCGGCCGTCGCCCTCGGAGAGGCGCTGGAGCTTCCTCCGCAAGCGATCCGGACCGGCCTGGCCGGCGTTCGGGGGGTGCCCGGCCGAATGGAGCGCGTGGACTGCGGCCAGCCGTTCGCCGTCATCGTGGACTACGCCCATTCACCCGCCTCGCTGCAGGTCGTGCTGGACCAGCTCGCGCCGGTAGCGGCCGGCGGCGATGGGGCCCTGATCGTGGTCTTCGGATCGGCGGGTGAGCGCGACGTCCAGAAGCGGCCGCTGATGGGCCGCATCGCCGGGGAGCGTTGTCGGCTTGTGGTCGTGACCGACGAGGACCCGCGAGGCGAGGACCGCCAGGCGATCCTGGACGAGATAGCGGCCGGTGCCGAGTCCGCCGGCAAGCGCCGGGGCGAGGATGTGCTGTGCATTCCCGATCGCGCCGAGGCGATCGCCGCCGCCTTCGATCGGGCCGGACCGGGCGACGTCGTGGTCCTGGCCGGAAAGGGCCACGAACAATCGATAATCATGAACGACGGGCCCCGGCCCTGGGACGAGCGGACCGAGGCCATTCGGGCCCTGGCGCACGTGGGCTACCGCAAAGAGGATGACGACTGACGGGTGCCGCGAGGCGCTCACGGAGGCCACGAACCGATGCGATCCTGCCTGATCCAGCTGGTCGTCCTGATCGTCGTGGCGTTCTGCCTGCTCTGGTTCGGCCTGCCCATCGGCGTCAGCGCCCTTGCGACCGGGGCGCTCAATGCCAGCGGCTTCAGCGGGACCGACACGAAGGTGCAAGTCTCGGCGAACCCGCCGCCTATGCTGCTCACGGGCCACGCCGACACGGTCCACATCACGTCTAGCCAGGCCAGCGTTGGCGACCTCCATGCGGCCGGCGTCGACGTCATCCTGGGCGACGTGGAGCTGCTCAGTCGCACAATCGGGACCGTCACCGGCACGCTCACCGGCGTGCAGGTGGCCGCCCCGGACGGCGAGCCGGTGACGCTCGACCAGGTGACCCTGACGGGGGTCGCCACCGCCACGACCGCCACGGCCTCGATGAGCCTGGCGGCCGCCGAGTCGCTGGCCGAGTCGGAGCTGAAGTCCCAGACCGGCGTCGTGGCCAAGGTGGCCCTGAAAGGACCGGACAAGGTGACGGTGACGATCGACGGCAAATCGCAGGCGGGGCGGCTGGTGACCAGCAACGGCGCCCTGCTGATCGTCCCCAACAGCGACTCCCTGCCCACCGTAACCCTCATCGCCCCCGGGAATGGCAATCCGTTCCGCGTGATCTCGGTGCAGATCGGCCCGGCGGACGTGACCTTCGTGGGCACGATCGACATCGAGCAGCTGCTGAGCTGAGACTGGCCGCGGCCCGAGGCTGGCTCAGCGAGAGGGGCTGCTAGACTTCTGCCCGATGTCGATCGAACCGCCCGGCTCACAGGAGCGGGGTCAAGAGGCAGCACCTCCGGAAGCACCCCGCACCGCGTCCCGTCTGGCGCCTCCGAAGCTCTCGGTGGCGGAGCGACTGCGCGCCGGCCTGCCGGGAGGGCGCTCGCCCGAGTCCGCTTTCAGGCACCTGGCCGACTCCGTGGCACGCCACTACCCGCAGACTGACCAAAAGCCGCTGCGCGCGGCTTTCGAGTTCGCTCAGCAGGCGCACCGCGACCAGACCCGAGTCACCGGCGAGCCGTACATGATGCACCCGCTGGCGGCGGCGCAGATCCTCGCCGACATCGGCATAGACCCCGTCGCCGTGGAGGCCGCGCTTCTCCACGACGTCCCGGAGGACACGGACTTCACCCTCAACGAGGTTGAGGAGCGCTTCGGCGCCGAGGTGGCGCAGCTGGTGGATGGCGTCACGAAGCTGTCCAAGTTCAGCACCCACAGCCACGAGGAGCAGCAGGCTGAGAACATCCGAAAGATGTTCCTGGCCATGGCGGACGACATCCGGGTCGTCCTGATCAAGCTGGCCGATCGCCTGCACAACATGCGCACCCTGTATGCGCTGCCGCCCGACAAGCAGGCGCGCATCGCCCGCCAGACGCTCGAGATCTACGCGCCTCTAGCCGAGCGCCTCGGGATCTGGAGCGTCAAGTGGGAGCTCGAGGATCTGGCCTTCAAGACGCTGGAGCCCCAGGCCTACCGCGAGCTGGCGCGGATGCTGGATACCCGCCGCAAGAGCCGCGAGGCGTTTATCCATCGGGCCATCGAGGTCCTTCGACCGGAGCTCGCCAGTGCCGGCATCAAAGCCGACCTTTCGGGCCGTCCCAAGCACCTCTACAGCATCCGCCGCAAGATGCAGCGCAAGAGCGCCGATATCGGCGAGATCTACGACATCTACGCCATACGCATCCTGGTGGACGAGGTCAGGGACTGCTACGCCGCCCTGGGTGTCGTGCACTCGCTGTGGCGGCCGATCCCCGGCCAGTTCGACGACTACATCGCTGTCCCGAAGCCGAACCTGTACCAGAGCCTTCACACCGCCGTCATTGCCATGGACGGCAATCCGCTCGAGATCCAGATACGCACCCACGCCATGCACCAGACGAGCGAGGTCGGCATCGCCGCCCACTGGCGCTACAAGGAGGGGTCGCGCTCGGACCGCGAGTACGACGCCAAGCTGGCCTGGCTGCGCCAGATCATGGACTGGCAACGCGATATCTCGGACGCGACCGAGTTCGTCGAGGGCATCAAACTCGACGTCTTCCAGGACCAGGTCTTCGTCTTCACTCCGAAGGGCGAGGTCAAGGACCTGCCCGCGGGCGCGACGCCCCTCGACTTCGCCTACCGCATCCACACCGATATTGGCCACCGTTGCATCGGGGCCAAGGTCAACAACCGCCTGGTGCCCCTGGACTACAGGCTCAAGAACGGCGACATCGTCGAGATCGTCACCACGAAGGGCGAACACGGCCCATCGCGGGACTGGATGAACCTGGTGCGAACCAGCCACGCTCGCGAGAAGATCCGGCAATGGTTCAAGCGCCAGGAACGTGACGAGAACATCGCCCACGGTCGCGAGTCGCTGGAGCGCGAGCTGCGCCGGTTGGCCCGCACGAGCCTCGGCGCGGTCGGCCAGGATCGGATCCTGGAGATCGCGCGAGCCTACAACTTCGACAACCTGGACGACTTCTACGCCGCCGTGGGGTACGGTGCCATCGGCTCCCAGCAGGTGGTCACGCGCCTGGGCGTGGTGGATGACGCGCAGCTGGCCCTGCCGCCCACCACGCCTCCGCCGGGCCCGTCGCGTCAGGGCGGAGTCCGGGTCAAGGGCGTTGGCGACCTGCTGGTCCGCTTCGGCAAGTGCTGTCACCCCATCCCGGGTGATCCGATCATCGGCTTCATCACCCGCGGCAAGGGCGTCACCGTTCACCTGCGCAACTGCCGGACCGTGCTCGGCGAGCGCGAAACGCCACGGCTGATCGATGTCGAATGGGAGAGCCAGGTCCAGCAGACCTACCCGATCTCAATCCGGGTCGAAGCCTACGACCGAACTGGCCTGCTGTCGGACATCAGCCAGGTGGTGGCCGAGAACAAGGTCAACATCATGGCCGCCAACGTAGCCGTCAGCCCCGATCGAACGGCCACCGTCAAGGCCACCCTGGAAGTCGCCTCGGTCGCCGAGCTGGCGAGAGTGATGAGCCGCCTCGAGCAGCTCAAGGACATCATCTCGGTCCAGCGCGATCTGGGGTAGTCGCTGCGCTGTGACGGCCCGGCCAAGGTCGGGTAAACTCCGCCGTCGGCCCGTGCGCAAGGTATGCTTGGCCGAATCCAGCCGCAGACCGATCGCATTCCCGGCCGTCGCGCTCCGGCGCCATCTCCCGGCCAGCCATGTGGCACCGTGCCGGAGCATAAGGAGAAGTCAAACCGATGGGCGTTCCGAAGAGGAAAGTCTCGCACGCGCGGCAGGGCGACCGCCGCGCCCACCTCGCGGTTTCCGTGCCTCACCTCGAGCCGTGCTCGCACTGCCACCAGCCCAAGCAGGTCCATCACGCCTGTCCGAACTGCGGCTACTACGCCGGCCGGCCGACGGTCGAGATGAAGCAGGAAAAGCCCCAGCAGTCCGCCTGAGAGGTGGACCTGAGCACGGTCCGAACGGTTGACGGTGGCGCCGTCCGCGTCGTCGTGGATGCCATGGGCGGCGATCACGCGCCGCTGGAGGTTGTCGCCGGCACGCTCGCCTGGGCGCGCAAGCATCCCACGGACACGATCCTGCTGGTCGGGCTGCCGGAGGCGATCGAGAAGGCCGCCGGTGGGCTGCTGCCAGCCAACGTCGAGACCGTGCCGGCCAGCCAGGTCGTCGGGATGGACGAATCGCCCGCGCTCGCCCTCAAGACCAAGAAGGACTCCTCGATCATGGTCGCCATGGACCTGATCAAGCAGGGCAGGGGCGACGCGCTGGTAACGGCCGGGCATTCGGGCGCGGGCATGGCCGCCGCGGTTCTGCGGCTCGGTAGATTGCGAGGCGTGGATCGACCTGCGCTGGCCATCCAGATGATCACCGAAACCGGGCCGTTCGTGCTGCTGGACATCGGCGCCAACGTCGACGCGACGGGCCTCAACCTCTACCAGTTCGCTCACATGGGCTCTTTGTATGCGGAGCGGGTCCTCGGTGTCGAGAATCCCCGTGTCGCGATGCTCTCGATCGGCGAAGAGAAGGGCAAGGGAAACCTGGCGATCCAGCAGGCGACACAGATGCTGGACGAAGAAGGCAGCCTGAACTTCGTGGGCAACGTCGAGGGCCGGGACCTGGTCAAGCACAAGGCGGACGTGGCCGTCTGCGACGCCGTCGTCGGCAACGTCACCATGAAGTTCTTCGAGGGCCTGGCGACCTTCATCTTCGATCTGTGGGCCAGGGAGTTCAGGCGCGGTATCCGAGGTCGGATCGGCTACCTCTTCATGCGCTCCGGGGTCGGCCGCATTCGCCGGACGTTCGACTACGAGAAGATGGGCGCCTCGCCGCTGCTCGGCGTCCAGGGCATGGTTCTCATCACGCACGGCAGCGCCAAGAGGCGCATGATCGAGTTCGCGGTTGAGGCCGGCGCGACCGCGGCCCGAGCGCACATCCCGGAATTGATCGCCGACGCGTTCAGGGGCGAGGCCCGGACGAAGGCTTAGTCGGAGGCGAGATGGACGACCGACAGGCTCACACCGAACCGCAGGCTGCCGCGGCCGACGGGTCGCTGCGCCAGGGCGGCGACCCGCTCACCGTCAGCCACGGCGTGATCGTCGAGATGGTCCGCGTCGCGGCGCTGGAGGTACCCGGGGTGCTCAAGGTGACGCGAGCCGGACCGCTGCGCTGGCTGGCCGGCTCGCCAGTGCGAGCCCGCATCGTGGACGGGCGCGCTTCCGTGCGCGTGTGGATCGTGGCCCGGCCCGGTCATCCGCTCGCGCCGCTGGCCGCCCAGGTACGTCAGGCGGTCGGCGCGACGATCGTGCGCCTGCTCGGCCTCGAGCTCGGCGAGGTGACGGTGGTCGTCGACGGGGTGGGGGGCTGGGGCTCGTGACCTGCTCCGCGGGCGACGCGGGGCCTGGCAGCGGCTCGAGGGGCGGCTGGAAGCCGGCCGACGAGGTCGCCTCGCGCCGGCTCGCACGCCGGCTTGCGCTGGTGTCCCTGTTCGAGGCCGAGTTCGGGCAGCGAACCGCCGCGTCCATCCTGGAACGGCATCTGGCCGAGACCGAGGCCGACGAGCCTGCCGCCGAATTCGCCCGACGGCTCGTCGTGATCGTCGTCGAGAACCGCGACCGGATAGACGCGTTGATCGAGCAGGTCGCGCCTCAGTATCCGGTCGTGCAGCTGGCCCGCATGGACCGAACTCTGCTGCGTAGCGGCATCGGCGAGGTGCTACACTCCGGCACGCCGTCCCGGGTGGCGATTGCCGAATGGGTCGAGCTGGCTCGCACCTACAGTGGCGAACCGGCCCGCCGTCTTGTCAACGGCGTACTCGGGAGGATCGCTCGCGACTCCGTCGCCGGTGCGCACCGCGCCCCGGAGCCGGGGCAGCGGTAACCGTCAATCGCAAGCCCAAGGAACCCGAGGAGGGCGTCAGTGGCCACAACCTACGAGCGACTCAAGAAGATCGTCGTCGAGCAGCTGGGCGTCGACGAGGACGAGGTGAAGCCGGAAGCTTCGTTCGTCGACGATCTGAATGCCGATTCGCTCGACCTCGTCGAGCTGATCATGAGCCTCGAGGAAGAATTCGGAACCGAGATCTCCGACGAAGACGCCGAGAAGATCCGGACCGTGCAGGATGCCGTCGACTACATCGACGAGCACGCGGCCTAGCCCGCTCCTCGACTGATGCGCCCCGCGGCCGCCCTCGCCGAGCGGCTGGGGCTGCCGGTTCGTGACCTCGACCTGCTGCAACAGGCTCTGATCCACAGCAGCTACCTGCACGAACATCGTGACCTGGCCGTCGGCCACAACGAGCGCCTCGAGTTTCTCGGCGACTCCGTCGTGAGCCTGGCGATTTCGGACGCCCTCTACCGTGGCCATCCTGACGACGACGAGGGCGTTCTCTCCGCTCGGCGAGCCTCGATCGTCAGCACCGCCGGCCTGGCTCGTCTCGCCGGCCGCCTCTCGCTCGGCGACTACCTGCTCCTTGGCGAGGGCGAGTCCCAGCGTGGCGGGCGGCGCAGGCCGGCTCTGCTGGCCTCAGCCTTCGAAGCCGTCGTCGGGGCCCTGTATCTGGATCTCGGGTACGAGGCGGCCGGCGGCTTCGTGGTTTCGCTGGCCACTCCGGAGTTGACCTCCGATCGGCCCCTGGGCGCCCTCAAGAGTCCCAAGAGCCGGCTCCAGGAGTTCACCCAGCGGCTTTCCCGCGAGCGCCCGCAGTATCGCCTGGTGGATGCCGTCGGGCCGGACCACGACAAGGTGTTCCGCGTGGAGGTCGCGGTGGGCGGCCGCGTCATAGGGGTGGGGGAGGGACACTCGCGGCGGCTGGCCGAGACGGCCGCAGCGGCGCGGGCCATAGAGGCCCTGCGCGAGTCCCCCGGCGAACTGGCCGGTCAGACGGAGGGGGCCCCCGAGCTGCTTGCCTTCGGGCCGGCTGAGGGCGAGCCCGGAGCCGAAGACGGTCACGAGTGGGAGGCCTTTGGCAAGCCGGTGTATCCCGGCCGCGAGCCCTGGGTCGAGTTCGATTTCGAGTTGCCCGGATTGGCTGCCCCGGAGAAGCGGCCGGACGACCCCGAAAGTGGCGCGCCCGGTGACCGCCGGTGATGCTGAGGTTCCGGGGCCTCCGCCCAAGGGCTGTCGCTGACGACCGCGGCGGAGGGACGCGATCCCGATGACCGCGCCTGCCCGCCTGCTGGCGCTCCGCCTGCAGGGTTTCAAGTCTTTCGGGGAGAGAACCGTTGTCGAGTTCGGGCCCGGCATCAGCGCCGTGGTGGGACCCAACGGCTCGGGTAAGAGCAATCTCGCCGACGCTTTGCGCTGGGCGCTGGGCGAGCAGGGCAAAGCCCTGCGCCTGCGGAAGTCCGAAGATGTCATCTTCGTCGGGTCCGAGAAGCGGTCCGCCCTGGGCATGGCCGATGTCACGCTCGTCCTGGGCAACGCCGACAGGCTGCTGCCGATCGACTACGCGACGGTGGAGCTGGGCCGGCGGCTCTTCCGCTCCGGCGAGAACGACTACCTGCTGAACAGGCAGCGCGTCCGGCTCAAGGACCTCGTCGATCTGCTCGACGCCGCCCACCTGGCCGACAACGCCTTCCTGTTCATCGGCCAGGGGATGGTCGATCAAGCGCTCGCCCTGCGCCCCGAAGAGCGGCGGCCGCTGTTCGAGGAGGTTGCCGGGGTGCGACGCCACGAGCGGCGCAAGGCCCGGGCCGAAGGCCAGCTGGCCGAGGCGGAGGCCAACCTGGCGCGGGTCGAGGACGTGCTGGCCGAACTGCGGCCCCAGGCGCGCCGGCTGGCGGCCCAGGCCGAACAGCAGGCTTCGCGGCAGACGGCCGGACTGGAGTACGGCCGAGCGATCATCGCCGTCGCTCGGGCGCGATGGGTCGAGGCGGCCGGGCGGTCGAAAGAGGCCGATCGGCGGCTGCGCACCGCTCGGACCGAGGCGGACGCGTCGCTGACGGCCCTGCGCGAGGCTGAGGCTCGGGCGGCCACGGTCGCGCGCGATCTAGCGTCCAGGTCCGAGACGGAGGCCGAAAGGCGGGCGGCGCATGAAGCGGCCCGTGATGTACTCACGGAGCTGCAGCTGCGGGACGCGCGCGCGGCCGGCAACGCGGCCGGGGTCCTGCGCGACCGGGGCCGCCTGGAGAGCGAGCTGGCCTCTGCCGAGGCGGATCTGGCCATCCAGCGGCGCGAGCTGGCAGGTCCGGTTCTTACCCGCGATCTGGCGCTGTCTGAGGCTCTGGCCGAAGCCGACCGTGCGCTGGCCGAGGCGCTCGAAGAGCTGGGCGCGATACGTGCCGCGAGGCAAGCCGAAGGCGACGCTCTCGCGGCGCTGCGGCGCGTGGAAACGGCCCGGGCGGCAGAGCTGGAGACGGCACGGCGGCGGCTGGGCGAGGCCTCGCGGGCGGCTGCAGCTGAGCGGGCCGAAGCCGAGCTGGCGGCCCGCCGGCTGGCGGAAACCGAGGCCGCCTGCGCGGGCCCGCGAGCGGCGGCGCTGGCCGCGACCGAGGCTGAGAAGGAGGCGGTGGCCGCGCGCGAGAAGGCGCGGGCGGAACTGGAGGCGCTCGAGGGAGCGCGACAGGCGGCAGCCGACCGAGCCGGCTCGACGGCCAGCAAGGTGGCCAGCCTGCAAGGGCGCCTCGAGGCGGTCCAGGCGCAGCTGGCCGGTGAAGCGGCTCGCGGCATCGCCAGAGCTGCGAGGCGTCTCGGCGGGAAGCCGCTGGCGGAGGGGCTGGAGGTGGAGGCCGGGTTCCGGGTTGCCGTGGAGGCTGCCCTGGGCGAGGCGCTGCGCGGCTACGTCATCGGCCGGGAAGGCGTGCTGGGTCTCGAAGGCCAGCGCGGAACCGTGGTCCTGGAGAGTGGCGATGGGGGAGCGGCGAGCGCGGCAAGTGGCACGGCCGCCGTGGCAAGTGGTGCGGTCGGCGCGCACGACGGCGGGCGTGCTGCCGAAAGGGCGGCCGGACGCGCGGCCGCGGAGGCCACCGAGGCGGCGGTTGCGGCTGCCTCGAGCCACGGCGGCGGCAAGCTTGTGGACGCCATCCGCGTCGACACGAACGGCGCGGCGCTGCGGCTCCTCGCCCGCACCATCTGGCTGCCGGACCTGAACGCGGCGCTGGCCGTTCAGCCACGGCTGCCTGCGGGCTGGATCGCGGTCACGCGCGACGGAGCGGTGGTGACGGCGGCGGGCGTGGTGACGATGGGACGCTCGGAGTCGCTGCTCGATCGACGCGCGGAGGTGGAGCGCCTCGGTGAAGAAGCCGCGCGCATGGTGGTTGACGCTCGGGCGGCGGCGACCGAGGCAGACAGCGCCACGTGGAGCGCCGCGGCCGCGCGCGCCGCGCTGGACGCTGCTCGCGATGCGGAGCGCCGGGCTGGAGCGGCTCGACGGGAGGCCGAGGAAGCGGAGAGGCGCGCGGCGCGCGAGCTGGAGAGCGTGGCCCGGGAGGCGGCCTGGCTATCGGCCCAGGCGGCGCGCGCGGAGGCGGAGCAGGACCGCCTGGCCGCCGCGGCACGCCAGGCGGAGGCGGGGATCGCGGAGGCGGCGGGCACGGGGGCGGCGGGCACGGGGGCGGCGGAGGGCGCCTCTTCCCTCGATTCCGAACAGGCCAGCGCCTTGCGGCAGTGGGAAGCCCGGGCAGCTGCCTTGCGCTCACGCCGCGACCGGCTTGCCGGCGAGGAGGCCACCTTCGAGGCCACTCGCCGCGAGGCGGAGAACCGGCGTGCCCGCGCGGCCGCGGCCGCCGAGCTCGATCAGGCTCGCATGGCCCAGCTGGAGCGCCAGATGGCCGAGCTCGTCGTGCGTGAGCGGAGCCTCGCGGCGGAGCGCGAGGGGCTCGGCGAGGAGCTGGCCGCAGCCACCCTGCGCGATGCCGCCGCCCGGGCCGAGCTGGACGAGATCCGCAGTGCCGGGGCGGTGGCCCGAGCGCAACTGGCCGACGCGGAAGCCGCCGCCGCGCAGTCGCGCGAGCGCTTGCGGGTCTGTCAGGATCGGGTGCGCAGCGCCGAGGTGGCAGAGCTGGAGGCGCGCCTCGTGCTCGATGCCATTCGGGAGCAGGTTCTGGTGGAGCTTGCCGGTCTCGGCGATCTCGGTCTGCGCCTGCTCGCCGGCGAAGGCCACCCGGACGACGAGGACGGCAAGACCGCCCCGGCAGACGGCACTCCCCGCGAGACGGCCGAGGAAGGCGTTGACGAATCCGCGGCCGACTCGCTCGAAGAAGCCCTCGCATCGGCCGCGGAGCGCTGGGCCCGAGGTCCCGCCATCGAGCCGCCGGCGCCTACTCGCCTGGCCGTCCTGCGACGCCGCTTCCACGAGCTCGGCGCTCCGAACCCGTTCGCGGCCGAGGAGCACCAGACCGTCAAGGCCCGCCTGGATGGCCTCGAGAGGCAGCGCGCCGATCTCACCGCTGCGATCGCCAGGACGCGAGCCCTGATCGAGCAGTTGAACACGATGATCTCCAGCCAGTTCCGGTCGACATTCCAGGCGTTGGAGATGGCCTTTGGCTCGCGCTTCCGCCAGCTCTTCGGCGGCGGCTTTGCCCGCCTCAGCCTGACCGACCCGGAGGATCTGGCCGCTACCGGGATCGAGATCGTGGCCCGGCCGCCCGGCAAGAAGGCCCAGCCGCTGAGCATGCTCTCGGGTGGTGAGCGGGCGCTGACGGCCGTGGCCCTGCTGTTCGCCATGCTCGAGGTCCACCCAGTTCCGTTCTGCGTGCTGGACGAGGTCGACGCGGCCCTGGACGAGGCCAACATCGGCAGGTTTGCGGAGGCTCTCCGAGGACTCGCGGATCGCACGCAGTTCATCGTGATCACTCACAATCGCGGCACGATCGAGAGCGCCGACGCTCTCTACGGCGTGACCGTCAGCGACGACGCCGTGAGTCGGGTCATCAGCCTGCGCCTTGAGGAGGCCCGCGAGATGGCGGATCGGGTGTCGCGCGAGAACGACGCGGCGACCGCCGCCCCGGGGAGCTGACCGGTGTTCCATTTCCGGAAGCCGAGCCAGCCCAAGGAGGAACCCGGGGTCGAGCAGGCTCCCGACTCGGCCGCGCTGGAACCGCTGGTCCACCCGCCGGCCGGGCCGGCAAGCGGAGCTGCCGCGATTGAACCTGTCGCCGACCTCTCGGCCGTCGTACCATCGGCCGACCTGGCGGTGTCCGCGCCGGCAGGGCCGGAAGAGGCCCCGGGTGACCTGACCGAAGGGCTGCAGAAGAGCCGGGGCGGCTTCATGTCGCGCCTGCGCGGCCTGCTCCGGAGCGGTCCCGCAGCGGCGGACTGGGATTCAGTCGAGGAGCAGCTCATTGCCGGTGACGTGGGCGGCGCGCTTGCCGCCGAGGTGGTCGAGCGAGCCCGCACCCGCAAGGACGCCCCCACCGCCGAAGCCGCCGTCCGCGAGGAGCTGGCCGGCCTTCTCATCGCGAGCGATCCGGCCTGGCGCCCATCTCGGGCCACCGCCGCTCAACCGGCCGTTCTGCTGATCGTAGGCGTTAACGGCACGGGCAAGACCACGACCATCGGCAAGCTCGCCCACCGCTACCGCGCCGAGGGAAGCTCCGTCCTGCTCGCCGCCGCCGACACGTTCCGCGCCGCCGCGATCGACCAGCTGCGCATCTGGTCCGATCGGTCGGGCTGCCAGTTCGTGGCGCACGCCCCCGGCGCCGACCCTGCGGCCGTGGTCTACGACGCTATCGACGCCGCCGTCGCCCGGCACGTAGACATAGTCATCGCCGACACGGCCGGCCGCCTCCATACCAAGTCGAACCTGATGGACGAGCTGGCGAAGATGCGCCGCGTTATCGACCGCCGGCTGCCCGGCGCCAGGCCCGAAGTGCTATTCATCCTCGACGCCACCACCGGCCAGAACGGCCTGGCCCAGGCGAAGGTCTTCCACGAGACGGTGGGTCTCACCGGCATCGTCCTCACCAAGCTCGATTCGACCGCCAAGGGCGGCATCGTCTTCGCCATCGAGGACGCGCTCAAGGTCCCTGTTCGGTTCGTCGGGGTGGGGGAGAAGCTGGGCGACCTGCTGCCCTTTGATTCAGAGGCGTTCGTGGGCGCCCTCTTCGCCTGAGGAGCCGGGCCGCCGCGGTCGGCCCGGCCAGACGATCGGACCAACGTCGCGCTGTCGGGCGAAAGGTCGCCGTTGGGGTCGTACGCGCGCCTGAGCCCAGCCGTCTTGCGCCGTGTTACTGCTCATCGTTGCCCGGGCTGCCACCAGGCTCCATTTGCGTCGATTTATCCGCTCATCTCCACCCGGGCTGGCATCTTGAGAGAAACGACTGCCTCTAGGGCGGTAATCCCGGCCCCGTCCGACAAGTCGACGCTCATCCGGGTGGCGGTCTGGGGCAATGTGGCCTTGTTCGGGGTCCGCTGATCGCGTTGTGTCACGGCTGGTGGCATTGAGCAAGTCCTCGCCGGGCATGGCGCCGGTGCATGAAGGGCCGCACGACGCTCGCGTGTCGGCCGACAACGCGGCCGGCCCTGTGCCGGACCCACCCCTGTCCGCCCTGCCCGCGATGCGGTAGACTGCGCGAGCTTTCGGTGCCGCCAGAATCCGCGGCCCAACGCCGGTCCAGCCACCTCGGGCCGGCGAGATGGATCAGGAGTCCAGTCCACCATGTTCGACGCGCTGAGCGAGCGGCTGCGCAAGACCCTCGGTGCCCTGACGGGCCGCGGGCGTGTCAGCGAGGCCGACGTCGACGCGGCCATGCGCGAAGTGCGCCTGGCGCTGCTCGAGGCGGACGTCAACTTCAAGGTCGTCAAGGACTTCGTGGCCCGCGTGCGCGAGCGCGCGACCGGCGCCGACATCCTGGAGAGCCTCACCGCCGGCCAGCAGGTCGTGAAGATCGTCAACGAGGAGCTGGTCGCGCTGCTGTCCGCCGGCGATCGGACCTTCCACCTGACGGGCTCGCCGGCAGTGGTCGTGCTCGTGGGTCTGCAGGGCTCGGGCAAGACGACCAGCGCCGCCAAGCTGGCGCGCCACATCGTCAAACAGGGCCGCCGGCCGATCCTCGTCGCCGCCGACCCGTATCGGCCGGCCGCCGCGGACCAGCTCGTGACCCTCGGCAAGTCGCTGGACGTGCCCGTCTACCGTGCCACCACCAGCGCGACCGTCCTCGCGATCGCCAGGGGCGGCATGGAGGCCGCCCGCAAGCAGGTCCGCGACACCGTCATCCTGGATACGGCCGGCCGTCTCACCGTCGACGCTCCGTTGATGGCGGAGATCGCCGAGCTGACCGCCGCGCTCAAGCCCGCCGAGACGCTCCTCGTCGTCGACGCGATGACCGGCCAGGAAGCCGTCCACGTGGCGGAGGCGTTCGCGGCCGCCGTCCCGGTGACCGGTCTGGTCCTGACCAAGATCGACGGCGACGCGCGTGGCGGCGCTGCTCTCTCCATCAGCGCCGTGACCGGCCTGCCGGTCAAGTTCCTGGGCACCGGCGAGAAGACCGATGCCCTCGAGCCGTTCTACCCCGATCGTCTGGCCGGCCGGATCCTGGGCATGGGCGATGTCCTGACGCTCATCGAACGGGCCAAGGAAACCTACGACGAGAAGCAAGCGGCCCGCATGACCGAGAAGCTGCGCAAGAACAGCTTCACCCTGGAGGACATGCTCGAGCAGATGGAGCAGGTCCAGAAGATGGGGCCGATGGGTCAGCTGATCGAGATGATCCCGGGCCTGGGAGGGATGGCCAAGCAGGCCCAGGCCGCCGTGGACCGGGGCGACCTAAAGCACGTCCAGGCGATCATCCGGTCGATGACGCCCGAAGAACGGCGCGACCCGAACGTCCTGAACGGCTCGCGCCGGCGCCGCATAGCGCAGGGATCCGGCACGCGCCTCCAGGACGTCAACCAACTCGTCAAGCAATTCTCCGAGCTTCAGAAGATGATGAAGCAGATGTCCGGCGGGCGGTTACCGCGACGCATTCCCGGCATGCCGGGGCAGGGTTGAGAGGGAGGTCTCACATGGATCAACAGCAGTACCCCACGGGCTCTCCTGAGCCCCTGACCGGCAGCGCATCACCGCAGGGCGCGCCGCCGGCTCGCCTGGAGCCGATCGGCGAGACCTGGGCGGCCGGCGTTTCCCCGGCCAGGCTGGGGACCAGGTCCGGCCGGTTTCGCTGGGCCATCGCCCTGGGCGTCGTCCTCATCGTCGCGCTGGTCACGGTCGGCGGGGCGTTCGTGCTCTCCGGCGCGGGCGGGACGGCCAAGTCGCTCACCGCCGGCAACGCGCCCAAGGACACGATCATGTTCGTGGACCTGCGCACCGACCTGCCCGGCGACCAGCACGAGAACCTGGCCGACTTCCTGAGCCACTTCCCCGGCTTCGCGGATCGGGCCCAGTTCGACAACGCTTACGACGAGATCCTCAACGAGATCACCAGCGCGATCTCGCCGGACCTGACCTACACCTCGGCGTTCCAGAGCTGGACGACCGGCGAGCTCTCGCTGGCCGTGACGAGCCTGGGCAGCTACGACCTGCCGGAAGGCGTCATCAGCCAGGGTGTCGCGGCCCTTCCGACCGACGCGGCGGGCCTGCCCGTCTTCCCGGACGCCACGTCCACGCCCCCCAGCGGGGTCGTCATCGTCGCTCTCAAGGATCGTTCCGCGGGCGAGACGTGGGTGAGCTCCGAGATCGCCAGGACCGGCGTCGCGTTCTCACCGCAGAACTACGCCGGCACGACTCTCTACGTGGCCAAGACGGCCACCGACGGTCTGACGGCCGCCTACGCCTTCACCGACAAGGTCCTGGTGGCGGGCGACGTGACCGCCGTGAAGGCCGCCCTGGATGCCCCGGCCAAGGGCTCCCTGGCCGACAGTGCCAACTACCAGGCGGCCATGAACTCGTTCTCGGGTGACAGCGTTGCCACCTTCTACGCCGACACGCAGGCGCTCATGCAGCAGCTGATGTCGTCGCTGACGTCGTCGATCTACGGCATGGCCGGGCTGTCGATGTCGGGTGTGAGCCTCACCGGTGCGGGCATGCCGGCGTGGATTGGCGGGTCGGTGCGCGCCGAGTCGGATCACATGACCGTCGAGATGACCATGCCCAAGGCCAGGGGAGCGCTCAATCCGGGCAACGGCGCGTCCGTCCTGGCCCAGGACGTGCCGGGTTCGACCGTGGCCGTGCTCGAGGTCCACTCGGTCGGGCAGCTCTTCGACAGCGAGCTGACCGCGCTGGCCTCGACGCCCTCCATGGCGCCGGACGTGAAGCAGGTTCAGGACGTCCTGGAGACGATCGGAGGCATCGATTGGATCGGCGACGCCGACATGGTCCTGACCAGGGACGGCTCGTCGTACGGCGGTGGGCTCGTCATCAGGACCCCAGATAGCGCCACCGCAACCACCAAAGAGGAGATGATCACCAACCTGATCACGCTCGCCGGCGGGAGCAGCCGGATGGGCATCACGAACTCCGACGAGACGTACAAGGGCACGACGATCACGCTGGTCAGCGTGCCGAGCGGCGATTCGGGCGCGCCGGTTCGTTTCGGGATCGCGGCCAAGGGTGACCTGATCGTGGCCGGCTACGAAGACTCGTTCGTCAAGGCCGTCCTCGACACGACGGCCTCGAGTTCTCTCGCATCGCAGGCCAACTACCAGGCGGTCATGGCGGCCGCGGGATCGTCCAACTACGCATACGGGTATTTCGACATCTCGGCCGTGGCCGATCAGATCGGACAGGCGATGTTCCCGGACGATCCCGGCTACTACAACCTCAACTACAAACCCTATCTCGATCACGTCGGAGGCGCGGCCTTCGCCTCCATCGACGGCAGCACGGTTACGTTGCGCTTCGTCGTCACGGCCCGCTAGGGTCGCCGACAGACTCGCCAGCATCAGGAGGAGCAACCTCGCACATGGCAGTTCGAATCCGCCTCACCCGCGTCGGGGCCACCAAGCAACCCGCCTATCGCGTTGTCGTGACCGACAGCCGAAGCGCCCGGGACAGCCGCGCGATCGAGACCATCGGCCACTACAACCCTCGGAGCGAGCCGGTCGAATTCGTGGTCGATGCCGACAAGGTAAAGGGCTGGCTGGCGAAGGGCGCCAAGCCCTCCGACACCGTGGCCCGCCTCCTCCAGGGAGCCGGCGTGCTGCCGAAGACGGAGCGCAAGGTAGCACCCTCCGCTAAGTAGCCGGACCCGGGGAACGGCCGCTGCCGCCCTGGGCCCGCTTCACGCGGCCAGGACACGCAAACAAGAGGTAGCCAATGGCAGCCCAGGATCTCGTCGAGTACGTCGCGCGCAACCTCGTGGACAATCCCGACGCCGTTCAGGTTGAGGTCCATACCGGTCCCGAAGGAACGGTCATCGAGCTCCACGTCGCCGAAGACGACATGGGCAAGGTGATCGGCCGCAACGGCAGCGTCGCCAAGGCGCTGCGGACGCTGCTCAAGGTCATGTCCGCGCGCGACGGCGAAACCGTGTCGCTGGAGATCAGCTGAGCCTCCGGCCATGAGCGTCGGTGACAGGCTCGTCGTGGCCCGGGTCCGGGGCTTCCACGGGCTGCGCGGGACGATGCGACTGGAGTCGCTCACGGATCGGGCCGAGAAACGCTTTGCCGTCGGCCAGTCGCTCTTCCCGGAGGGCAGTGACAGCCCGCTGACGGTGGTCGAGTCGCAGCCGGACTCGCTCGGCTGGCGCGTGCGTTTCGCCGAGATCGCGGACCGCCGCGCTGCGGAAGCTCTGCGCGACGCGTACCTGGAAGCGGTGGTGGCCCCAGGCGAGGAGCTGCCTCGCGGCGAGTTCTACTGGCACCAGGTCATCGGGGCGAGCGTCGCCGACCTCGAAGGCGGTGTGCTCGGCGAGGTCGTGGACATCTACCGCGCCGGCGGCGCCGAGGTGCTGGTGGTCTCGGGACCGGCCGGGGAGCTGGACGTGCCGGTTGTCCGGTCCGTGATCCGGATCTTCGCACCCGGCCGCGGAAAGATCGTGGTCGACGCTGACGCGCTCGGCGTGAGCGGGGAAGACGCGGACGAGCTCGAACCACCGGCGGGATCGGCCGAGGCAGGTCGGGAGCCTCAGCCGTGACGACCGAGCCATCGGCTACCGACGGCGGCGGCGAGGTCGCCGGCAAGCCGGTCCGGCCGTCGCTCGAGGTCGAGCTGCTGACGCTCTTCCCGGCGATGTTGCAGGGGCCGCTGGCGGAGAGCATCCCCGGCCGCGTCCAGGCTCGCGGCCTGGTCAGGCTTCGCGTGCACGACCTGCGCCACTGGGGTCTGGGCCGCCACAAGTCCGTCGACGATTACACCTACGGCGGGGGAGCGGGCATGGTCCTGCGCCCGGAGCCGGTGGCAGCGGCGCTGGATGAGCTGCGTCGCGCCGACAGCACCGTGATCCTGCTGGACCCGGGTGGAGAGGTCTTCGGGCAGGCTCGCGCCCACGACCTGGCCGGGCGATCGCACCTGATCTTCCTCTGCCCGCGATACGAAGGCGTGGACGAGCGGGTCCGGTCGCTGGTGGACCTGGAGCTGTCGATCGGGGACTATGTGCTCTCCGGCGGTGAGATCCCGGCGCTGGTGGTCGTTGACGCGGTCATTCGGCTGCTGCCCGGCGCGATCGACGCCGAGTCCACGGCCGAGGAGTCCTTCACCGCCGGCCTGCTCGAGTACCCGCAGTACACCCGACCCCCCGTGTTTCGAGATCTGGCCGTGCCGGCGGTGCTGACCAGCGGCCACCACGAGGCCGTCCGCGAGTGGCGGCTGAAGGAGTCCCTGCGCCGGACATGGCGCCGGCGCCCGGACCTGCTCGAGGACCGGCCCATGACGCGGGAGGAGGCGAAGCTCCTGGCGGAGGTCAGCCACGAGGAGAGCGTCGCCGCGGCAGATGCGGCGGAGGCCAAAGGTCGCGCCCTGAAGGCCGATCCCGAGGCGCGGGTTGCCGGGGAATCAGGGGAGTAGCCTCTCTGCGTCGGGTCCACCATTGACATGTTCCGGCGGCCTCATTCGTCGACCTTGATGAGAGAGGTCCGAATGACGATCCTTTGCCTGTCAGGGGCCAATGGCCTGGTTGGGGAGAGCAGCCTGGTGATCGAGGTGGAGCGTCCGTTCGAGCGGCGCGAATTCCAGCGCATCTACCGCGAAACGTGGCCGGACGTCTTCCGTTACGCCTGGTTGCTGCTGCGCCACCGCGAGGACGCCGAAGACGTTTCGGCCGAGGCGTTCCGGCGGGCGATGGAGTCATGGATCGACGGCCGTGGCCCGCGCGGTGACGTCCTGCCGTGGCTGCTCCTCATCACCAGTCGAGTTGCGATCGACCGGCACCGCCGGCGACGCCTGATCGGCTGGCTGCCGCTCGAGCGGGCGCCCGAACCCGAGGACGCCAGCGAGGAAGCTGCCTTCCGCCGGTCGGAGGTCTGGATCTGGTTCGACCAGCTCTGCCGCGTTCTGCCGGCCCAACAACGCGATGCGCTGCTGCTTCGCTTCCAGTTCGATCTGTGCGATGCCGACGCGGCCACGGTGCTTGGCACCTCGGTCGCCAACGTGCGGACGAGAGTCTCCCGAGGCCTGGCGACGCTTCGGGAGCGGCCGGAGGTGATGGACCGGTGAACGACCGAACGACTCAGCCCGTGCGCGATCAGCAGGCGGTGGCCAGGCAGTTCAAGGATCGATTGCGGGGGCTCGATCCGTACATTCCGGCTGCGCCCTCGTTCGAGCAGATCGAGGGCGCAGCTGAGGCGCGGCGCGGCGACTCTGCGCGACCGGCAAAGGTGCGACTGCGGCCCGGGGCCGGCGTCCCTGTGGCATTCGTCGGCGTCGCCGTCGTGGCGGTGCTGGTCCTGAGTTCGGGCGTGTGGCGGCAGAAGCCGGGGCCGGCGGCCTCGGTGAGATCCTCGCCAACGGCGACCGAGAGATCCGTGCCGGCGGCGAGCGCCTTGCCGAGCCCGAGCCCAATGCCCACGCCTACGCCACCGGCAGCCGATGAGCCGTGGGGCGGTCTGGTCTGGTCGGAGCCGGTCGAGGCTGTCACGCCGTGGGGCCAACCGCCCGATCAGCTGGTGAGCTGGCATGGTCTGTACGTGGGCCTGGGAGTGGTCGCCACATGGCCGGCCAGCGTGACGGGTGAGGTCGTGGTGGCGAGCTCTACGGACCTCGTCCACTGGACCGTTCTGGCCCGGGGTGCCGACGCCCCATTTCCGGGCGGACCGGTAGGCAACCTCCTCGTCGGGCCGGCCGGGCTGGTGGCGATCGGACCCACGCACGGGTCGACCACCACGTGCGCGGACCCGTGCCCGGTCTGGACCTCCCCCGATGGGTCGACGTGGACGCGCCATGACCAGACTCCGTTTGGCGACTCCATCGTCGATGCGGCCGCGGGTCCGGATGGAGTCGTGGCTCTTGGATCGAAGGGCTGGCAGAAGCCGCTGATGTGGTACTCGGCGACGGGATCCACATGGCAGCCGGCAGACATGACGGGCCCGCAGTTCAAGGCTGCCAATATCGAGGGCGTCTACGCGGTCCCGGGCGGGTTCGTCGCGACCGGTAGCGTCGGGGGAAGTCTGCCGCCTGCCAACGTGATCGGCGACATCAACAGCGCCGCGGCAGCCTGGTGGTCGACGGATGGATCGACCTGGGCTCGGGCGCAGGTGGGAGACTCGCAACTGGCCACGGAGCTGAGCCTCGTCCACGTCATTCCCGGCGGGCTCCTTGCCGACGGTGTGCAAGCTGGCGAATGGAGCTCGACCGACGCCCGGTCCTGGACGGCAGTGCCAGCGAGCGACATCAGGTCGAGGGGCGAGATCTTCTGGAGCGACGCCAGCCACGCTGTTGTGGTCAGATATGGCAGCCCGGACCTGGGGCACGGCGCCGACCAGTTCTGGGGGTCGGTGGATGGGGCGGCATGGCGGCAGCTGACGATGAGCGGCTACCCGGCCCCCGACGAGTGGTACTACGTTTTCGTCACTTCCGACGGCCTGATCGCACTCGCCGAACTCGAGGTTTCGCAGCAGGTCGTGGTGCTGCAGGCCGCCGCCACGCCCTGACGGCCACGCCGACCGAGACGACGCGAGCCGCGACAACCCGACCCGAGCCGCGAGCGGCTCGGGTTGTGGTATTCTTCGCCGTCGGCCGCTCTGCGGCCGCATTTTACGTGTCTTAGCCGATCGCCCAGCGGTTTGCGAGGCCGCGATCGGCCTTCATCGCAGCCGGGCTGGGGGCAACATCAGCCATTGAGCGCAGCCGCGCCGCTCGCGCCGCTGGAAGAGTAGGAAACGCCGTGAACGTGCTCGACGAGATCACCAGGGACCAGATCCGGGCCGACATCCCGGAGCTGAGCGCGGGCGATACCGTCCGCGTCGCCGCGCGTGTCGTCGAGGGCAACCGCGAGCGCATCCAGGTCTTCGAGGGAACCGTGATGCGGCTACGCGGCGGCGGCATCCAGCGCTCGATCACGGTCCGCCGGATCGCCAGCGGAGTCGGCGTGGAGCGAACCTTCAAGGTGAACAGCCCGCGTATCGACAAGATCGAAGTGGTCCGCCACGGTCAGGCGCGCCGCGCTCAGCTGTACTTCCTGCGCAACCGCGTCGGCAAGGCGGCTACCCTCCGCGAGCGCCGGAACACCAACAGCTAGCGGCGCGCGGGAGCCATATGCCCGGCGCCCGACGCTCGAGACTCCCGGTCGAGGACCCCGGCCGCTCGCCTCTGGCGGTGCGACGGGGTCCCACTGTTTTCGCGCCCGGAGCGCCGGGCGGCCGCTTCGAGGTCGCGGCCTGGCACAACGAACGCCTCGACCCGGACTTCGCCGAGGAGCGGATCCTCTGGTCGCGCGGGTATCGGCATGTCGCCGGGATCGACGAGGTCGGCCGGGGCTGCCTGGCCGGTCCCGTAACCGCGGCTGCGGTAATCCTCCCACCCAACTGGAAGCCGCGGGGCCTGAGAGACTCCAAGCTGCTCAAGCCGGAGGATCGCCGCCGGCTCGACGTTGAGATCCGCGCCCGGGCAGTCGCCTGGTCGATCGCCTTCGTCGGCCCCGAGCTGATCGATCGCATCAACATCCTGCAGGCCACGCTGCTCGCCAGCCAGCTTGCCGCAGCCCGCCTTCCCATCCGCCCCGACGCCTTGCTCCTGGATGCCGTCACGCTGCCGGAGTTGCGCGTCCACCAGCGAGTCCTCGTCTCGGCGGATCGACTGTGCGCCTCGGTGGCGGCGGCCTCGGTGATCGCCAAGGTGGCCCGCGACCGCCTGATGGAGGAGATGGACGAGCGCTATCCCGGCTATGACCTGGCGCGCAACAAGGGCTACGCCGCGCCCGAGCATCTGGCCGGCCTGGCCGCGCTGGGCCTGAGCCCGATTCACCGCCTCTCATTCGAGCCCTGCCGTGAGCGCGAGCAAATGGGCTTGTGGGACGATGTCGCCGGCGACGAGGCCGCGGCCGTGGACGGCGCTGGCGACGACGCCACGGGCCGGGCCGCCACGTTTGCGGACGAGCCGGGCCCGAACGCGGCCGCCGAAGAAACGGCCGACTGAGCGTGAGAGGCAGGCGACTCGATGGACGAGACGGCTCGAGACGGCGGCCGTCGAACTGCCAGCCAGGCGGCAGGCGACGCGGCCGAACGGCTGGTTGCCGAGCGCCTCGCCACCCGGGGCTGGCGGATCCTCGGCAGAAATGTCCATGCTGGTCGCAGCGAGCTTGACATCGTGGCCGTAGACCCGGGACCGCCGGAGAGACTCGTCGTCGTGGAGGTTCGCTGGCGCCGGTCTCGGGAGTTCGGCCTGGCTGAGGAGTCGTTCGACCGTCGCAAGCGGTCTCATCTGCGCTCCGGTCTGGCCCGCCTTCTCGAGGCCGGCAGCCTGCCCAACGGCGTCGCCCTGCCGCGGCTGCCCGTGGCACTTGACCTGGCCGTCGTCGAGCCGGGGGACAGGGGCCGGCCTGCCGTCCGGCTGTACCGCGATGCCCTGACTGGCTGACCGGGGCTCAGCCGGGCACGGCTCAGGGCTGGGCCTGGTGCAGGTAGGCGACCGACGCCTCGCGGCTCCGATTACCGGAATCGCTCGGCCGGCGGCCCGCCTTTCCGTTCGGGGGCGGGCATGGGCCGATGTGCTACACTCCCGCGCGGTCATGGCGCCGCCACGGCCCCCGCATCGTGCCTGCCACCAGGCGGCCGGAGCGGAGATCACACGCAGGGCCGCCGTTTCGGGGCGGTGCCGGAGCAGCGAGCGGCAGCCCGGTTCCCGACAGGAGCCCTGCGGAGGAAGCAACCGCAGGAGGTCAGTTCATGCCGTCCGTTTCGATGCGGCAGCTGCTGGAGGCCGGCGTCCATTTCGGCCACCAGACCCGCCGCTGGAATCCCAAGATGCGCCCGTTCATCTTCGCGGAGCGCAACGGGATCCACATCATCGATCTCGCCCAGACCCGCGATCGCCTGGACCTTGCCCTGGACGCCGCCCGGGAGACCGTCGCCCGCGGCGACGCCGTTCTCTTCATCGGCACCAAGAAGCAGGCCCAGGAGCCGATCGCCCAGGAGGCGGCCCGCGCCGGCCAGCCCTACGTCAACCGACGCTGGCTCGGTGGCATGCTCACCAACTTCGTGACCATCAAGAAGCGCATCGCCCTGCTCGACCAGCTCGAGGCGCGCCAGGCAAGCGGCGATTTCGAGCGCCTCACGAAGAAAGAGACCGCCAAGCTCGTCGAGGAGACGGAGCACCTGCAGGCCTCCTTCGGCGGCATCCGCAAGATGAAGCGTCTACCGGGCATGGTCTTCATCGTCGATCCGCATCGTGAGCGCATCGCCGTCACCGAAGCCCGCAAGCTCGAGATCCCGATCATCGGCACCGGTGACACCAACGTCGACCCGGACGAGCTCGATTACATCATCCCGGCCAACGACGATGCGATCCGCGCCATCCGGCTGCTTTGCCAGCTCGTGGCCGACGCCTGCGTCGATGGCCAGCGCGAGCGCGGTGCTCGCGCCACTGCCGAGGTCGAGGCGCCCGAGGCCGCACCCGAGCCCGAGATCGAGGAGGCCGCCTCCGACGAGCTGGTTGCAGCCCTGGCAGGCGGCGGGGCCCTCACCTTCGAGCCCGACGTGGACGAAGAGGAGGCGCTCCTGCCCGGCGCGCGAGTCGTCCCGTCCCACCCGCGCGACCACGAGGGCGAGGAGACGCCGCGCGCTCACTGAGCCAACCGCCAACATCGCTCGCTCCGGCCGGGGCGACGAGCCGACCGGCCGTACGGGTGCAGACGACAGGAGCAACGAGAAAACGATGGCGACCATCACTGCCGAGACCGTCAAGGCCCTCCGCGAGCGAAGCGGCGCCGGCGTCATGGATTGCAAGCGTGCCCTCGAGGAGGCCAGCGGCGACCTCGAGAAGGCCGCAGCGCTGCTCAACGAGCGTGGTCAGGCGGCTGCCGCCAAGCGCGCCGGCCGGGAGGCCAGGGAAGGTCAGATCGGGAGCTACATCCACACCGGCGGCAAGATCGGCGTCCTGATCGAAGTCAACTGCGAGACCGATTTCGTGGCTCGCACCGACGAGTTCCAACGGCTCGTCCGCGACCTGGCCATCCAGGTCGCCGGCCTGCGGCCGCTGTGGGCGACGATCGAGGCCATTCCCGCGGCCGCGCTCGAGGCCAAGCGGGCCGAGCTGCTGGCATCGGACACAGTCGCGCGCAAGCCCGAGGCCGTGCGCGCCCAGATAGTCGAGGGCCAGCTGAAGAAGTGGTTCGCCGAGGTCGTCCTGGTGGAACAGCCGTTCCGCGACCAGGACAAGACCGTCGGCCAGCTGATCACTGAGGCGATTGCCAGGACCGGCGAGAATATCAAAGTCAGGCGGTTCGTCCGGTTCGAGCTGGGGGAGGAGATGTGAAAGAGGCCGAGGCGACCAAAGTCGGGACCGCGGGCGTCGCCGCCGCCGAGTCGATCGCGGGCGAGGCCAAGCGGCCGCGCTATCGTCGGATTCTGCTGAAGCTGTCCGGAGAGGCCCTGCTCGGAACTCGCCAGTACGGCGTGGATCCGGACTTCTGCGCTTTCATCGCGGCTCAGGTTGCCGAGGTCCACGGGCTCGGCGTGGAAATCGGCATCGTCGTGGGCGGGGGCAACATCTTCCGCGGGCTTGCCGCGGCGGCCAAGGGCATGGATCGCGCCACCGGCGACTATATCGGGATGCTGGCGACCGTCATGAACGCCCTTGCCCTCCAGGACGCCATCGAGAGGGCCGGCGTTCCCACCCGGGTCATGAGCGCCATTGGCATGAACGAGGTGGCCGAGCCGTACATCCGTCGCCGGGCCGTCCGCCACCTCGAGAAGGGCCGGGTCATAATCCTGGCCGCCGGAACCGGCAATCCCTACTTCACCACCGACACGGCTGCCGCGCTGCGCGCCGTCGAGATCGGGGCCGAGATCATCCTCAAGGCGACCAGGGTCGATGGCGTGTACGACTCCGATCCCCTCACGAACCCGGCCGCCAGGCGCTACGAGCGTCTAACGTACTCCCAGGTGCTGGCCAAGCGGCTGCGCGTCCTCGATGCCACGGCCGTGTCGCTGTGCATGGAGAATGACACTCCGATTGTCGTCTTCGATCTCAACCGACCCCAGAACATCACGCGGGTGGCCGCGGGTGAGACCGTCGGCACCCTGATCACCGGAGGCAGCCCCGCATGACCAGCGAGACGTTGACCGCCACCGAACACAAGATGCTGCGCGCGGTGGAGGTTCTCGAGCGCGACCTGCAAGGCGTTCGCACGGGTCGCGCCTCGACGTCGATCGTCGAGCACATCCTGGTGGAGTACTACGGCGCGCCCACGGCGCTCGTCCAGCTCGCCGGGATCAGCGTCCCGGAGTCGCACCAGATCGTCATCCAGCCCTGGGATCGCAGTTTCATCGGGGCGGTCGAGAAGGCGATTCTGAAGAGCGACATCGGCCTCGTCCCCAACGTCGACGGTACGCTGATCCGGCTCAACATCCCGCCCCTCACCGAGGAGCGACGGCGAGACCTGGTGAAGCAGGTCCATAAGCGCATGGAAGAGGCGCGCGTCGAGATTCGAAACTTGCGTCGCGACGCGGCCGACGAGCTCAAGAAGGAAGAGCACGAAGGCGTGATCGGGGCTGACGAAAGCCGGCGCGAGCACGAGAGCCTGCAGCGCATCACCGACAAGCACACCGCGGACGTGGATGGCGTCGGCGCGGCGAAGGAGCAGGAGATCCTGGAGGTCTAGTGGCCCGTCCGATCGACCGACCGACCGACTCTCCGTCGATCGTGCACCGGGAACGCTCGGCTTCGACCGAACCGGCCTGCACGGAGCCAGCGGCTGAGGCTGTGGCAGCGCCCGTGGCGGAGGCCGAGGCGGCGTTCGCCGTCCCGCCCGAGGAGATACCGCGCCACGTCGCCATAATCATGGACGGCAACCGCCGCTGGGCGAGGGCTCGCGGCCTGACGGAGATGGAGGGCCACGCGGCCGGTGTCGAGGGGATTCGCGAGATCATCCGCCACGCCGTTCGGCGGGGGATCCCGGTGCTGTCGCTATATGCGTTTAGTCGCGAGAACTGGGCCCGGTCCGATGAAGAGGTAGGGGGCCTCTTCGTACTGCTCGAGAGGGTCATCCGCAACGAGACTGCCGAGCTGGTCGCGCAGGGCGCGCGTGTCCGGATTCTCGGCCGTGCCGAGGAGCTGCCGCCGGAGACACGGGCATCGATCCAGAAGGCGATCGATGCCACGTCCGGCGGGCAGCGGCTGCAGCTCAACATCGCCTTCAACTACTCGGGCCGGACGGAGCTCGTGGATGCCGCCCGCAAGCTCGTGGCGCGGGGGCTGGCGCCCGAGGAGATCGACGAGGACGTGATGGCCGGGGCCATGTACACGGCCGGCCTGCCAGACCCCGACATGGTGATCCGTACAGGCGGCGACGAGAGGCTCTCCAACTTCCTGATCTGGCAGTCTGCCTACGCCGAGATCCTGTTCTACCCGACACTGTGGCCCGATTTCGGCCCGGCCGATCTGGACGCGGCCCTGGCCGAGTTCGCCAGCCGGCAGCGCCGGTTCGGACGCTAGGGCGGGCGAGGGGATGCTCCGCCAGCGGGCGCTGAGCGCGCTCGTCTTCGTGCCGCCGCTCCTGGTCGTGCTCGCCCTGGGCGAACCCTGGTTCGGGGCGTTGATAGCGGTCTTCGTCGCGATCGCGGCCTGGGAGGCTAGCAGGCTGATGCGCGGGGCCGGCTATTCGGCGGCGCCGTGGCTGGTCGTGGCGGGAGCGCTTGCGGTAGCCGTGGACGTGGCAGGTCCCTCATGGCTGGCCGGCTACGAGGTCCTGCCGCTGGCAGCGGTGGTCGTTGCGGCCGGCGTCGCGGCCCTCCGGGAGAAGGACACGAAGGTCGGCTTCGCGACCTGGATGGGGACGGTCTTCGGGTCCGTGTACGTGGGCCTGCTGGCTGCGCTGGTTCGGCTGGGCTCGATACCGCCGGCCGTTCCCGCTGCCGCGCCGGCCGCTCAGCTCGGGAGCGAGCGGGGCTGGATCCTGCTCGTCATCCTGCTCGTCTGGTCCTTCGACACCGGGGCGTACCTCGTGGGTATCGCGCTGGGGAAGCGGAAGTTCCTGGTCCACATCTCGCCCTCCAAGAGCTATTGGGGCCTCTTCGGCGGGCTCGTGGCCTGCACCGCGGTGGCGGTGGCCGGCTTCTGGGCCCTCGGCCAGCCCGCGGTGCTGGGCCTCGCCCTGGGGCCGTTGATCGGCCTCACGGCCCAGGCCGGCGATCTGGCCGAGTCGATGCTCAAGAGAGCGGCCGGCGCGAAGGACTCGGGTGGGCTGATTCCGGGCCACGGCGGGATACTCGACCGCGTGGATTCGTTCATCTTCGCGGCGCCGGTCGCCGCGCTGTATGTCGCCGCGCTGGTCCGCTGACATGGTGGCGGGGCCACCCGTGCGCGTCGCCGTGCTCGGCTCGGGCGGTTCTATCGGGCGCCAGGCCATCGCTGTGTTGGGCGAGATGCCCGACGCCTTTCGCGTCGTGGCCATCGCCACCGGCTCGCAGGCCGAGCTGATCGAAGAGCAGGCGCGCCGGTTCCGGCCGGCGGTCGTCGCCCTCGCGGACGAAGGCGCCGTCACGCGGCTCGATCTCCCTTCCGGCGTCGCCCGCGTCGGCGGCGCCGGTGCCCTGGAGGCGATCGCGGCGCGGCCCGACGTCGATCTGGTCCTGGTGGCGACCGGTGGCCTGGTCGCGCTGCGTTCCGTGCTCGCGGCGCTCATGGCCGGCAAGGTCGTGGCCACGGCCAACAAGGAGACGCTGGTCGCGGGCGGACACCTGGTGATGCCGCTCGCTCGCGCGCTTGCCGCAGGGAATCGCGCCGGGCCGCCTCCCGGCTGGGCGACAGAGGGAGCGCGGGCCGCCGACGGGGCCCCGAGTCATCCCCTTGCCACCCCGCTCGGCTGGCTCCGACCGATCGACTCGGAGCATTCGGCGATCTGGCAGTGTCTGGCCGGCGAGGAACAGGGCGCCATCGCTCGGTTGCTGCTCACCGCTTCCGGAGGGCCGTTCCTCGAAACCGCCGTCGCGGACCTCGCGACGGTCACGCCCGAACAGGCTCTCCGCCACCCCACCTGGCGGATGGGCGCGAAGATCAGCATCGACTCTGCGACTCTTGCCAATAAGGGCCTCGAAATCATCGAAGCACGCTGGCTGTACGATGTGCCCCTCTCGGCCATCTCGGTCGTGATCCATCCTCAAAGCATTGTCCACTCTGCGGTGCAGTTCGTGGACGGTTCGATCAAGGCCCAGCTCGGGACCCCGGACATGCGACTGCCGATCCAATACGCGCTCACGTACCCGGCCCGACGGCCGTCGCACGCGGCGGCGGCTGATCTCATCGCTGCCGGCCGGTTGGACTTTCGCGCCCCCGACGAGGGCCGGTTCCCCGCGCTGCGCATCGCCCGGGAGGCCGGTCTGGCCGGCCCGCGCGCGAGCACCGCCCTGATATCGGCCGACGAAGTCGCGGTGGCCCGCTTCCTGGACGGCCGCCTGGATTTCGAGGGGATCCCGCGCGTGCTTGGAGCGGCGGTGGAGAGGTTCGGATCGGGCGAGCCTCGTAAGCCCGACCTGGAGGAGCTCTTCGCGCTCGACGCGCAGGTTCGCGAGTTCGCGGAGGTTGCCCGATGACGATCGCCGGCATCGCGTTCTGGACCGTCGCCATCCCGCTCGTGCTGGTGGTCCTCGTGCCGCTGGTGCTGGTCCACGAGCTGGGGCACTTCGTGGTGGCACGTTTGTCCGGGATCCGCGTCCTGGAGTTCGGGATCGGCTTTCCGCCGCGGGCCAAGGTGATCGGGCACGATCACGAAACCACGTACACGCTCAACTACCTGCCCATCGGCGGCTTCGTGCTGCTCGAGGGCGAGGAGGCGGATTCCGACGATCCGCGAGGCTTCGGCAACGCCACGCTTCCCAAGCAGCTGATCGTCTTGCTGGGCGGCGTCGCCATGAACGTCGTGACGGCCGTGGTGCTGCTCTTCATCGTGGCGTGGGCCTTCAACCCCGTGGTCCAGCCGGTGATCTTGGGGGCACCCGTCGCCGGCTCGCCCGCCGATCTGGCCGGGTTGAAGTCGGGCGAGACGCTGGTCTCGGTCGATGGCCAGACCCAGTCCCTGCTCGCGTTCAGCAGCGATCCGGCGGCGGCCTGGAGGCAGGATCTGATCGCTCACGCCGGCCAGACCGTTACCCTGGTCGTCGCCGACGTCAACGGCGTACAGCGCTCCGTCCAGGTGAAACTGAACGTTCCGACCGCGAAGGAGAACTGGTCGCTGGGCATCCAATTCGGCAGCCTCGCGGTTGTCAACACGTCGGGGAACCCGGTGAGCGCGGCCGGACTGGCCCTCGATGGCACCGGTCGGGCCATGGGCCTGATACTCCAGGCTCTCGGGAATATCGTCGGCAACCTGGCGACCCATCCCACGCAGGCTCCCTCGGGCGTTCAGGGGCCGGTCGGTATCGCCGCGGACATCGGCCACGTGGCCTCTCAACCGAATGCCTTGATGCTGCTGCTGCTGATTGCGGGGATCATCTCGGCGAACCTTGCCCTCGTGAACTTCCTGCCCTTCCCACCGCTCGATGGCGGCAAGATGGTCATCATGGTCGTCAAGCGCGTCTTTGGGGCTCGCGGCGTCAGCGCCGTGGAGGCGGCGGCGTATGTTGCCGGGTTCGCCTTCCTGCTCGCTTTCATCGCCTGGATCAGCTACTTCGACATCATCCGGGGCGGCGCCCCGTAGAGATGGAAAGCCCGGGTTTCGGAGCGCGCCGGCGTTCCGCTGCCGTAGACGTCGAGGGCGTGATCGTCGGAGGCGGCCATCCGATCGTCGTCCAGTCGATGACGAATACGGACACGGCCGATGCGGACGCGACCGCGATACAGGTCGCGCGTCTGGCTCACGCCGGGTCGGAGCTGGTCCGGATCACCGTCAACACCGCGGCCGCGGCCGCGGCCGTTCCGGAGATCGTGCGCAAGGTTCGAGGCCTGGGAGCGGCGGTCCCGATCGTCGGCGATTTCCACTACAACGGCCACAAGCTGCTGCGCGACTACCCCGGGGCCGGCCGTGCCCTCGCTAAGTACCGCATCAATCCCGGAAACGTGGGCCCCGGCCGCCACCACGACGACAACTTCTCGGCGATCGTTCGGGTGGCGGTCGAGAACGGCAAGCCGGTCAGGATCGGCGTCAACTGGGGCTCCCTGGACCAGGAGATCCTGGCCGGGATGATGGACGCCAATGCGCGCCTGGCGGAGCCCAGGGATGCTCGAGAAGTCATGATCGAGGCGATGGTCGAAAGCGCCCTCCGGTCGGCCGAGCTGGCGGAGGCGACAGGCCTCGCCCACGACCGAATCATCCTTTCGGCCAAGGTCTCCGGCGTTCGCGACCTCGTGGAGGTCTACCGGCGGCTGGCCGCACGCGGCGACTACGCCCTGCATCTGGGCCTGACCGAGGCGGGCATGGGCATGAAGGGGATCGTGGCCTCGACCGCGGGGCTCTCGCTGCTCCTGGCCGAGGGCATCGGCGACACGATCCGCGTCTCGATCACGCCTGAGCCGGGCGGGGACCGAACGGAGGAAGTGGCCGTCGCCCAACAGGTGCTGCAGTCGCTCGGGCTGCGGTCGTTCGTGCCGCAGGTCTCGTCGTGCCCGGGCTGCGGCCGAACCACGAGCACCTACTTCCAGGAGCTCGCCCGAGACATCCAGTCCCATGTGCGCGACCAGATGCCGCTGTGGCGGGAGGGGCACCCCGGCGTGGAGGACATGCGCGTCGCGGTCATGGGCTGCGTGGTCAACGGCCCCGGAGAGTCCAAACACGCCGACATCGGAATCAGCTTGCCGGGCACGTTCGAGGACCCGGTGGCGCCGGTCTTCATCGACGGGGCGCTGGACCGGACCCTTCGAGGCGACCACATCGCGGACGAGTTCAAGGCGATGCTGGACTCGTACGTCGAACGGCGCTTCCCGGCCCCGGGAAGAAGCCGCTAGCCCATCCGGGGACGGGACCCGGGGACCTCGGGTCTACGCGTCCACTTGGGCTGCCTGGCCTGGCAAAGCACTCGAAGGGCACGCGGCCAGGCCAGCGTGGCCGCACCAAGAAGGAACGGCGCCCTTGCGGGCGCCGTTCCGGATGGCCGTGGTTGGGGCGTCGGGCTAACGACGGCCGAGGCCGTAGCGACGCATGGTCATAAAGGCCGCGGCCGCGGCGAGACCCGCAAAGACCAGGAGGATCCCCGGAGCGCCCCCGGCATTATTGGCGGGAACGGTGCCAGTCGGCGGAGGCGTGGAACTCACGGTCGGAGACGGCGTGGGCGCCGTCGACGTCTCGACGTACGTGTTGAACGCGAAGTCGAAGGCGCCCAGGTTCGCGCTGTCCCAGGCCGAGTAGATGTTCCTGTCGTAGGCAGCGCCGGCCGGGGAGAGGTCGTTGGTGGCTCCGTCGAACGTGTAGGCGCTCGACCAGGGCATCATCAGGGCGTAGACCGTCCCTGCCGTCACCGAGTAGGGCGAGCTGAACACGAAGTCGTTGAACCCGCCCGAGGTCGAGCATGTCGCCGTCGTCTGGGTGAGGATGTCCATCGGCATCTTCGTATTCGAGTTCGTGTCGGTGAGGTAGACGGTGATGGAGGCGTTCGACGTGCTGGTGCAGACGAGCTGGACGCGGTCCAGCGGACCGCTCAGGCCGGCGGTGAAAGTCTGGGCCCAGTAGGTGCGGCCGTTGTCGACGTTGTTCGCGGGGTCCGGCACGGCGATGTTGGCGACGGTCTGCGACTGGTCGAGCGTGTCGGGCACCGCGGCGGCCCGCGGCGGTGCCCGACAGAAATGCGAGCAGCAGGACGGGTACGACGAATACCACCGAGCGTCTCATGAGCCCTCCTACAGGCCGAGACACGAAGGGACCGACAGGCGCCCCGGCCGCATGAATGAGTGATCGCGGTAGTCCCACAGCGGGACCGGGGGCCTGTCAATCAGTTCGCAGACGTTCTGTGCGCCGGGCCGCGTAACGTCGTCGGCCGCAGCAGTTAGGATTCGGGGCCATAGCAGCGCCAGCCAGATCCCGGAGGAGGAGCAGCGTGCCCACGGAGGGTTTCGTCACCAGCATCACCCGCCAGTCCGAGAACTTTCCGGACTGGTACAACGACGTGGTCCTGAAGGCGGAGCTGGCCGACTATTCCCCGGTTCGCGGCTGCATGATCATCCGGCCGTACGGCTACGCGATTTGGGAATCGATGCAGGGTGAGCTGGACCGCCATATCAAGGCGACCGGCCACAGCAACGTCTACTTCCCGCTGTTCGTCCCGCGCTCGCTCCTGGAGAAAGAGGCCGAGCACGTCGAGGGCTTCAACCCCCAGGTTGCCTGGGTGACCCACGCCGGCGGCAAGGCCCTGGACGAGTGGCTGGCCATCCGGCCCACCAGCGAGGCGATCATCGCCGACAGCGTGAAGGACTGGATCCAGTCCTATCGCGACCTGCCGCTGCTGATGAACATCTGGAACAACGTCGTCCGCTGGGAGCTGCGGACGCGCCTCTTCCTGCGCACCGCCGAGTTCCTCTGGCAGGAGGCTCACACCTTCCACGCCACCGAGGCGGAGGCGGCCGAGGAGGTTGCCACGGGCCTGGAGTGCTACCGGATCGTGGCCGAGGACTGGCTCGCCATCCCGGTGATCAAGGGTCGAAAGACCGACAGCGAGAAGTTCCCCGGGGCCGACTGGACCTGGTGCGTCGAAGCGATGATGCGCGACA
This sequence comes from Candidatus Limnocylindrales bacterium, assembly GCA_050014975.1. Classification (GTDB taxonomy): domain Bacteria; phylum Chloroflexota; class Limnocylindria; order Limnocylindrales; family CSP1-4; genus Fen-1039. Next base: position 42,569 of record JBEKCH010000006.1, read on the forward strand.
AGAAGGCCCTCCAGGCCGGCACGAGCCACATGCTCGGCCAGAACTTCGCCCGGGCCGCCGGGATCGAGTTCCTGGACCGGGACAACGTCCGCAAGAACCCGTATGGAACGTCGTGGGGCTTCTCCACGCGGATGGTCGGGGCGACGGTCATGGCCCACGGCGACGACTACGGCCTGGTGCTGCCGCCCAACGTCGCGCCGGTGCAGGCAGTCATCGTGCCGATCTTCCGCAAGGAGGACGAGCGCGCCGCGGTTGCCGAGGCGATCGATCGACTGCAGGCGGCGCTGGCCGCGACGCCCGAGGGAAAGGCCGTTCGGGTCAAGGTCGACTGGCGCGACGACTCCCCCGGGTTCAAGTACAACCACTGGGAGCTGCGCGGCGTTCCGTTCCGCCTCGAGATCGGGCCCCGCGACGTGGCAGCCGGCCAGGCCGTGCTCGTCAAGCGCGTCGATCGCTCGAAGGAGGCGATCCCGCTCGATCGACTGGCGGCCGAGCTGCCGGCTCGACTGCGCGCCTGCCAGGCCGAGTTGCTGCAGCGGGCCCGCGCCTTCCGCGACGCCAACACGCATCGCGTGGATACCTACGGGCAGCTCAAGGATGGGCTGGACGGCGAGGGGGGCTTCTTCCTGGCTCCCTGGTGCGGCGACGCCAGGTGCGAAACCCAGGTCAACGAGGAAACCGGTGCCACGATACGCTGCATCCCGTTCGATTCGCCGGCCGAAGCCGGCAGGTGCCTCGTGTGCGGCGGCACGTCCGAGAGGCGTGTCCTCTTCGCTCGAGCCTACTGATCGGGCCGCTGCCGCCGGTCCCGGTCGCTCACTGGAGGGACTCGCGTGACCTCTGCTTCGGCAAACCCACCCGGCAAGCCGCGCCATCCGTGGGGCTTGCCGCAGCGCGAGACGCCGCAGCCCGAGGCACCGGAGCCCGCCTGGCCACTGCCGTCGGGGCCGCAGCCGAGATTGCCGCCCCCGGGATCGGGATCCGAGCCGGATCGGCCGCCCCTGTTCTCGCACCGGAATGGCTGCCTGCTGGTCTCCCTGATCATGCTCGGCCTGATCTCCCTCCTGTTCGTGAGCTGCATCGCCGTCCTTCACCCGCTGCTCCAGGTGGAGGACAAGCTGAAGTCGGACCTGGGGACTCGCGCCACGAACGTCGACGTCGTCTCGGTGAATGGGGCGAGCACATTCGTGGTGCATCTGGCACCCGGGCATGACTCGGAAGGGCCGGATGTAGCCTGCCGCATAGTCGAGCCCGACCTGCAGGCGAACGGGTTGGCGGCCGCGCATTTCGAGGTGGTCGACAGCGCCGGCCACGTGGTCGCAGACAACTCCACGCCGTGTGGCTGAGGCCGGCGAAGGGCCCGCCCGCGGGCTGAGCCGACCCCGCTGACCTTGGAGGGCTCGGGGGTGCCGTGTATACTCCGGATAACTGTACCGGCCGCTCGTGACGTGGGTGACCCCCACGTCTTTTGTTGAGCGGCTGGCGGGCCGGTCGAGAACGGGAGGCGCGAGGTGAGTCGGGATTTCGTCGGCGCCCTCCTGCAGCTGAACGCTGAAAAGGGGGTCTCGCGAGAGCAGCTGATTCGGACCGTCGAGGAGGCGATCCAGTCGGCGTATCGACGCACTCCCGGCGACGAAGACGTGCACGTCCGGATCGACGGCGACTCCGGCAAGGTCCGGGTCTTCCGCGCCCGCCTGGTGGTCGAGGAGATCGAGGATCCGGCGACCCAGATGAGCGTGGCCGACGCGCAGGCCCTCCAGCCCGGCGCGGAGCCGGGCGACCTGGTGGAGACGGAGCAGCTCGACCAGGAGGCCTTCGGCCGGATCCACGCCCAGACGGCCAAGCAGGTCGTCCTGCAGCGCCTGCACGAGGCCGAGCGCAACGTCGTCTTCGACCAGTACGCCAGCCGGGAAGGCGAGCTGATCACGGGGACCGTCTCTCGCGTGGAGCCGCGGGCGATCGTTCTGGACGTGGGCAAGGCGGAGGCGATCCTCGCGACGACCGAGCAGTCGCCGCTCGAGCACTATCGCATCGGCCAGAACGTCAAGGCCTTTGTCCTGGAAGTCCGTCGCACCGCCAAGGGGCCCCAGATCTACGTCAGCCGGACGCACAAGGGCTTCCTGCGCCGCCTCTTCGAGCTCGAGGTGCCCGAGATTCACGCCGGCACGGTGGAGATCAAGGCGATTGCCAGAGAGGCGGGGAGCCGCTCCAAGGTCGCCGTGGCTTCGCGCCAGCAGGGCCTGGACCCGGTGGGGGCGACGGTCGGCCAGCGTGGCGCGCGCGTCCAGGCCGTCGTGGCGGAGCTGGGCGGCGAGAAGATCGACGTCATCGAATGGTCCGAAGACGCCTCGACATTCGTGGCCAAGGCGCTGAGCCCGGCCCAGGTCATCGAGGTTCGGATAGACGAAGAACACCGCATCGCCAACGTCGTGGTGCCGGAACGGATGCTGTCGCTCGCGATCGGCCGGGAAGGCCAGAACGCTCGCCTGGCGGCCAAGCTGACCGGCTGGCGGATCGACATCCGTAGCGACGTCTCGGTGGCCGAAGCGGCTCGAGCCGAGGCGGCTCTCGCGGCTGCGGCGGAGGCCGAGGCCAAAGTGCCTGCCGAGCCCGCGGCACCGTCAGAACCGGCCGCGCTCGTGTCCGCCGAGGCGGCCGCCGCAACCGAGCCGGCAGACGCGACCGACCCAGAAATCGCAGCCAAACCCAGGCGGCACAAGGCAGCCGTCGGGCCAGAGAAGATCGAGTCCGCCGTCGAATCGACGCCAATCACCGAGGAGGTGCCCTCGTAGCCCGGGGCGCGCCGCCGCGGCGCTATCCGACCCGGTCGTGCGTGGTCTGCCGCTCTGCGCGGCAGAAGCGTGATTTGACGCGCGTCGTGCGGACGCCGGACGGACGGGTCGTCGTCGACCCGACGGGCAAGCTGCCCGGCCGCGGGGCATACGTATGTGAGTCGCAGGAGTGCCGCAGGGCGGCGCTGGACAAAGGATCACTCCAGCGAGCGCTGGATGTGCCGATCCCGGTGGAGCTCCGGGCCAAGCTGACAGGGGAGGCGAGCAGGATCGAAGGAGGAGTGAGTCGTGGCCAAGAGTAGGAGCGGCACGCGGGGTCGTCGCGGTCCCCGCAAGCCGGTGCGCCGCGACGCGGGCGTACAGGTCGCGGCAGCCGTCGCCGATCCGCGAGAGCGGGGCGCCATCGAGCTGCCGGCGAGCATCACCGTCAAGGACCTGGCCGACCTCCTGGGCGTCAACCCCGCGGATGTGATCCGCGAGCTCATCAAAAGCGGCATCTTCGCCAACATAAACCAGGGCATCGATCGCGAGACGGCGTCGCTTGTGGCCGAGGAGCTCGGCTACGAAGTCGCGGAGGTGGCGGCGCCTCGTGCGGCGGCCAACGCCGACGGCTCGGTGCTCGAGGCCGCGCCCGTGAGCGCGGCCGCCAAGGAACAGCTGTACGTGGAGGACGAGGAGTCTCTCCTGCAGCCGCGCGCCCCGATCGTGACCGTAATGGGCCATGTAGACCACGGCAAGACGTCGCTCCTGGACGCCATCCGGACCACGAAGGTCGCGGCCGGCGAGCGCGGCGGCATCACCCAGCACATCGGCGCCAGCGAAGTGGTCAAGGACGGCCGGCGCATCGTCTTCCTGGACACGCCGGGCCACGAGGCGTTCACGGCCATGCGCGCCCGTGGCGCCAAGGTCACCGACATCGCCGTCGTCGTGGTGGCCGCGGACGACGGCGTCATGCCCCAGACCCTCGAGGCGATCGATCACGCCCGCGCGGCCAGGGTGCCGATCGTCATCGCCCTCAACAAGATGGACAAGCCGGACGCCAATCCCGACCGCGTCAAGAACGGCCTGGCGGAAGCGGGCGTCGTGGTCGAGGAGTACGGCGGCGACGTACCGATGGTGCCGGTTTCGGCCAAGGCTCGCACGGGCCTGGACGAGCTGCTGGAGATGATCAACCTGGTCGCCGATCTGCAGGAGCTCAAGGCCAACCCGAAACGCCCCGCCGTCGGCACAATCGTCGAGGCGGAGCTGGACAAGGGACGCGGCCCGGTGGCGACGGCCCTGGTCCAGACGGGCACCCTGCGAGTCGGCGACGTCATCGTCGTCGGCGAGACCTACGGCAAGGTCCGCGCTCTCGAGAACGCTCTCGGCAAGCGCATTACCAAGGCCGGTCCTTCGAGCCCGGCGGTGGTGCTGGGCCTCGCCGACGTGCCTCAGGCCGGCGACATCCTACGCGTGGTGGCCGACGAGAAGACGGCACGGACCATGGTCGAGGAGCGCAAAGCCGCCTCTGCGGCCCGCTCGGAGGGAAGCGGCCGCGCCACGCTGGAGGACCTGTACGCCCAGATCCAGGCCGGTCAGACGAAGGAGCTGCGGATCATCCTGAAGACCGACGTCTCGGGTTCCCTGGGCGCGATCACCCACGCCCTGCAGCAGCTCTCCACGGACGAGGTCCGTATCAACGTCCTGCACGAAGCCGCGGGCGACGTGACCGACAACGACATCATGCTCGCCGCGGCGTCCGACGCGATCGTGGTGGCCTTCAACACGAAGGTAACCGACACCGCCAGGCGGGCGGCCGAGTCCGAGAAGGTCGACGTCCGCCTGTACGACATCATCTACAAGCTCACCGACGATATTTCGGCGGCGCTCCGCGGCATGCTAGAGCCGGAGCAGGTGGAGAGCGTCGAAGGTCGAGCGGAAGTCCGGCAGATCTTCAGGGTCGGCAAGGTCGCGGTCATCGCGGGCTGTTACGTCACCGACGGACGGATCGTCCGCGGCGGCGGGGCTCGCGTCTGGCGTGGCGGCAAGGTGATCGTCACCGACAAGATCGAGTCGCTGCGGCGCTTCCGCGACGATGTCCGAGAGGTCGCCATGAACTTCGAGTGCGGCATCGGCCTGGCCGGATCGAACGACCTGGTGGAAGGTGACGTCATCGAGTGCTTCACCCAGCAGATGGTGAGCCGGGCGGCGGGTTGATCTGCCGCCGCAACTCCTGCCGGAGTGGGAGTAGCCGAGCCCGATGAGCCAGCGAACCGAACGCATCGACGAGCTTCTCCGCCAGGAGATCGGCCGAGCGCTGGAGCGTGAGCTGGCGGATCCGGGAATCGGCTTCGTCACCGTGACCGATGTCGAGACGAGCGCGGATCTTGCGCACGCGCGCGTCTGGGTCAGCGTCATCGGGTCCGAGGAGCAGCGCCGGGAAACGCTGGCAGCCCTGCGTCGGGCAATGCCCTACGTGCGGCACAGCCTCAACTCCAAGATTCGGTTGCGCCGCATCCCCGAGCTGGACGTCCGGCTCGACGATTCGGTCGAGCGCGGGACGCGCGTGCTCCACCTGCTCAACGAGCTGGAGGCCGGGCGCGACCCGGACGCTGCCGCGGCCCCGCTGGAGTCGCTGCCGACGCCGGTTCCACGTCTGCCGCACGAGGGAGACGCGCCCGATCTGGAGGTCCCGCGGCCGCCGTCGCCCGGCGGAAGGCCACGGCCGAGGAAGCGGACGGGCTCGAAGCCCGGCGCGAAGACGGCCCGAGGCAGCGCCCGCCGGAGCTCACGATGAACCCCGATCCGAGGGTCGATCTCTCCGCTTACGCGGCTGCGGTCCCGGACGAGGTCATCGGGCGACTGAGGGCGGGGCGGCGGGTTCTCACGATCTGCCACGAGAATCCGGAGGCGGACGCGCTGGGCTCGGCGCTGGCCATCGCCCTCCTTGTCGAAGCGGGTGGGGGAGTGGCCACGCCTGTGTGCGCGGATCCGATGCCGGCGATGTACGACTTCCTGCCGGGCATGGACCGATTCCGCCAGGGGCCGGCTCCGGAGATCGCCTACGACCTGCTGGTCGTGGGGGATTGCGGCGAGCTGGAGCGGATCGGGCCGGTGCTTGATTCGCACCGCGACCTGTTCGAGCGCGTGCCCATACTCGACATCGATCACCACGTGTCCAACCGGCATTTTGGTGCCTTCGACTGGGTGGACCCGCACAGCTCCGCCACGTGCGAGATGGTGACACTGCTGGCCTGGCGAATGGGCGTTCCCCTCACGGCCGCCGACGGGATGCTGGCCACGGCTCTGGCAGCGGGCGTGGTCATGGACACCGGCAACTTCCAGCACCCCAACACGACGCCGCGGACTCTGGTCGTGGCCGCGGCGTTGCGCGAGGCGGGGGCGCCGCTCAGCGAGATCGCCCGCCGGGTGTACCGCACCAAGCCCAATAGCCAGCTCATTCTCTTCGGCCGCGTGCTCTCGCGTCTCGAGTCGGACTGCGACGGCCGGCTCGTCTGGTCCACGCTGGAACAGGCCGATCTGGCCGCGGCCGGTGCCAGCTCGGCGGAGTCCGAGGGCCTGATCGACATGCTCGCCCAGGCTCGGGACGCCCAAGTGGCGGTGCTCTTCAAGGGGGAGGGCGAGGTCACACGGATCAGCGTTCGCACGCGCGAGGGCGTGGACGCGACGGTCCTGACGCGTACGTTCGGTGGGGGTGGTCACGCTCGCGCCGCGGGAGCCAGCGTCTATCTACCGCGGTGGGAGGCACGCCGCATGGTGCTGGCCCGAGCCGCGGAGCTCATCGAGGCGAACGGACCGATCCCGGGATGAGTGCCTCGGGCCGCGCCACCGAGCGGGGCATCGACGGCATCCTGGTACTGTCGAAGCCGTCCGGGCCCACGTCGCACGATATGGTGGGTCTGGTCCGGCGACTCAGCGGCACACGACGAGTCGGGCACGGTGGGACGCTCGATCCGTTCGCCGCGGGTGTGCTGCCGGTCTTCCTCGGTCTGGCGACGCGTGTGGTCGAGTACCACATGGGCGACGACAAGGCCTACCGCGCCACGGTCTGCTTCGGCGCAAGGTCCGCCACCGATGATCGCGACGGCGAGCTCGTTCCGAGCGGCCGTCCGGGGCCCACGCGCGAGCTCGTCGAGCAGGCGCTGGCCGCCTTCTGCGGCTCGATCGAGCAACGGCCGCCGGCGTTCAGCGCCATCAAGGTCGGTGGCCGGCGCGCCTACCAGCTCGCCCGCCAGGGGGTGGCGCCGGAGCTCGCTCCCCGCACCGTGAAGATCAACCGGCTCGAGCTCGTGGAGTGGGACGGCTCATACCCGGAGCGGCCTGCGGCCGTGCTGGAGGTGGAGTGCGGCGCCGGCACCTACATTCGCTCGCTTGCCCGCGACCTCGGTGAGCAGCTGGGGTGCGGCGCCTACCTGGGCGCGCTGACTCGCACCCGAAGCGGCCCCTTCCCACTGGAGACCGCCCACGATCTCGATGCCGTGCGCGCCGCGGCCGCCGCCGGGCCGTCGTTCCTGGCGGCCCTGACGCTCCCCATCGATGCGGGCCTGGAGGGGCTGCCCATCGCCCCTCTGACAAGCGATGAAGTCATCGCCGCCGCCCGCGGCCAGCAGGTTCGGCCGGCGCAGCGCCCTCACCTGGAGCAGGGCGCCACGGTCAGGCTCACCGACCCGGGCGAAAGCCTCGTGGGCATCGGGTCGTGGCGAGCGGGCCGGATCGTGCCCCAGAAGATGTTCGTGCCGCCCCTGCCCGCTCAGGGAGGCGGCGCAGGCGAGGCCGTCGCGGCGGTGGAGGGCGGCGAGCACGTGGAGCCGCCGCTCTGGTACGCCCGCGCCGGCGTTCCACACGAGGTCGTGCCCGGGGTGGACGCGCTGCGTCGCGAGACGGGCCGGCTGTACGTTGCCATCGGCGTCTTCGACGGTCTGCATCGCGGGCACCTGTACTTGCTTCGGGAACTGCGCCACGCTGCGGCGCGGGCGGCCGCCCGGCCGGCCGTCATCACATTCGACGCCCACCCCGAGGAGGTCGTCGCCGGCCTGGCTCCGGCGTTGCTGTGCGATCCAGACGAGCGGCTGGTGCGACTGGCGGCCGCGGGGGCGGAGGTGACCGTGGTCCAGCACTTCGATCACTCGCTCCGTATGACCAGCTACGGGGACTTCGTGGAACGTATTCGAAGCCACGTGGAGCTGGCCGGATTCGTCATGACCCCGGATGCCGCCTTCGGCCGCGACCGCCGGGGCACGCCGGAGGCCCTGACGCAGCTGGGGAAGGAGGCCGGCTTCGAGGTCACGGTCGTTCACTCGCTGCTGCTCGACGGCGAACAGGTTCGCAGCTCGGAGATCCGAAGGCGGATCGTGGCCGGGGATCTGGCAGCGGCACGGCGGATGCTCGGCCGGCCGCTGTCGGTCACCGGTACTGTCGTGGCCGAGCCGCGCCCTCTCCAGGCGGCGCAGCTTCGCTTCGAGGTTCCAGTCGTCCTTCCGCCACCGGGTCGCTACGCGGTCATGATCGGGCCGCCGTGGCAGACCGGTTCACCGGCTGCCCGTGCCGATCGAGCCAGCGCCGCGGTCGTGGACGAGGGGGGTCTGTGGTTGGAGGACATCCTCGGCGGCGAGCAGCCGGATCGCCTGAGGGTCGTTTTCGTCGATTGACCCGTGGCCCGGGCTCGGATCCGGCTGGCACTACCCACCGAACCCTGCTACCATCCGCCAGGCATTTAGAGAGATAGGAAACCCACGTTCTAGAGAGCTAGTCGGAGGATCGTGTGCCGCTCGCGCGGGAAGCGAAGGAACAGGTGATCTCGGATTACGCCGTACACGACGGCGACACTGGCTCCGCAGAGGTGCAGATCGCGCTCCTCACCGAAAGGATCAAGGAGCTCACGGAGCACCTGCGAAGCTTTCCGAAGGACAACCAGTCCCGCCGCGGCCTCCTCAAGCTCGTCGGACAGCGGCGGCGCCTTCTTGCCTACCTGATCAAGAAGGACAACGCTCGCTATCGCGCCGTCATCGCACGGCTCGGACTGCGCCGCTAAGCGCTGCAACCCTGGCGCAGGGCAGAGACCTCGCGCCGGCGCACCCTTGGCGCGGAGCACGTCCAGGCGAGTTACGGAACACCATCCGGCCTCCTGGCTCAGGAGGAATACAAACCCGTGTCTCAGACATTCGAGACGCAGTTCGCAGGACGCACACTCAGCATCGAAACCGGCAAGATGGCCATGCTCGCGGGCGGTGCCGTCACGGTCCGCTTCGGCGACACCATGGTGCTGGGCACCGCAAACCGGGCCGATCCGCGGCCCGGCCTCGACTTCTTCCCGCTCACGGTCGAATTCGAGGAGCGCATGTACGCCGCCGGCAAGATCCCGGGCGGCTTCATCAAGCGCGAATCCCGACCTTCGGAGCAGGCCATTCTGGCCTGCCGCCTGACCGACCGGCCGATCCGGCCGCTCTTCCCGGAGGGCTACAAGGATGACGTCCAGATCGTGATCACGGTCCTATCCACGGACCAGGAGAATCAGCCCGACGTCCTTGGCACGTTCGCCGCTTCATGCGCGCTGACCATCAGCGAGATCCCATTCCTCGGCCCGATCGGCGCCGTTCGGATAGGCCGCATCGACGGCGAGTTCGTGGTCAACCCCACCATCGGCGATCTCGAGCGCTCGGATCTGGACCTCGTCGTCTCGGGTACGCGCGACGCGATCATGATGGTCGAGGCCGGCGCTTCGATCCTTCCCGAGGACGTGATGGCCGAGGCCATTCTCTTCGGTCACCGCGCGCTCCAGCCTCTCATCGACATCCAGGAGGAGATGCGCGCCGCCGTCGGCAAGCCCAAGACGATCGGCTACCTCGAGCCGGGGACGAGCTCCGTACTCGAATTCGTGAAGAAGGTTCGGGAGCGTGGCTCCGAGTTCGTGGTCGTCGACGTCGAGACGACCGGCCGCGAGCCGAAGATGGCCGACCTGATCGAGATCGGCGCCGTTCGCGTTCGCGACGGCGAGATCGTCGATCGCTTCTCCACCTTCGTGAACCCAGGGCGCGCGATCTTGGGCGCCCAGATGCACGGCATCAGCGATGCGGACGTGGCCGGCGCCCCGGCCCCGCGCGACGCTGCCCTGCGCTTCCTGGAGTTCGCCGGGACGACCAGCCTAGTCGGCCACAACGTCGGCTTCGACCTGGGGTTCATCGAGCACGCGCTCGGTGAGCCGGGCAGGTTCGCCGAGGCCAGCTACTTCGACACCCTCGCCATCGCCCGGGAAGGCTACCCGGACCTGGAGTCGTTCAAGCTCGGCGACGTGGCCCGGTTCTTCGGCTTGACGATCGAGACGGCTCATCGCGGCCTGGCCGATGCCGAGACCACGGCCGCCGTGCTAGCTCAATTCGCGCGGGACCTGCCGCCGCGAATCGAGCTGCTGGAAGATGCCATCGCCGTGTCCATCAGGGCAAATCGCCAGGACGGCCAGGACCCGGCGGCGCTCCTGGACGCCGCGCGCCGCCAGGCCCGCATCAGCAAGAGCCTCTTCGGGCTCGTCCAGAAGAACACCGTCCGCAAGCTGATCCTCGACGAAGGCATCCGCATGGACGGCCGGGGCGTCGACGAGATCCGCCCGATCTCGGTCGAGGTCGGCGTACTGCCGCGGGCCCACGGATCCGGCCTGTTCACCCGCGGCCAGACCCAGGCCCTCACGGTGGCAACGCTGGGCCCGGCCTCGGATGTCCAGCGCATCGACACGATCAGCCCCGAGACCGAGAAGCGGTTCCTCCACCACTACAACATGCCGCCCTATAGCACCGGCGAGAACAAGCCGATGCGCGGGCCCGGCCGGCGCGAGATCGGCCACGGCCACCTCGCCGAGCGGGCCCTCCTGCCGGTCCTGCCGTCGGAGGAAGAGTTCCCCTACGTGATCCGACTCGTGAGCGAGTGCGTGACCTCGAACGGCTCCACCTCGATGGCCTCGACCTGTGGCTCGAGCCTGGCGCTGATGGATGCCGGCGTGCCGATCAAGGCCGCCGTCGCCGGTGCCGCGATGGGCCTGATCAGCGAGCCGGACGGCCGCTTCGTCGTCCTGACCGACATCCTGGGCAAGGAAGATGCCTTCGGCGACATGGACTTCAAGGTCACCGGCACCCGTGAAGGCGTCACGGCCCTGCAGATGGACATCAAGGTCATGGGCATCAGCGAGGCGATCATTCGCCAGGGCCTGCAGAAGGCCCATGCGGCTCGGATGGCCATCCTGGACAAGATGGATGCCGTCATCCCGTCCAGCCGCACGGAGATGAGCAGCTTCGCGCCGCGCATCATCACCATCAAGATCAACCCCGAGAAGATCCGCGACATCATCGGCAAGGGTGGCTCCGTCATCCGCAAGATCCAGGAGGAAACCAGCACCGAGATCAACGTCGAGGACGACGGCACCGTGCAGATCGCCGCCGTGTCGGGCGAGAGCTCGCGCAAGGCCGTCCAGTGGATCGAGTCGCTGACACGCGACGTGGAAGTCGGCGGCCTGTACCTGGGCAAGGTCACCCGGATCATGGGCTTCGGGTGCTTCGTCGAGATCCTGCCCGGCAAGGAAGGGCTGGTTCGGATCGGCGAACTGGCCGACTATCACGTGCCCACGGTGGAAGACGTGGTTTCGGTCGGTGACGAGGTAATGGTGGTCGTGACCGAGATCGACCGCCAGGGCCGAATCAATCTCTCCCGCAAGGCGGCCATGCAGCGGCACCTGGCCAAGACGCAGGTCTGACCCGGGCAGCCCGTGGGGCTATCGCGGGCACGTCGCAGGCCGGCTCACGGGCGGTGGCTTATCCAGCCGCGTGCATGATGATACGCAGTAGTCGATCTATATGCACGCGCGATCTGGCATCCGGCGGTCCGCTGGTATAATCCTGCCGTGCCCGCCAGCCCAGTAGAGTAGTGGAGCCATGTCCCGAGAAGCCCAATTACTGACCGTCGCAGTCGTTGGAGCCACGGGCGTCGTTGGACGCACGATGATCCAGGTCCTGTCCGAGCGAAGGTTCCCGGTCGGCGAGCTGCGGCTGCTGGCTTCCGGCCGATCCGCCGGCACGACGGTCAGCGCCGATGGGCGGACTCTCACCGTGGAGGAGGCGACTCCCGACGCTTTCGAGGGCGTAGACATAGCGCTCTTCTCGGCCGGGACGGACGTCTCCAGGCAGCTGGTTCCCGCAGCCGCGGCCCGCGGAGCCACGGTCATCGACAACTCCAATGCCTGGCGAATGGACCCCGCAGTGCCCCTCATCGTCAGCCAGGTCAACCCGGGCGACGGGGAGTGGCACGAGGGGATCGTCGCCAACCCGAACTGCTCGACGATGCAGCTCATGCCCGTGCTGATGGCCCTGCGCGACACCGTCGGGCTGGAGCGTGTCATCGTAGACACGTATCAGTCCGTGTCCGGCACGGGAGCGGAGGCGCTCGCCGAGCTGGAGAATCAGATCCGCGCTCATGTCGCGGGCGAGGCCAAGGTGGCGTCGGTGTATCCGCACCCGATCGCCTTCAACGCGCTTCCGGAGATCGACGTCTTCCTGGACAACGGCTACACCCGCGAGGAGTGGAAGGTCGTGACGGAGAGCCGCAAGATCCTTCACCTGCCGGAACTGCGCATCTCCTGCACTGCCGTCCGCGTGCCGGTCTTCGTCGGCCACTCGGAGGCGGTGCACGTGGAGACGACCAGGCCGATGACGCCGCAAGAGGCTCGCAATGCCTTTGCCGCCGTCCCCGGCGTCGTGGTCGTCGACGATCCCGAAAACCACGTCTATCCGATCGCAACTCAGGCCGCCGGCTCGGACGAGGTCTACGTCGGGCGGGTGCGAACCGATCCATCGGTCGAGCGCGGGCTCGCCTTCTGGGTCGTCAGCGACAACCTGCGCAAGGGCGCGGCCACAAACGCCGTCCAGATCGCGGAGGCGCTGCTCGAGCGCGGTTGGGTCGAGGCCCGCTCACGGCGGGCGGTCCCCAGCGGGACCGGGGAAGCCTCGTGACGGACGCCGAGCGCCAGGCGGCGCTCGATGCCATAGCGGCGGAGGTGGCGGCGTGCACGCGCTGCCGCCTGCACCAGGGTCGGACACGGGCGGTGCCGGGGGAGGGGACCGCCGGCACGGAGGTCATCTTCGTGGGCGAAGGGCCCGGGTTCAATGAAGACCGGCAGGGCCGGCCGTTCGTGGGTCAGGCTGGCTCGCTCCTGGACGAGTTGCTCGCCTCGGTCCTCTGGTCGCGCGGTGAGGTCTTCATCACCAACGTGGTCAAATGCCGCCCGCCGGGCAACCGCGATCCCGAGCCGGACGAGATCACGGCCTGCGCGCTGTATCTGACGCGCCAGCTGGAGGCGCTCGACCCGGCGCTCGTCGTGACGCTGGGCCGCTTCTCCATGGCCCGCTTCAGCCCCGGGGCACGTATCGGGCAGGTTCATGGAACCTTCCAGCCCGCCAGCGCCGCATCCGGAGCCCCACGGGCGCTCACGTTCGCGATGTATCACCCCGCCGCCGCGCTGCACCAGGGTTCGCTCAAGCAGGCCCTCTTCGACGACATGCAGGGCGTCCCGAGGGCTCTCACGCAGGCGCGAGCCCTGCGAGCAGCCGCCGGACCGGCCCCCGTGCCGCCGGCCGGGCAGCCGACCGTCCCGTTTGCCCCCGCTCCGCCGGCGAACGAAGCATCGGCCGAGGCCGGCTCGTCACAGGTCGCAGCCGCTGCCGAGGGCGAGCTACCTCAGGCTGCCGAGAACGTGCTCCCGGCACCTTCGGGGCCAGCCGAGACGGCCGCCCCAGCCGGCGCCGAATTCGACCCTGCGGCTCAGCTCGGCCTCTTCTAGGATGAGCAGATCCGCCAAGTCCCGTCACGCGAGTCCAGATGCCTGACCCAGAGACACCGCTCCGCATCATCCCCCTCGGAGGCGTCGGGGAGATCGGCAAGAACATGTACGTCTTCGAGTACGGCGACGACATCGTCGTCGTCGACTGCGGGCTCATGTTCCCCGACGAGGAGATGTTCGGGATCGACCTGGTCATTCCCGACGTCACCTACCTGCGGGAGAACCGCGAGAAGGTCCGAGCCTTCCTGATTACCCATGCCCACGAGGATCACATCGGTGGCCTGCCGTACGTGCTGCCGTACTTCCCGGGCGTGCCGGTCTATGCCTCCACGCTGGCCAGGGGCCTGCTCGGCATCAAGATCAAGGAGCACAAGCTCCACAAGAACCCGCTCCTGCCGCTGGACCCTGGCGACAATCTCGAGATCGGGCCGTTCCGGATCGAGCCGTTCCGTATTAGCCACTCGATCCCCGACGCCATGGGGATGGCGCTCCACACGCCGGTCGGCACGGTCGTCACCACGGGTGACTTCAAGTTCGATCACACGCCCGTGGACGGCCGCCGATCCGATTTCGCGATGCTCTCCAGGCTCGGCGAGGAGGGCGTGATCTGCCTGCTGTCGGACTCGACCCGCGCGGAGAGTCCCGGCTACACGCTCTCCGAGCGGACCGTGGGGGAGACCTTCCGCGAGATCATGGAGCCGCTGACCGGCCGGGTCATCGTGGCCACCTTCGCCAGCAACATCGCGCGGATCCAGCAGGTCATCGACGCCGCGACGACCTTCGACCGGCGCGTCGCGGTCGTCGGGCGATCGATGGAGCAGAACTTCAGGATCGCCACAGATCTCGGCTACCTGACCTTCGCCCCCGGCCAGGTGGTGGCCAAGGACCAGATCGGCACCATCGCCGCGGATCGAATAGTCATCGCCACGACGGGGGCGCAGGGTGAACCGATGGCCGGTCTGGCTCGCATGGCCAACCGGGATCACCGTTTCGTGGAGATCCAGCCGGGCGACACGGTCATCGTCAGCGCCAGCCCCATCCCGGGCAACGAGGAGTATGTGGCGCGGACGATCGACAATCTCTTCAAGGCCGGCGCCAACGTCTTCTACCACACCGTCAAGCACGCCCACGTCTCGGGCCATGCCAGCCAGGAAGAGCTGAAGTTGATGCTCGGCTTGACCCGCCCCAAGTACTTCATCCCGATCCACGGCGAATTCCGGATGCTGGTCCAGCACGGTCGCCTGGCCGTCGAGACGGGCGTGGCACCGGAAAACGTCTTCATCATCGAGAACGGCCAAGCCATCGAGTTCTACGCGGACGGCAGCGCACGTCGCGCGGCGCCCGTCACCTCCGGGTACGTGCTCGTGGACGGGCTCTCGGTCGGCGACGTGGGGGAAGTGGTTCTGCGCGACCGGCGGGCTCTTGCCAGCGACGGCATGTTCATCGTCGTGGTCACGGTAGACAAGCAGACCGGCAAGTTGGTGACACGGCCGGAGATCGTCACGCGTGGCTTCGTTCACGGCAACGAGCGCGACCCCCTCATGGAGGCCACAGTCGAGCACATCATGAGTGCTATCGAGAGTCCCGGCGATCGAACGAGCGAAGTGGGCCTGCTCAAGAGCCAGATCAAGGACGAGGTGTCGCGCTACCTGTACGAGCAGACGCGGCGCCGGCCGCTGGTCTTCCCGGTCGTGGTGGAGGTCTGATGGCAGCCCGGGGCAGACCCACGTCTACACGCAACCGCGCGGCCGCGGCGCGCCGGCGCGCCGGGTCGGTTCATATCGCGCCCGACGCAGGCCGCCAGGTTTTCGGCTACTCGCTGATGCTGATCGGAGCGGCGACGCTCGTTGCTCTTATGGTTCCCGGCGAGGGCAAGCTGACCGACTGGTGGCGCGATTCGATTTCGCCATGGGTCGGCTTCGGCCGCCGGATACTGCCCTTCGTCCTGCTGGCGATCGGCTGGTGGGTCGCCAACCGCGCCAGGGGAGTCCGTGGCGACTGGCAGCTGACGATCCTGGGCGCGGCGGCCGGGTTCTCGGCGGCGCTGGGTCTCGTCGAGCTGATGGATCCGACACACGGCGGCGTCATCGGCAAGGCCCTGGCTCACAACCTGCCCGGGTTGATCACGCTGCCCGGGACCGCGATCCTGCTGACGGTGGTCATGGTCGCGGGCGTGCTGCTGGCGATCGACCTATCTCTGCCGGCCGCGGTTGTGCCGATCGCAAGCCTGGCATCGGAGGCGGCTAACAAGCTGTTCCGACCGGCCCCCGCGAGGTCGCAGGATGGATCGCCGCCCTCGGCCGTCAGGGCGGAGAAGATGGGCCGGGATGCGATCTCGCTCGGGCCGCGCGGCAGGGCCCCGGAAGAGCACGTTCCTTTGGTGCCCGTGGCCATCCCGAACCCGGGCCCAACCTCGCTCACCTTCGCTCCGCCTGCGGCGCCGGACTCGGCCACACGCGATGGGGGCCCCCTGCGCGACACCGCCGCGGATGGGGATGCGGGGCGGTTGGGACGATCGATTCGCGAAGGCGCTCCGGTGCGCGGCCAGCGAGATCTCGCCTCGCCTGATGGAGGCATCGGCGCCTTCGAAGGCAGCGCCGCCGCCGGGGCCGCCAGACCGCGCCCCGAATACCGTCTCCCGCCGCTCGCCCTCCTCGAGGATGTCACTCCGCGGAACGGCGACAGCACCATGGACCACGAGCGCAACGCCGCGATCATCGCCGCCAAGCTGGCGAGCTTCAACATCCCGTCCCGCGTGGTCGCCTGGAACGCCGGGCCGGTGGTCACCCAGTACGAGGTGGAGCCCTCGCCGGAGATCAAGGTCAGCAGGATTGAGGCGCTCTCGGACGACCTGGCCATGGCCCTGGCGGCGCGCACGATTCGCATCGAGGCGCCGATCCCGGGCAAGAGCGTCGTCGGCATCGAGATCCCCAACAAGGACTTCAACATCGTCGCGCTGCGCCGGATCCTCGAAGAGGTCGACTTTCGGGCGTCCTCCAAGCTGACCTTCGCCCTGGGTCGCGACGTGGCCGGCCATGCCCGTGCCACCGACCTGGCGAAGATGCCGCACCTGCTGATCGCCGGTGCCACCGGCTCCGGCAAGAGCGTCATGGTCAACGCCCTGATAACGAGCCTCTTGTGCAACGCCACGCCGGACGAAGTGCGCATGATCCTGGTGGACCTGAAGCGCGTCGAGCTGTCGGCCTATAACGGCCTGCCGCACCTGCTGGTGCCGGTGATCACCGAGCCCGAGCGAGCCAAGGCCGCCCTCAAGTGGGCCGTGGCGGAGATGGAGAACCGCTACCGGCGCTTCGCCGGGGCGACCGCTCGTAACATCACCGGGTTCAACGAGACGCGGGCCGACCCGGCTGATCGGCTGCCCTTCATCGTGATCATCGTCGACGAGCTGGCGGACCTGATGATGCGCGAGGGCCGGGACGTCGAGGATCCGGTCGTCCGGCTGGCGCAGAAGGCCCGCGCCACGGGTATCCACCTCGTGCTGGCCACGCAGCGACCGTCGGTGAACGTTGTGACAGGTCTCATCAAGGCCAACTTCCCGAGCCGCATAGCCTTCGCCATGGCGTCGCAGATCGACTCGCGGACGATCCTGGACATGCCCGGCGCCGAGGATCTGATCGGCCGGGGCGACATGCTCTTCCAGCCGTCCGATCTGCCTCATCCGATCCGCCTGCAGGGCGTCTTCGTCTCCGACAAGGAGATCGGCAACATCACGGAGCACTGGCGGGCAGAGGCCGAGACGCACTACGACATGGCTATCGTCGAGACGGGCGACGAGTCGGAGGGACCCGCGGAGGCCCCCGACGAGGACGCGGACCGCCTCTTCTCCGATGCCCTAAGTGTCATCCAGGAGTACGATCGAGCTTCGGCGTCGCTCCTCCAGCGACGCTTGAAGGTCGGCTACGCACGAGCCGCCAGGATCATGGATCAGCTGGAGGCACGCGGTTACATCGGGCCGTTCGATGGGTCCAATGCCCGGCAGGTGCTGCGCCGAGACGGAGCGGCGCCCGCGCGTCCGTTCATCGCGCACGGCGAGGACGAGGTATGACGCCAAGAGAAGAACCGCGCCACATGCGGCGCCATTCGGGGGAGGCGAATGGGTCCAATGGCGGTTCCGCAGGCCCGATGTCGATCTCCGCGCGACTCAGGGCCGCTCGCGAGGCGCGCGGCATAGACCTGTACCGCGTGGAACGCGACACCAAGATACGCGTCAAGTTCCTTGCCGCCCTCGAGGAAGGACAGTACTCGGAGCTGCCGGCGGAAGTGTACGCGCGCGGCTTCCTGCGCAACTACGCCAGCTACCTCGGCCTGGATCCGGACGAGGCCTGGGAGGAGTGGCGGCGCGAGAGCGCGGCCCCGCGTCCGAGCGCGCCCGTCGTCGTTGATTCGGCCGAGGCCGCGCAGCCGGCGGTGCAGTTCCCGCCCCGGAGCGGCGGCCGCGCGCGGGCCAGGTCGTCGAGCGGGACGCCCTCGAGCGGGACGCCCCCGAGCGCTGATTCCGCACCCGAGGCCGCCGCCGGGGGGGCTTTCGCCCTTAAGCTGCCCGAGCTCAAGTTGCCGCAGCTGAAGCTGCCGGCCCTTCAGCGTGCGGCAAAGGTTCCGCCCGCGGAGCTGGCTCAGTCGCGCCCGCCCAAGCCGGAGCCGTCGATCCTGAAGTCTCCGCCTCCCAGGGCGCGGCTATCAAGTATCTCGGAGCGGCTGCCATGGCGGCGCACCAAAGCGCCGAAGGAGTCACCGATCGGAGGGCCGCAGCCGATAGCAATGCCCAGGCGCGCTCTCCACGTCGGGCCGACCCACGTGGTGGTGCTCCTGCTGCTCGTCATCATCGCCGGCGTGGGGCTCTTCTTCGGCATGCAGGCGACGCTGGTCCTCCAGGACCCGACGCTGACGGTGACCTCTCCGGGGCAGGCCGTGATCACCGTTGCGAGCGGCACGACCAGCTACCCGCTGCAGGGCACGGCCACCAAGAGCGCCGAGATAAGCATCTCCTGGGACCAGCGTGACCCGATGCACACGCAGGCCAACGCGTCGGGCAACTGGAATTACAAGGCGGCGCTGCACAACGGCATCAACGAGTTCGACATCTACTCGACGGACCTTGACACCGGCCACGACTCGGCCGTGGTTACGCGGCTCATCAATGTCGAGACGCCGACCGCATCGCCAGTCGCCCCATTTCTGGCGGTGGACTCGCCCACGAACGGCCAGTCGTTCGTCAGCGGCAGCATCACCGTCTACGGCACCACCGTGGCGATAACGTCGGTGACGGTCACGGCCACGTACGTCGGCACAGCGCCGCCCGCCCCCCCGAGCGGGAAGGCCACCAACGCCCCGACGCGGACCCCCGCGCCGACTCAACAGCCGACGATGATGCCCATGGCCACGTCCACGCCATTCGCGACGGCCAGCCCGACACCAAGTCGGGCAGCCACGCCGAACCCGTCGGCCGGCCCGACACCGATAACCGTCATCCCCGACATCAACGGCAGGTTCAGCACACCGCTGCGGCTCTATTCGGGGCGCTGGCTGCTGACCGTGGTCGGGACGAACAAGGATGGCGTGAGCACAACTCCGGTCCAGCTCACCGTCATCGTCACGGCCGGCTCCCTGGTCGTCGTTATAAACGTCAAGGGTGGTCCGGCGGACCTGAAGATATGGAAAGACGGAAAGATCCTGGCGGGGTACGACGGGCCGCCATACAAACGCGTCGCGTCCGGCTCCCAGATCAAGGTCGTGGCCAACCAGTCGGTCTGGATCTTCACGGGATCGCCCAACACGACATACGTGACGGTCAACGGAACCTCGTATGGACGACTGGGCACGGGCAGCACAAACAGCCCGGCAAGCTGGCGCATAACCGCGTACGGCCCGCCGGTGCCGTCCAACGACCGGTGACCTGCCGTGGCAGAGGAACCGCCGCGAATCCTCGCCGAGCGACTGCAGGACCTGTGTCTGCGACGGCACCTGACGGTAGCGTCCGCCGAGTCCTGCACGGGCGGCCTGGTGGCGAGCGTCATCACGGACGTCGGCGGCTCGAGCGGCTACTTCCGGGGCGGGGTGGTGGTGTACTCGAACGAGGCCAAGGCGAGCCTTCTGGGGGTGCCTGAGGCGCTCCTGGAGGCCCATGGAGCCGTCAGCGCCCAGGTCGCGCGGTCGATGGCCGTTGCGGCACGGGCGCGTCTCGCGGCCGACCTGGCTGTCTCCGTTACGGGAGTGGCTGGACCCGGCGGTGGAACTGCGGCCAAGCCGGTCGGCCTGAGCTACGTCGCCGTGGCGGACGCGGCCGGGGTCGAGGTGCGTCGGTTCGTCTGGGGCGGAGAGCGGCTGGCCAACAAAGAATCGAGCGTTCGCGCGGCGCTCGAGATGCTGATCGCCCATGTCGAGGGCCTGGGCGCGGTCGGGGCTAAGGAGGGGATTGACGAAGGCGGCTCTGAGCCGGACACAGGCGAAAGCGAAGCGTGAGCAGGGTGAGGGGAGCGGGCTCGGTCGGGATGGGCCTCTCGGCCGCTCGGGACGCCCGGCCGATCCGGGCCGGGGAGCGGATCCACGTGCTGGGCGCGGCCGGTGCCGGCGCGAGCGCGGCGGTGCTGCTGGCTCACTACGCCGGCGCCGCGGTCAGTGGCTGTGATCCGGGCGGGCACTCGCCCTACACGCCGCCGATGGAGACGCTCGGCATCTCTCTGGCGGGTGGCCACGATCCACGCCACGTGACCGGCGTCCCGCCGCCCGACCGGCTGGCCGTTACGAAGGCCCTGACCGCGATCGACCCGAACAACGCGGAGCTGGAGGCGGCTCGCGCCGCCGGCATCCCCATCGAGCCGTGGCAGCAGGTCGTCGCCGATGCGGCATTCGGGCGCACGCTGGTGGGCGTAGCCGGGACACACGGCAAGAGCACCACCGCCGGCTGGCTGGTGCACGTGCTCGTGCAGGCGGGTCTCGACCCGGCGGCGTTCGTCGGGGCCCTGCTGCCGGGCTCGATCACCGGCGGTCTGCCGTCGACCGCTCGGCCGGGCAGGGGCCGTCCGTTCGTGGTCGAGGCCGACGAATACGCCGGCAACTTCGATCCGTTCCGGCCGGAGGTGGCGGTGCTGACGTCGGCGGAGTGGGACCACCCGGACGTCTTCGCCGACGGGGCCGCCGTGGTGGACTGTTTCGTGGCCTGGCTGGAGAGGGCCGCCGGCTCGGTGGCGGGGCCGATCCTGGTGGCGAACCTGGCCGACACGGGTGTCCGCGCTGTCGTGGATCGCTTGCGCGGCTGGTCGGGGCGGTTCGTCGCGACGTCACTCGTGCAGGCTGGTTCAACCGTAGGCGCGGCCCCGGCTCCGGCAGTCGGGGAAGGGGAGTGGCTGCTGGGGCGGATCGTTTCGGCGGACGCGGCTGGGACGGTGGTGGCGCTGGAGGGATCTTCGATCTCGAGGCCGGTGAAGACGAGGCTGCGGTTGGCGGGACGGCACAACGCGGCCAATGCCCTGGGCGTGGCCGGCGCGGCGCTGGCGCTGGGCGTATCGCCGGACGGCGTGGCCTCTGGTCTGGCGAGCTTCGAGGGCGTGGGGCGGCGCCTTGAACGGAAAGGGGAGGGCAGAGGCGTCGTGGTCTACGACGACTACGGCCATCACCCCACGGCGATCAGGGAGACTCTCGCGGCCATCCGCCAGAGAGAGCCCGGCAAGCGCATCTGGGCCGTCTACGAGCCCCTGACCTACCACCGCACGGCCGCGATGCTCGAGCGGTTCGCCGAGGTGCTGGCGCAGGCGGATGGCGTGGCAATAGCCGACATCTGGGCCAGCCGCGATCCCGACACCACGATCACCTCGGCGGCGGCACTGGCAGAGGCGGTGGCGCGGCGTAACCCGGACATCGTCGCGGCCGCCCCCGGCCCGGTCGAGGCCACCGCAGCCTGGCTGGCGGCGCAGGTCCGATCGGGGGATGCCGTGCTGGTCATGGGTGGCGGCAGGAGCTACCGGATCGCGGAACTGCTCGTCGAGGCACTCTCGAAGTAGCGGCCCGGGGAACGGCTTGCGCGCAAGCAAGGCTGCCTGGTGGTCCCGAGGAGTCGCGTTGGAGCCTCGGCGGCACGGCCAGCGGGGCGTTGCGGCGCGCGGGGAGTAACCTTGCCAGGCGGCGTCAAGCGCCGGGCAACGGCCGAACGGTGCGCAGCGAGCAGATTGCGCAGCGAGCAGATCAGGAGGTCGGATGGCAGGCGAGTCATCGTTCGACGTGGTCAGCGACTTCGATGACCAGGAGATGCGCAACGCCCTCGACCAGGTGAGGCGCGAGGTGCAGCAGCGCTACGACTTCAAGGGCTCAACCTTCGAGCTGACCCAGGCGAAGACGGAGCTCGCGCTCATCACCGACGACGAGTTTCGGGCGAAGGCCATCCGTGACCTGATCGAAAGCAAGGCCGTTCGTCGGGGTCTGTCGCTCAAGATCTTCGATTGGGGCAAGATCGAGCCTGCCGGCGGCGACAAGGTACGCCAGCACATCGGGCTCCGTCGCGGCCTCAACGAGGATCTGGCCAGGAAGCTGAGCAAGCTCGTCCGCGACGAGTTCCCGAAAGTAAAGCCGCAGGTTCAGGGCGACGCCCTGCGCGTCTTCGGCAAGAACAAGGACGACCTTCAGCGGGTGATCGCTCGGCTGAGGGAGCTGGATGAACCGGTGCCACTGCAATTCACGAACTACCGATGAGACCCGCCCGGCTCAGTCCGGCGCGGCGATCTGAAGGAGAGCGGCAATGTCAATGAATGAAGGCCAGAGCGCCGCCGTCACGGTCGGCGCGGCCCTGGCCGAAGTCCTTGCCCGAGCCGGCGTGAAGATCGCCTTCACCGTTCCAGGCGAGAGTTTCCTGGGACTGTTGGACGGCCTTGCTGCGAGCAAGATCAGGATCGTAGCCACTCGCCACGAGGGCGCCGCCGCGTTCATGGCCGAAGCGGTCGCTCAGCTGACCGGCCGCCCCACCCTGGTTCTGGCCGGGCGAGCGCCGGGCGCCACCAATCTCGCGATCGGCCTGCACGCCGCGCAATCGGACTCGGCGCCGGTGATCGCCGTCGTGGGCCAGGTCAGGCGCTCCGTCCGCGGGCTCGAAGCCTTCCAGGAGATGGAGCTGGTACGAACCTTCGAACCGCTCGTCAAGTGGGCGGCCGAGGCGCGTGAGCCGGCGGACGTGCCGCTGTTCGCCGAGCGGGCGGTGGCGGCGGCGACAAAGGGCCGGCCCGGGCCGGCACTGCTCTCGGTGCCGGAAGATGTGCTGGACATGGAGCTGACCGGCGGGCATCAGCCTCGGGCTACCGGACCGGCCGAGCATGCGCCGGAGCCGGACCCGGCGCTGGTTCGGAAGGCTCTGCACCTCCTCCTGGACGCACGGCGGCCCTTGGTCCTCGCCGGGGCGGGGGTTCTGCGGGCGCGCAGCACGGACGCCCTCGTTCGATTTGCGAGCACGGCCCAGGTCCCGGTCGTCTCGTCCTGGCGACGGGGCGACGTCTTTCCCAACGACGATCCGCTCTACCTGGGCATGACGGGCTTCGGCTCGCCTGCCACGGTCAGGGCCAGGATCGAAGAGGCGGACGCGCTGCTGGTCCTGGGCTGCCGGCTGGGCGAGATCACGACGTACGGATACTCGGTTCCGGGCCCCGAAACGCGCTGGGCGCAGGTCGACCTGGAGCCACGCGGCGCCGCGGCGGCGCATCGCGCGGAGATCGTCATGGCCGCCGACGTGGCCGCGTTCCTGCGCGTCGCACAGCGGCTGCTGGGGCACGCGGCGCTAGAGTCGGCGAGCTTCGAGACCAGGCGCCTTGCGAACGCCGCGGATCGGGCCGCCTTCGAAGCGGCCTCCACCGTCGACGAGGAGCCGTGGGACGGTCCGGGCGTGCATCCCGGCCGCGTGGTGGCGACACTGGGACGAGTGCTGCCCCCCGAGGCAATCCTGGCGACCGACGCCGGCGACTTCGGGACGTGGTTGGCGCGAGGTTTTCGCTTCCGCCGGCCGGGCACCTTCCTGGGCCCCACTTCGGGCGCGATGGGTTACGGCCTGCCGGCCGCAATCGCGGCAGTGCTTGCCAGGCCGGGACGCCTGGGCATTGCGCTCGCGGGGGACGGGGGCTTCGCGATGACGATGGCCGAGCTGGAGACCGCGGTTCGCGAGCGAGCGCACGTGATCGCGATCGTCTTCGACAACTGCCGCTACGGCACCATCTGGCGGCACCAGGTGGAGCGCGGCGGCCCCGGCGGTCTCGCCACGCACCTGGGCCCGGTGGACTTCGCGGCGATCGCCGAGGCGTGCGGAGCGCTGGGACTCAAGGTCGACTCCGACGAGGATTTCGAGCCGGCGCTGCGCCAGGCCCTGGAGGCCGGACGCCCCGCCGTGCTGCACCTGGCCCTCGACGCGCGCTGGACCACTCCCGACGCGGGCAGGGTCAAGGTAGACCGCGAGGTGCAGGCATCCGGGCTCGGGGCCGACGTCGGTCCGAGCGAGGCATTGCCCGAGGTGGATTTCGCGGAGGCGTCCGCCGCGGTCGAGATGGCGCCGGAGGTCGAGGCCATCCCAGAGGTCCAGATAGCGCCGGAGGTCGAGACGGCGCCGGAGGTCGAGACGGCGCCGGAGGTCGACACCGTGGTTGTCGCGGCCGAGGCTCTCACCGAGGATCCCCCGGCGACCGAACGCTAGCCGGACCTGGCCTCCGTTCGACGCCTACTCGACGCTTCTCAGGATGAGGCGTGCGTCCTTCGCTGCTCCAGGACCTGGGCCGTGCGCCGCTCGTGGAGGCCCATCTCCAGGCCGACCGGGTATACGTGAGGATTCAGAAGCCTCCTGATCGCCGGATGGAGGGCCTCAACCTGGGACCGCGCCCGGGCGCGCACGTCATCGAGCGCGGGCGCGGGTGCAACGCGACGCCCGTTGCGGAGGGCGGGGAGGACCAGCTCTTCGGGCGTCCAGGCCGGATCGATCGTTCGCATGTGCAGCACGTCGGTGGGATCGACGATTTCCCCGCCCGTGTCCGCCGGCGGCATCGATTCGTCGTAGATCATGTCGGCGCGGAAGCGGCCACCCGAGTCGCGGAAGCGTCGCACGCCCAGGATCCCGGGCGTAGAGATCTTCGCCGTCTGTTCGGACAGCTTGACGGGGAAACGCCATGAGCCGTCGAGCTCGCTAACGGCGGTCAGCTTGTATACGGCGCCCAAAGCGGGCTGGTCGAAGGCAGTGTCCAGCTTCGTCCCCACGCCCCAGATGTCTATGCGAGCGCCCTGCTCGCGCAGCGACTCGATGGTGTGCTCGTCCAGGTCATTTGAGGCGACGATCTTCGTCTCGGCGAAGCCGGCGTCATCGAGCAGGCGCCGGGCCTCGATCGAGAGGTAGGCCAGGTCGCCGGAGTCGAGGCGGATGGCGTCCAGAGTCCGACCGCGGGCACGCAGTCGCCGGCCCGTCTCGATTGCATGAGCCACGCCCGTGAGCGAGTCGTACGTATCCACGAGGAGCGTGATGTTGTCCGGCTGGGCGTCGGCGTAGGCATCGAAGGCCGTCTGCTCGTCGGCAAAGACCTGGACCCACGAGTGAGCATGCGTACCTCGCACCGGTATGCCGTGGAGACGTCCCGCCATCACGTTCGATGTGGCAAATACGCCGCCGATGTACGCGGCGCGCGCGGCCGAGAGGGCACCGTCGGGACCCTGGGCGCGTCGCAGCCCGAACTCCAGGATGGAGCCGCCGCCAGCGGCCTCCACGACGCGCGCCGCCTTGGTGGCCACGAGTGTCTGGAAGCCGATGACCGTGAGCAGCACGCTCTCCACGAGCTGGGCCTGGAGAAGCGGCCCGCTGACCCGCACCAGCGGCTCGTTGGCGAACACGACCGTGCCCTCGGCGATCGCGTCGACGTCGCAGGCAAAGCGAAACGAGGCCAGCAGGCGCAGGAACTCGCGCCGGAAGAGCGGCTTGCCCGTGGCGCCGCACAGGCTGCGCAGGTAATCGATATCCGTCGTCTCGAATCGGAGCTGCTCCAGGATTTCCAGGGCATCGTCCAGCCCGGCCGCAACCGCGTAGCCCCCTCCGAAGGGCAGGCCGCGGAAGCTCAGGGCGAAGACGGCGCGACGGTCGGCCAGCCCTGTCGCCAGGTAGCCGGAACCCATCGTCAGCTCGTAGAGATCGGTCAGGGTGGCAAAGCTGGGCCGATACAGTTCTCGGATCGCGGACATCTGCGCTCGTTCCCCGGCTGCGGTGATTCCTCTCAACGGTACCCGGTTTCACGCGATCCGGACGTGGCGCCGAGCGCCATTGTCTGCGGGCAGGGGCTCCGAAACGCCCCGATGGCCCGCCAGGCAGGCGATGTCGCCTCCCGTATCATGGCCGCCATGGGCGTTGAGCGCGACGAAGGCGAGGCGATCGACGGCTCGCAGACTCATCCGGCGGGCTTCTGCCAGGGCGCCGGACTGATGGTGGTCCATGGCAACGCGGCCTTCAGGTCCGTGTTCGGGGCGGACTCCATCGGCCTGCCGGCCCGTGAGGGGATGCTGGGACTGTCCCGAACAGGGTTCACTCTTATGGACGCGGTGATGCGGCAGGGCCGGCCCCTGGCGCGCTGGGTTCGCCTGTCGGGAGAGACGTGGCGCATGACGGCCGCACCGCGCATAGACGCCGACAGCGGCGAGGTCTACGGCGTCGCCTTCCACCTGCGGCCTCGCGACCCCCAGCCGCCCGAAGCCAGCAGCTGAACGACGGCTCTACGGGCGGGCGTGCGGGCGCCGCTTTCAGGCCTCGGCGGCGCTCTTGTCGGCGAAGCCGCCGACGAACTCGACGAAGCGGTAGACGTCCGCGAAAGTCGTGACGATCCCGAGAGAGACTCGTACGGCGCCGGTGCTCTTGTCATCGATGCAGCGCCGGAACTCATCGACAGCCAGGCGGTCGGGCGCGCGGACGAAGCAGGAGGAGAGCTCCGCCGCGGACAGGCCCAGCGCCACCTCGCCGCCGCCGGGGTTGCAGAAGCAGCCAGTGCGCAGCGAGATGCCCGCCTGGTTGGCTCGTTGCTCCACGATCCGATGGTCGATGAAGTGTCCGTTCGCGTCGTACAGGTTCAGCGCGATCGTCCCACCGCGATCGGTGGCCTCGATCGGCCCATAGACGCGCACGATGGGCTTGCCGTCGCTGTGGCAGAGCGTCGAAAGCGCGCCCAGTAGCCATTCGGTCAGGCAGTGAACGCGAGTGTGGATTAGGTCCAGGCCCAGACGGTCGATGTGGCGCAGGCCGATCTCGACGGCCGGCAGCGAGAGGTAGTCGAGCGTGCCGTCCTCGAACGCGGCCGCGCCCTCGGCCATGAAGTAACGGTCGCCCTGGACCGACGCGACGGTGATCGTTCCGCCGGCGAACCAGGGCCGGTGGAGCTTGCGAAGCGCCGCCTTGCGGGCGATCAGGACGCCCACGCCGGTCGGGTAGCCGAAGATCTTGTAGAACGAGATCGTCACGAAGTCGGGATGCCAGCGGCTCAGGTCCAGCCGATTCGTCGGCACGAACGCCGCGGCGTCGAGCAGCACATCCCAGCCCCGCTCCTGCGCCCGGGCGATCCATTCGAGCGAATGCTGTACGCCCGAGAAGTTCGACTGCGCCGGGTAGGCGAGCAGGTTGGGAGCTCCCGGTCCGGCCTCGCCCAGAAGGGCAGCCAGTCGTTCGTCGTCGATCCGCATGTCCGGCGGGATAACCGGCGCGTAGGTCACCCGCGCGCCCCTGGCGCGGGCGAACTCGCGAATGCCGTTGACCGAGTTGTGGTTGTCGAAGGTCAGCAGATAGCGTCCGTCGGGTGAGAAGGGGTAGGCCTCGCCTACCAGGCGCAGAGCGCCGCTGGCGTTCTGCGTGAAGCACGCGACGTACTCGTCGGGCGACGCGTTGAAGTGCTCGAGGACGTATGCCCGGGCGCGCTCTACCCACTGCGTCATGACCAGCGACGCGGGGTTGGTCGAGTGCGGGTTGCCGAAGACGCCGCTCATCAGCAGGTCGGCATGGGCTCGGACCTGCGAGTCGCCGTACACGCCGCCGGCGGTGTAGTCCAGGAAGACGTGGCCGTCGCGGTCCAGGCGCGCATAGTCCGTCGCCCGCAACTCGTCGAGAGCGTGGGTCGCCTCGAACTCGGGATGGGCCTGCCGGAACCCGGCCTGTGAATCGGCCAGAGGGAGCAGGCGACTGGGCTGCATTTCAGTGTGAGCTTGGCGCTCCCGCAGGCCAGCGTCAAACGGCCGAGGGTTCGGACGGTGCGGCGAGTCCGAACCTGCGTCCGCGATAAGCTTCGCCCGGGAAGTCGACGGTCAGATCGTCCGCTGCGGAGAGATTCGATGTTCGCCCACCTGCCCACACCCCTGGAGCGCGCCGATCGCCTCGGGGCGGCGCTCGGCCTGGAACCCGGCCGCCTCTGGGTCAAACGCGACGACTGCACCGGCCTGGCGACCGGCGGGAACAAGGCGCGCAAGCTCGAGCTCCTGGTAGC
>JBEKCH010000007.1:0-68703 GCA_050014975.1 Candidatus Limnocylindrales bacterium
CGTCAGGCGGGCGTTAGCATGGGACATGAGGGCCCTTCCTTCGACTGCGGCTTCGACACCAGCAGCCGAAAGATACGGGCCCTCAGCCCGTCAACAACCTGATTGGGAACTAGAGCTAGTCGCCCGTGCAGCGCTTGAAGATGACCGCGGCGTTGTGGCCCCCCAGGCCGATGTTGTTCGAAAGCGCGTAGCGAAGCGGCTTCTCGACCGTCTCGGTGGCGACGTTGACGTTGCACTCGGGATCGGGCTCGTGATAGTTGAGCGTGCCCGGAACGGTCTGGTGGCTGAGCGAGAGGACGGTCGCGATGCCCTCGAAGGCTCCCGCGGCGCCCATCATGTGGCCCGTCATCGATTTCGTGGCCGAGATCAGGACGTTCGGCGTGTGATCGCCAAACGTCGCCCAGATCGCCTCGCTCTCGCGCTTGTCCCCGACCGGAGTCGAGGTGCCGTGGGGGTTGATCATGTCGATCTCGTCGGCTGGCACGCCCCGTCGCTCGAGCGCCATCTTCATGGCCCGAGCGGAGCCTTCCCCGCCGTCGGCGGGGGCGATCATGTCGAAGCCGTCGGCCGACGAGCCGTAGCCCACCACCTCGGCGTAGATGCGTGCGCCGCGAGCCCTGGCCAGGTCGAGGTCCTCGAGAATCAAGGCTCCCGCGCCCTCCCCCAGGATGAAGCCATCTCGCGTCCGATCGAATGGCCGGCAGGCGGTGGAGATCGGCTGTCCCGGCAACGGCGTGCCGAGTCCGCGCATGTTGGTGAAGCCGATGTGGACCAGCTCGAGCAGCGGCGACTCGGCCGAGCCGGTAATGACGGCCGTGCAGTCGCCGCGGCGGATCGCCTCGGCCGCCTCGCCGATCGCCGTCGTGCCCGTGGAGCAGGCCGAAACGGGGCAGAAGTTGTGGCCCTTGGCGCCGGTCTCGATGGCGATCGTGCCCGAGCTGGCGTCCACCAGGCCGTTGGCGATGAAGAACGGGCTGACCGATCGGACGCCCTTGGCGTGCCAGCTCTCCTGGTTGGATATGAACAGGGCCTGGCCGCCGCCGCCGGAGCCATAGATGACGCCGACGTCGTAGCGATTGGCATCGGTGATCTCCAGGCCGGAGTCGGCCACGGCCATCCGAGCCGCCGCAACCGCAAAGTGAACCGTGGTCTCGGTCCGGCGGGCGTCCTTGAAGTTCCAGTACTTGGTGACGTCGAAGTCGCGGACCTCGCCGCCGGCCTTGTGCTCGTATGGCGCGGGGTCGAAGTGGGTGATCTCGCCGATGCCGGAGCGGCCGTTGACCAAGTTGTCCCAGACGGTGTCCAGATCGTTGCCAATCGGGCTCACGACCCCCATTCCGGTGACGACGACTCGTCGGTTGTAATCAGGTTTGCGCACGGGGGTCAGATCCTCCTGGGCTCGGGTTCGCCGCCGGTTCGATGGCGACGGCGTTGGGGCGGTGGTGGCTCATGCGTCGAGGAAGGGCACGGCGATGCCTCCGGGCGCGGAGGCGTCGTCGGTCGCAAGAGCGGTGGCCTCGGGCGCGATGCGCTTGATGAGGCCCGTCAAGACCCTGCCGGGTCCGACCTCGACGAAGATCGTGACGCCGTCGGCGGTCATCCGCTGCACCGCGGAGACCCAATCGACGCCACGGGTCAGATGTTCGATCAGCTCGCCGCGAGCGCCGGCTGCCGTGGCGATCGGCCGGGCGTCGGCGTTGGCAAGCAGCGGCACGGCCGGTTCGGCGAAGGCGACCGGCCCCAGGACGCGGGCCATTCCCTCGGCCGCTTCCCTCATCAGCGGCGAGTGGGCCGCGACGGAGACCGGGAGAAGGATGCCGCGCCGTGCCCCGAGATCCTTCGAGGCGGCGACCGCCGCCTCAACGGCGGCCCTGTCGCCGGAGATCACGACCTGGCCCGGGGCGTTGCGGTTGGCCACCGCCAGGCTGCCGTGGAGCTCGCCCGCGGCGATCAGCTCGGGCAGGCGCGCGTCATCCAGGCCGATCAGTGCGGCCATGGCGCCCCTTCGGCCCTGGCCCGAAGCCTGCATCTGGCGGCCGCGTTCGCGGACCAGGCGGACGGCGTCGCCGAGCGAGATGACGCCCGCGGCGACCATGGCCGAGTACTGGCCCATCGAATGGCCGGCGCAATAGGCCGGAGTCGGGGCGGCGATGCCGGCCGCGGCCCAGCGCTCGCGCAGGGCGGCCAGGAAAGCGATCGAAGTCGCGACCAGCGCCGGCTGGGCGTTGACCGTGAGGTCGAGCTGCTCGGCCGGGCCCTCGAACGCAAGGTGGCTGATGGGCTCGCCGAGGGCTTCGTCGGCCTCGGCCAGGACGGCCGCCGCGGCCGGCGACGATTCGACGAGGGCCTTGCCCATCCCCACCGCCTGGGAGCCCTGTCCCGGGAACGCGAAGGCTATTCGATCCATGAAGCTTCTTGGTCTCCTCCGGTCGGCGAGCACGAGCTGACAGCTCATCGATCCGGCCGCGGGCCCCGATGTCAAGGTGGGCCTCCGCTGGCGGGGGGCCTCGTTGGCAGAGATTAGCGCCGCGCAGGAACGCCACGCGGAAGATCGCGTGCAGGTTTGCAAGGATCGGGCAGCCGGGCGTACCCTGGGGCGCATGCCGCAGTTTCGCCCCAGGCTTCCCAGCATCACTCCTCGCCCTCCCGAGGCCCCTCCCCTCGTGGGCGACCAGGAGCCCGCGGGGGCAGCTCCCGTACTCTCGGAGGGCGCGGCGCACCCGCTCGAGGCAGATGGTGCGCCGGTCGAAGACCGCGTCCCCGTCGCCCCGGTCCGACTGCCCGCCTCCGATCGGCCGGCAAGTCGCAGACAAGCTTCCGGCCCCGGGCGCACGTCCCTCCGGCTGCTGCGCGGCCCGACCCGGCCTTTCCTGCACATTCCTTCGCTCACCGTGCCGAGCCGGACGGCTGTCGAGTCGGCCGCGCGAGAGCTGCTCTCGGCGCCGGTCGAGGCGGCTCGTCATCGGATGCAGAACCCGCGCGAGCTGTCCGATCGGATCGCGATGGGTCGGGCGATCTGGCGGGACCTGGTGATCGGCTTCGCCGCGCAGCTGGGCGAGCTGAACCTCGGCTTCACGCAGCTGGCGGCGATGTACGCCCTGGCGGACAGCGGCACGATGACGGTGGCGGACCTGGCCGACGCGTTGGGCCGTTCGCCGTCGGCGGTGAGCCGGATGGTGGACGCCCTGGTTGCGCGGCAGCTGCTCGAGCGACAGCAGGATACGGAGGATCGGCGGCAGCGGACACTGACGCTGACCGGGCGCGGCCAGGCTCTGCTTGGCCTGGTGGACCGGGCGCGCGCGGAGGAGTTCCTCTCGATCGTGCGGCCGCTGCCCACGGCCGAGCGGGCCGTGGTGGCGATGGGCGTGGCGGCGCTCTCGACCCATGCCATGACGCGGCGCGGCAGGCTGATCAAGCAGCGCCCGCGATAGGACGGCCGACTCGACTCTCGCGATTGCGGCAATCCCGGCGTTGTTGCGCATGGCACCAGGGTGGTCGGGGCGAGAGGACGCAAGAAGCCAGCGATTGCATGCCGAGCCTCTACCTTGCGCCAACGGCCGGCAGGTTCGATCCTTGCGCCATGACCGAGTTGTCAGCACGCACGATGCCGGTGAGACAGAAGGACCCTCAAGGCTTTGTCGACCCGTCCCGGCCGGACGGCTGCACGCCCTCGTCGAGTAGCGCAAGGCGATGACCGCGCCTGAGCATCCCGACGGCATCGACTCCGAGATGGTTCGCTACTACGCGGCCCGGGCTGACGAGTACGACGACTGGTATCTGCGCCGGGGTCGCTATTCCCATGGCCCGTTTCACGACGACGCGTGGCGATCGGACCTGGACTCGGCTGCTGCCTGGCTGAGCAGTCTTCCGTTTCATGGCCGGATCGTCGAACTGGCCGCCGGCACCGGCTGGTGGTCGTCCCTCCTCGCAAGGCAGGGCCGGCTGACTCTCTACGACGCTGCGCCGGAACCGCTCGCCAGGGCCCGGGCCCGTTTGGCAGCGGCCGGCCTCACTGCGGACGTGCAGGTCCGCGACGCGTGGGCCGAGCCCGACCGATCGGTCGACGGCCTCTTCGCCGGCTTCTGGATCAGTCACATCGATCGAGGGCGCCTCGACGAGTTCTTCGGGCTGGTTGCCCGCTGGCTCACCCCAGGCGGGCTGTTCGCGTTCATCGACTCGCGCCGGGACCCCGAGTCAGGAGCCCGGGACCATCGGCCACCCGATGACGACGTTCAGGTTCGCCGCCTCGACGGTGGCGCGACCTTCCGCGTCCGGAAGGTCTTCTACGAGCTGGCGGAGCTTGAGTCGGCGTTGCAACGGTCCGGCCTCGGCGAGATCGAACTCGTCACCACCGATCGTTTCTTCGTCCTGGGCTCGGCTCGACGCCCCGGGACGTAAGCCCACCGCCGTGGTCACACCGGCCGGCAGCTAGCGCTGGACGGCCTCGTGCACGCCGACGGCCGCCGGCACGCCCAGAATCTTGCGGGCCAGGTCCTCCTTGTCCACGGACAGCGCCCAGGTTGCCACGCCGTTGGCCCGAGTCAGGACACAGCAACCCTTGAGCTGAACGCCGGCGTGGGAGAGTCGGTCGCTCAGTTCGCCGAAGGCGCAGGGCGTGTCTTCGATCTCCACGGTCAGGCTTGACCCGGCCACGAATGGGTAGCCCATGCTGTGGAGGACTTCCCTCGTATCGTCGTCGCAGCAGTCCGTGAAGATCTCGGCGCAGGTCAGGTCGCCTGCGGTGCTCTGGTGGACCTGCACGATGTTGACGCCGCGCGCACACAGGGCCTTGGCCAGATGCGCCAGTTCGCCTGGCCGATTGGGCAGTTGAACGACGAATTGTTGGCTCATGTCTCCCTCCCGACGATCCTGTCAGGCGGTCGGAGGTACATCCCGGTCGGCAGTCCCCACGATCTGACGCCCGTTGCTCGTGGACGAGGTCGGCGCCGGAGCGCGTGCGGTTGCTTCACCTTACCCGATCGCGCCTCCCTCTTGGCTGGTTCTTTGGGACGGCGTGGCCGGGGCGCGTTCGACGTCCATGGCTGCCAGGCGCACTCCGTCTCCGGGAACCCTCTTGAACACGAGCTCGGCGTCCTGGGCGCATGTTCCCGCCGAGACCTCGACCCAGGCGAAGCGGAGCGCTTCTTCCGTGTGGTCGTCGTCTTCGCCGAGGAGCAGGTGGACGGCAGCGACGCGCGTGACGCCCAGTTCGGTGGCGCGCGCGACCACTTTGTCCAGGGCTGCCTGAGCCAGGGCGACCTGATGCACCCCTACCTCCCCGCGTCCATCAGTAGCGCAACGACGGCCGAGGCCGCGGCCGGCACGGCGGCCTGCACCGCCGGGGTCAGCTGCTCGCTGAAGACGTCCGTGCTATGGACCTGGACGGTGACGGTCTGGATGCTCGCCGGCAGGCTGACGCCGAAACGCCGCCCCAGCGCGAGGGCGGTCACCAGCGAGGCGTCGTGGGCGGAGTCGAGATGGCCGGCCGCGCGGCAATCCAGCTCCTCGAGCGCGCAAGACCGCACTTCGCCGAGCGGCCGATCCGGGAACTCGGCGGCGTCGATGACGATCGCCACGTCATAGCCGTCGAGGAACTCCATCAGGCGCAGGCCACCCACTCCGAGCCGCTCGATCTGCACGGCCGGGCAGTCGCCGCCGGCCTGGCGCAGGGCCGAAAGCCGGCCTTCGACCTCGTCGGCGATGCGCCAGCCCACGCCGTCGTCGCCAAGCACGGGGTTGCCGAGCCCGACGACGATGGTCCGCGGTCGCGAGGCCCCGGACGCGACGCCGTCGCCGGCCGGGACGAGCTGGACGATCTGGTCGGCCACGCCGGCCTCCGATCAGCAGTTCTGGGAGAGAACCTCGATCACCTCGCCGTCCGAGTCGCGGATGGCGACCGCCAGGGGCATCTCTCCGGGCAGTGAATGGGTGGCGCAGCCGAAGCACGGGTCGTACAGCCGGAAGGCCATCTCGACGCGGTTCAGCAGACCCTGGTGAACGACGCCCTTGTGGATCAGGCTCTGTGCGGCCTTCTTGACCGACATCGCCATCGGCGCGTAGTTGTTCGTGGTTCCGACGAGGAGGTTCACTGCGGTCAGCACACCGCGCTCGTCCGTCCAGTAATGGTGGGTCAGGGTGCCTCGCGGGGCTTCGACCGTGCCGACGCCCTCGGTGGGCTTCTCCGTCGGCAGAATCCGCACGTTGGGCGAGGTGATCTCGGGATCGGTCGCCAGCTCGACCATGTGCTCGGCCGCGTAGAGCAGCTCGATCAGGCGAGCCCAGTGCGTCGCCAGGCGGTGATGGACGAGGCGCTTCCCGCCCGACTCCGGCGTTGGGGCCAGGGTGTCGTAGAAGCGCTCGTAGGCGGCCTGGGCCAGCGGCGTGGCCATGCCCTCGGCGACGTTGAGACGCGACAGCGGAGTGGCGCAGTACACGCCCGAGTCGGCGCCGTCGACGAAGCCCTTCCAGCCGACCTTCTTCAGATACGGGAACTTGAGGTACGTCCAGGGTTCGACGTGCTCGGCGATCCAGTCGCGGTATTCGGCCGGGGCGTAGGTGCCGACGCGCTCGCCGTCGGGCGACATGATGCTGACCCGGCCGTCGTAGAAGTTGACCTTGTTGTTCGGGTCCACCAGGCCCATGTAGTAGGTCCGGTGGGTGTAACCGTCGGAGAGGACCATCTCCTTGTAGGCGTCGTTGCCCAGGACGATCCGATCGAAGATGCCGAGGCTGAACTGGGCGAACTCGATAGACCAGCGGCCGATCTTCTCGATCTCGGCACGCCGCTCCTCCGTGATGCCGCGGGTCATGCCGCCGGGCACGGCGGCAGCCGGGTGGATCTTGCGGCCGCCGATCATCTCGATGACGTTGTGGCCTTGCTTGCGCGCCTGGATGACCTGGCCGCCGACCTCCATGCCGACCTTGGCCAGGACGCCCAGGATGTTGCGCTCGGCCGCCGGGGCGTCCGGTCCGACCACGAAGTCGGGGCCGCCCAGGGCGTAGAAGTGAGTGGTGTGGTCGGTCACATAGAAGGCGCTGTAGAGCAGCTCCCGAAGGAGCTTGGCCGCTCGCGGCGGGTCGACGTGGTAGACCGCGTCGGCGGCCTTGGCGGCGGCCATGTGGTGAGCTTCCGGGCAGACGCCGCAGATGCGGTTGGTCAGCGTCGGCATCTCCTCGACGGGGCGACCGACGCAGAACCGCTCGAAGCCGCGCAGCTCCGGGATCTGGAAGTAGGCGTTGGCGACCTCGCCGTCCGGATCGAGGAAGATCTCGATCTTGCCGTGGCCCTCGAGCCTGGTGACGGGGTCGATGGTGATTCGTTCCATGCTCACTTCTCCCCGTCGCTGTTCCAGGCCGCCCTGGAGCTGCGGAGCAGCGAACCGGCCAGGCTGAAGCGGTAGAACTGGCCGGCAGGATCGACGATCCCGTCGAGTACCCTGTCGATCTCCTCGGGCTTGGTCGCCTCTACGATCGACGCATATGCCGAGATCAGCCGGGCGCCGTAGTCCACGACGCCCTCGGCCGCGCCGTAGCAGCCGATGCACGGCGCACCGACGGCCGGGCAGAGCGCGCCGCAACCGTCGCGGGTGGCGGGGCCGTTGCAGGGCAGCCCCTGCTCGAGCAGGCAGATCTCCGGGTCGAACTGGGCGACCTGCTGGATGCGGACGAAGCGGTCGATCTTCTTGACGTCGCGCTTGCGGGCGCACTCGTCGCAGACGGTGGACTCGCCGGCGCCGAGGATCGAGCCCTTGGGCGGCAGCGGGCCGGTGCCGTTGAGCGCGGCCACGACCGCCTGCAGGGCGGCCCAGATCTGCTTGGACTCGGGCGGGCAGCCGGGGATCGTGTAGTCCACGTCCACGACTTGGTCCAGGGTCCGGAGCATCGGCTCGAACTCGGGCAGGTGCAGGACGCCTTCGGGGGCCTGATACTCCCAGATCGGCCGGATACCGTCGGGGTTGTCCGTGCTGACCGTGGAGAAGGCCGTGTCGATGATCTCCTTGCGGCTCGACAGGTTCGCCAGGCCGGGGATGCAGCCCTCGCTCGCGCACGAGCCGAAGGCCACCATGAACTTGGACTTGCGGCGCAGGAGCCTGGCGAGGTGGACTGTCTCGTCGGTCCTCATGCTCCCGTTGACGAGGGTGACGGTGATCTCGCCGTCCGCCATGGCCTCGATGTCGGCGTACTTGCCGTCCATGATCGTCGGCCACAGGACGATGTCGAAGGCGGCGGCCACTTCGAGGATGTGCTCGTGGATGTTGACGATGGCCACGTCGCAACCGCCGCACGAGGCGGCGCCGAAGATAGCGAGCTTGGGCTTGGCGCGGGACTTCGCGGCGGCCTTCGCCGCGCCGTTAGACCTGGCGGTCGGGCTCATTGGGCCACCTCCGCCTCGTGCTCCGGGTCGACTCCGTCCGGCATCGCGGGTGGCCCCCCGGCGTCACCGCCGGTTGCCTCCCAGGCCGCGTCCAGGTTCACGCTGTCGATGTCGACGATGTTTCCCGCCGGCCAGTTGAGCGGTCCGAGGGCGCGCACCTCTTCGGTCACGCGGGCGATCTCGCTGGCCAGGCGCACGCCTTCGGCAGCGCTGGCCCAGACGAGCTGAAGGCGCGCCGGCTCGATGCCGAGCGCCTCGATCGTCCGCTGCAGCAGCTGGAAGCGTCGCAGGGCCTTGTAGTTCTGCTCGATGTAGTGGCATTCGCCCGGATGGCAGCCGGTGACCAGGACCGCATCGGCGCCCTCGGCGTAGGCCTTGAGCACGAACGTCGGATCGAGGCGGCCCGAACACATCAGCCTGATCAGGCGGACGTTGGGCGGGTACTTCGTTCGCGCCGTGCCCGCCAGGTCGGCCGCTCGGTAGCTGCACCAGTTGCAGGTGAAGCCGATGATCACCGGCTCGAAGGTGGCGGCCGAAGCCGCGCCCTGCGCGAGGGCGGGTGCGACGGGTGCCTGCGCGCTCATGCTCGCACCGCCTCCTCGATCGCTTCATGGCGGGTTACCGGATAGGCGGTCCGCTCGAGTGGCGCTCCGCTGGCTCCGATTCGGAGCAGACCTTCGATCTGCGCGAGGACCTGCTCGTCGCTGAAGCCGCTGCCGGAGATCGCTCCGGCGGGGCAGGCCGCGACACAGGTGCCGCAGCCCTGGCACATCGCCGCGTTGATGCTCGAAACGCCCTTGACGTCATCGAAGCTGATGGCGTTGTAGGGGCACATGGTGTTGCAGATCCGGCACCCGGAGCAGTGCTCGGCGTGAACCGTGGCCTTGATCGGCTCGAGGTTCATCTGCTTCTGCTGGATCCGGCCGAGGACTCGAGCGGCTGCCGCCGCGCCCTGCGCGACCGACGCCGGGATGTCCTTGGGGCCGCTGACGCAGCCAGCGACGAAGACGCCCTCGGTCATGGTCGCGACCGGATCGAGCTTGGGGTGCTTCTCGATGGCCCAGCCGTCGAAGCTGCACGAGATGCCGAACCGGACGGCCAGCTCCTTGGCATCGGCGCGGGGCTCCAGCCCGGACGACAGGATGACCATGTCGACCGGGAAGCGGCGCTGCTGACCGACGAGGGTGTCCTCGACCTGGAGGATGAGCTTGCCTTCCTCCTCCGGCGTTCGGGCCACGTCCGTGATCTCGGCCGGCTTGCCGCGAACGAAGATGCCGCCCTCCTCGAGGATCCGCTGGTAGAACTCGTCGTAGCCCTTACCGGCCGTCCGCATGTCGATGTAGAACTCGTAAATCGTCGCCTCGGTGTGCTCTCTGACCAGGTGAGCGAACTTGAGGCTCTGCATGCAGCAGATCGCGGAGCAGTAGCTGTTGTAGTTCTTGTCGCGGCTGCCGACGCAGTGGACGATCGCCACCGACTTGGGCTCGGTGACGCCGTCACGGAGGACGATGTGGCCGTTCGTGGGACCGGCCGAGTTGGACAGCCGCTCGAACTCGAGGCTGGTGAAGACGTTCGGCAGGCGGCCGTAGCCGTACTGCTGCATCCTGCGAGCGTCGAAGAGGTCGTAGCCGGTGGCCAGGATGATGTTGCCGACCTGCAGGGTCAGGATCTTGTCTTCCTGGGTAAAGTCGATGGCGTCCGACTCGCAGAATATCTCGCAGGCCTTGCAGGTGCCCCTCTCGAAGTACGTGCAGTTCGGCCGGTCGAGGACGGGCGTCCGCGGGACGGCCTGGTCGAACGGCGTGTAGATCGCCTTCCGATACCCCAGGCCGGCCTCGAAGACTTCGTCGAGGACTTTCTTGGGGCACTTCTCCTGGCACACGCCGCAGCCGTTGCAGGCGTCCTCATCTACGTAGCGGGCCTTCTTGCGGACCGTGACGGTGAAGTTGCCGACGAAGCCCTCGACTTTCTCGACCTCGCTCCAGGTCAGGAGCTCGACGTTGGGATGCGTGCCCGCGGTGACCATCTTGGGGGTCAGGATGCAGGCCGCGCAGTCGAGGGTCGGGAACGTCTTGTCGAACTGGGCCATGTGGCCGCCGATCGACGGCTCCTTCTCGACGAGATAGACCTTGAAGCCGGCGTCGGCCAGCTCGAGAGTGGCGCTGATGCCGGCGATGCCGCCGCCCACGACCAGCGTGGCGGGGTTGATGTCGACCGTCACCGGCACGAGCGGCTCGTTGCGGCGGACCCGCTCCACGCCGCCGGCCAGGATGGCCTTGGCCTTGGCGGTGGCTGCGGCCTTGTCCGTGGTGACCCACGAGTCCTGCTCGCGGATCGAGACCAGCTCGCACAGGTACGGGTTCAGGCCGCCGCGGGCGGTGGCCGTGCGGAAGGTGTTTTCGTGGAGGTGCGGGGAGCAGGCGGCGACCACGATGCGGTTGAGGCCGAGATTCTTGATGTCGTCGGTCACGAGCTCCTGGCCGGGGCTGGAGCACATGAACTTGTAGTCGCGGGCGACGACCACGCCCTGGTCGCGCAGGTTCTCGGCCGCCCATCGGGTGACCTCGGGCACGTCGACCACGCCCGCGATGTTGCTGCCGCAGTGGCAGACGTAGACGCCGATCCGGACTTCGCCCTCGACCGGCAGGTGGCTGTGCTCGGCGGTCATTTCTCAACCTCGCTGTCGGCCATCCGCGGCATGGGCAGAGCCCGCTTGTCGGGCCTCGGCCTGCGCGCGACTGGAGCGGCTCCGGCGGCCGCGAGTGCCAATTCGGGCGCTGCCTTGAGAGCCTTCGCCAGGGTCTTGCTGGCGTTGGTGTACTCGCGACCCACGCCCACCTTCTTGGGCTCGATGCCGAACGCCACTCCCATGAGCTGCGTGAAGAACACGATCGGCATCTTGTAGTGGGTGTGGAACATGGCGTTCATCTCGCCCTGGTAGGCGTCGATGTTGATCTGGCACATCGGGCAGACCGTGACCATCATCACGGCCTCGCGCCGCTCGGCCTCCGCCACCAGGCGACGGATCAGCTCCAGCCCAACCCTGGGGGCGATCTGGGTCATGTGCCCGCCGCAGCACTCGGTCTTGAGCGGGTAGTCCACGACCTCCGCGCCGAGCGCTCGAAGCAGGCGGTCGAGATCGTTCGGCTGCTCGTGGTTGGTGTAGGCGCCGTCAACGTCCGGGCGCGGGACCATGCAGCCCAGATAGGGCGCCACCTTGAGGCCCGTCAGCGGCTTTTTGACCGCCGCCTTGACCTTGTCCAGGCCGACGTCGTTGAGGATTACTTCGAGCAGGTGGCGGACCTTGACGGTGCCCGGGTCGTAGTGCAGCCCGCCGGCGCCGAGCGCGTCGTTGACGCGGGCGTTGAGCGCGGGCTGCTGGGCCATGTAGTGGTCCGCCTTGGCCAGGTTGAGGTAGCAGGCGCTGCATGCGGCGACGAGGGGCTCGGTGCCCTTCTTCTCGGCGGCGGCGATGGCCAGGTTGCGGGCGATCATCGCGTACGCCGGGGTCGTGCTCAGGCTGACGTACTCGGTGGCGCCGCAGCAGTTCCAGTCGTCGATCTCTTCGAAGGTGATCCCGAGGGGCTCGCAGATCCCTTCGAGGGACTCGCGATAGGAGCGACCGCTGCCCTCCATGGAGCAGCCCGGGTAGTAGAGGTAGTTGGTCATCGGGCTCGCTCCAGCTCGTCGGCGCGCCGCAGGATCGCCTGCAGCTGCTTCTTCTGGTGGATCTGGTGAGGCAGGATGCCGATCCGACCATGACGGAACAGGCCCAGGGCCATCGGTGTCATGCGTGGCAGCCGTGGGATGAAGTGGCGCAGGTAGTGCCGCGCCGTCAGGCCCATCTCCCAGCTGCGACCGAAGTGCCTGGCCTGGCCGATGAAGACACCGGTGAAGTCCGGGCCGACGTTGTTGGGATAGGTGTGCTCCTCCTCGGCCATGACCTTGAGGGCGTACATCACATCGGTGATGAGAATGTCCTGAGGGCAGCGAACCACGCAGTGGTAGCACGAGAGGCACATCCAGGGCGTGTTGCTGCGCAGAACCTCGTCACGCTTGCCGGCGCGGATAAGCGCGAACAGCCTGCGCGGCGTGTGATCCATGGCATCCGCGGAGGGACACGAGCCTCCGCAGGAGCCGCACTGGATGCACATCTCCAGGCGCGAGACGCCTGCCGTCTTCGCGCGCACCTCCGCGAGGAAGCGAGCGCCCGGGTCCGCTACCTCGGGGGATGAGACCTGAGCCACGACCATCCAATCGCCCCTTTGGTTACCGGTCTTGCCCTGAAGGGTCCGGCCCCGGTCGCGCGCCGCGGCGGACGTTCGCGCCTACCTCTTGCGCGAGCGTCCGCTGACAGCGGAACCGTTGAGCCACCTCCGTCCAGGACCTGGCCGGGGTTGCAAGATATGTAGTGGGCACGCCACTGCGCTCGGGCTGGGAGCGCTCCGGGCCGGGCTTCGGCGGCAACGGACCGAGGACCGACATTGCAAGCCGCGAGAGGCGGCACCTATCTGTTGCCCTATCCGTATTCTCGGAAGGCATATGGGGTGCCGATAGGGCCGCATGACCCGGCCCATCGGGGGCCAACCCGCCCGCGTTCTCGGGCTCTTGGGGCCGGGATTGTGGGCTCCGGCACGACCTCAACGAGGGGGGACAGGGCCTTCCGGACCCGGCGGACGATCGGGCCGCGGGCGACCTCAGGTGCAGAAGCGGGTCACCGCGTCCCAGAGGACGGGCAGCCCGAAGCGAAGAGCCTCGACGCTGACCCGTTCGTCGTCGCTGTGCATGAGGTCCAACAGGCCCTCGTTCTTGCCGAGCCGCAGCGGGGAGAAGCCGTACGTGGGAACGCCGATGCGGCTGAGGTGCTTGGCGTCCGTGGCGAAGGGTGCGAGGAACGGCAGCGGCACGGCTCCGGCGTCGTGGTCGCGCAGGACCTGCTCCAGCAGCGGGTAGAGCGGTCCCTCGAGCGGTGCCGAAACGGATGGCCCGACCTGCTCGCATTCGACTTCGAGACGAGCCCATAGCTCCTCGCCGATGCGGCGGCGCAGCTCGTCGCGCATCGCCGGCTCGTCGGTCCCGGGGAGTGTCCGGCAATCGATTTCGATGCAGGCGCTGCCGGGGATGACGTTGTACTTCACGCCGGCCTGGATGATGCCGACGGAGACGGTGTCGTGGATCATGGCCGAAACGGTGCGAGACAGGACCGGATCGCACAGTTCGCGGAGCGTCGCCTCGATGGCACCCGGGTCCGGGGCGGTCGGCCCGTTCGGGCCGGCCATCAGGCCCCTGATCGCGCCTGCCGCTCGGGCCGTCAGGTGCGGGATCGCCCGCGCCAGCGAAACTGCCATGGCCTCGGTCACACGCGCCGGCCCGGGCTCCGCCAGCCGCATGACGATCTGAGCGGCCAGGACCGCGGCGTTGTCCGGGGTTGGGACGGAGCCGTGGCCCCAGCGGCCCTTGACGTGGAGCTTGTAGACCACGAAGCCCTTTTCCCCCACCTGGATCGGATAGAAACGAACGCCGGCGTAGGTCATAGCCACGCCCCCGGCCTCGTTCAGCGCCCCGGCGGCGCTCAGCCACTCGGGGTGCTCGTTGACCAACCAGTTCGCGCCGTGCCAGCCGCCGGCCTCTTCGTCGGCGGAGGAGCAGAAGATGACGTCGCGGCGCAGGCCGGGGATCGGGTCGGAGGCGGGATCGCGGCCGGCCGCGCGTGCAGCCCGGGCAAGGCGGCGCATGATCTGCACCTCCATCGCGACCATGCTCTTCATGTCGATCGCGCCGCGGCCCCAGACGTAGCCGTCGACCAGATCGCCGCCGAACGGGTCGTGTGCCCAGCCGGCCGGCTCGGCGGGCACTACGTCGAGGTGCGAGAGCAGCAGCAGCGGGTCACCGCCGCTGCCGTCGCCGTGGATGCGCGCGACGATGGACCCGCGGCCCGGGAACGGCTCCACGACCGTGGATGGGATGCCCTCGTCGGAGAGGACCTGCTCCAGGTAGCGGGCCGCCAGTATCTCGTCACCGGGCGGGTTGACGCTCCGGATTCGAATGAGCGCGCGCAGCAGCTCGATCAGCTCCGACAGCTCGGTATCGGCTGGCGCATGTTCGGGTTCGCCGGTCATCTCGCCAGTCACGCCTGCCTCCGAACGAAATGGAACGCCTGCCGGAGATCATGACCGAGATGCCCGGGACGCGCTGTTGCCGGGCATCCACGGATCCACCTGGCCCAGTTCCGCGGACGCGCTGTTGCCGGGTTCCCACCTGGCCCAGCTTGTCGGCGCGTGGGCGAGCTACTAGAGGAGTTGCAGGCTTCTACCCGGCCGCGGGCCACGCTTGCATTGGCGGTCTACGCGTGGCGAGGTGCCGATTGCGCCCCGAAGCCGAGCCAGTCCCGGCCCCACTCCCACTCGGCGGGAACTGGGCGAGATGGTGGCAGTGCTTCCCCGAGACTTGAGTTCAGTCGCCCGAGGCCGACGTTGACTCGCTCCCAGGCCGGCGCGACCTGCGCGATGGCGGCCGGCCCGCCGACTGCGGCTGCGATGGCGACCGTCGGAAGTCTTAGGCCTCAGGTGTTCAACGTCATGACGGGTTCCGCTTCCAGTGGCGCTACTTCGCCGTCCCCGCCGTCGCGCTCGCCAGGCGCTCCGCCAGCCGCTCGCCCGTGGTCACCGCGCCGAGCGACGCCGACGAGACCAGCGCCGCGTACTTGGCCATCACGCCGCTCCTGTAGCGCGGCGCCGGCGGAGTCCAGCGGGCGCGCCGCGCCGCCAGGACGGCCGCAGGAACGTTGAGGTCCAGGGCGTGGCGATCGACGTTGATGATGATCTCGTCGCCCTCCTCCACCAGCGCGATCGGGCCGCCCAGCGCCGCCTCCGGCGCCACGTGGCCGATCATCAACCCGTGGGTGCCGCCGGAGAAGCGCCCGTCGGTGAGCAGAGCCACGTGCTCGCCCAGGCCCTCGCCGACCAGCGCCGCCGTGACCGAGAGCATCTCCTGCATGCCGGGGCCGCCGACCGGTCCCTCGTACCGGATCACGACCACGTCGCCCGGCTTGATCAGGTTCTTGCGCACCGCGTCGTAGCAGGTGTTCTCGCTGTCGAAGACCCGAGCCGGGCCCTCGTGGTAGCGGCGCTCGTGGCCGGCCAGCTTGATGACGCAGCCGTCCGGGGCCAGCGTCCCGTGCAGGATCG
This sequence comes from Candidatus Limnocylindrales bacterium, assembly GCA_050014975.1. Lineage (GTDB taxonomy): Bacteria > Chloroflexota > Limnocylindria > Limnocylindrales > CSP1-4 > Fen-1039. The sequence continues at coordinate 15,562 of JBEKCH010000007.1, forward strand.
TCAGTCCCCCCGTGCGGCTGAGCGGCGTCTCGATCGGCACGACGACCTTCTGGCCCGCCGTCTCGACCGTGGCCGCCGCCGCGCTGGCGATGGTTCCGCCGTCGACGTTCGGGGTGCTCCCGTCGATCAGGCCCTTCTTAAGCAGCTGGCGGGTCACGAGCGACAGGCCGCCGGCCTCGAACAGGTCGGCCGCGGTGTAGCGTCCGCCCGGCACCAGGTTCCCCACGATCGGCGTCCGGTCGGCGATCTCGCCGAACTCGTCGACGTGGAGCGGCAGGCCGTACTCGTGGGCGATGGCGAGCAGGTGCAGGACGGCGTTGGTCGAGCCGCCGGTCGCCGCGACGCAGGCGATCGCGTTCTCGATCGACCTGCGGGTCACGAACTCCTTGGGCCGGATGTCGCGCCTGACCAGGTCCATGACGATCTCGCCGCAGCGGCGAGCGGCGCCGTCCTTGCTGGGGTGCTCGGCCGGGATGCCGTTCAGGCCCGCCGGCGAGAGGCCCAGGATCTCGAGGACCATGGACATTGTGTTGGCCGTGTACTGGCCGCCGCACGCTCCGGCGCCGGGGCAGCTGACCGACTCGATCTCGTACAGCTCCGCGGCCGACATCTTGCCGGCGCGGTAGGCGCCGATCGCCTCGAAGATGGTGACGATCGTGGCGTCGCGCTTGCCCTTGTAGACGCCCGGATAGATCGTGCCGTTGTAGAGGATCAGGCCCGGGACGTCGAGCCGGCCCAGGGCGATGATCGCGCCCGGGATCGTCTTGTCGCAGCCGACCAGGCAGACCACGCCATCCAGCAGGTGACCGCGGACGCACAGCTCGATCGAGTCGGCGATGACCTCGCGGCTTATGAGCGAGGCCTTCATGCCCTCGGTGCCCATGGAGGTCCCGTCCGAGACCGCGATCGTGCTGAACTCCATTGGCGTCCCGCCCGCCGCCCGGATGCCCGCCTTGACGTGCTCGGCCAGCCGGCGCTGGTTGTAGTTGCACGGCATCGTCTCGATCCAGGTCGTGGCCACGCCGATCAGCGGCCGTGCCAGGTCCCTGTCGTCGAAGCCGATGGCCTTGAGCATGCCGCGGGCCGCGGCCCGATCCGGGCCGTCGGTCAGGGCGGCGCTGTGGCGCTTGGCCGGATCGCTGGGCAGGTCGTATGGCAGGGGGCGTGGGGCATCGTTCGACATGGTGGGCACTCTCCGCGGGGCTGGGCGGCTGCGTCTTCGTCGGCGCCAAGTCTAGGCCCTGAGGAGCGGCCTGGAGGCGCCGGGCTCGAACCTCGGCCTCCCCCGGCCCCAGCCGGTCCAAGCGACGGATGGTCGAAGCGGGCCGTGGCGGCTTCGGTCGCCGGCCCTAGAGGTGCGCGATCAGCCAGCCCAGGGCGGTGCCCGGGTTTGGAGAGGCGCCCGTCTGGATGACCACGTCCAGCGCCGTTCGGCTTCCGTTCTGTCCCGTTGTCACGGCCACGACCCACCATTGCGGGTACGGCGGAAGCTTTCCGAAGTCGACCGCCTGCGCCCCAGCCGGCGCGGCGGTCGCGTCGGAGGTCGGAGTGCCCGCTCTGACGCTGATGGTGGGCGCGGTCGCCGATCGGTCGACGACGATGAACAGACCGTCCGTCGACGCCGGCCACAGTTCCACGCTGACGACCCCCGTCCCGGCTGGCTGGGGGATCTCGTAGTCGAAGGTGCCGTCGGGTTGCTGGTACACGGTCAGCTCGCCCGGGGCTTGGCCCGGGGCGAGCGGCGCTCCCGGCGTTGCGTTCGGGTCGTAGGCGAACAGTCGCTCGGCCGGCAGGAGGGTGACTGCCGCCACCACGAGGATGGCCGACGCCACACCCCGCCAGGTGTACGAGCTCTCGTTGACGTGCTTGGGCCGATACGTCCCGACCACGAAGGCGAGCGGCGTCGCGAGCAGGGTGGCGACCACGAGGCCATCCTGGTAGCCGGGCAACAGCAGGGCGAGGGCGAGCACCGCGGCGGCGCCCGCGGGCGCCCACCGCCTCCGAAGCGTGGCGTCCCTGTGGCGGCTGATCCGGGCCAGGTGGCCCATGCTCAGACGCCCGGCGGCGAACGCCCCGAGGCACACCATGATGGCCATCTGATTGGTGGCCCATGCGGCGGAGCGGAGCACGGTAAGGTCGAGGCCTGCCACCCGGCCGAGCCTGATGACCACGTCGCAAACGCCCGGTGCCAGGACGAATACTGCAACCGACAGGCTCAGCCAGAGCACCATCTCAGCCACGAGCTCGATCACCGCGCGGCGGACGGCGCGGCCGCGCCGGTCCTGCGTGTGCTGGGCCAGGTTGATGCGAGTCGCCAGGTCGCGGGGGTTGCCGAGCCGGTCGATGACCTCGCTGGTGGCGGCCGGCTCGTCGAGGCCACCCAGCGCCAGAGTGGACCGGGAGTCGGCCAGGTGGTCGGCGATCTCCTGTCGAACGCGGTCCAGCTCGACCCGGGGCAGGTCCAGGGCGGCGCCCAGCTCGTTCGAATAGCCATCGATGGCGGCGCTGCCGGTGGCCGAGGCCGGGGGAGCCGACGGCAGCGGCGTCGTTCCAACGGGCTCCGCCTTCGGCGGCACGAACCACGATCCGGAATCCGGGTCGGGGCTGACGGCTCGGCCGGTGCGCTCGGGCTCGCTCGACGGGCCCGGTCTTCCCCGGAACGCGAGCGGCGGCCAGCCGTTCTCTTCGGCCCTTTGGAGCGCCGTCGCCGTCAGCCGGTACTTGCGCCTGGTGCGCTCACCTTCATACCAGTCGCTCTGGAGAAGATGCTCGGCTTCCAGCCGGTACAGGGTGGGGTAGAGATCTGTCTCGGCCAGCAGCCCGAGGGTACCGTCCTCCGATCCGAGCCATCGCCAGATCTCGAACCCGGAGAGGTCCTGGCCTCTCAGCGCACCCACTATGGCCCGATCGATCCTCGACTCCAGGGTCACGAGGCCGTTCCAGCTCAGCTCGTCCATTGGCCCCCGCAGTTCCCATGCGGCTCGGATGCCGCGAATGAGTCGGTCTTCAGAGTGTAGCCGTCGTGGTTCGTGCCGGTCGTTGCTTGTCGGGTTACGGCCGCGGCGGCCGAGCCCCCAGGCCGGGGCGGCGTCGGGTCGCAGCCGTCCCGACGCCGGTCAAGAAGATCGGGGGCACGGGGCGTCGCGACTGCCCGTCTGGACTGACACAACTGACGCCGGCGCGGGTGCTCCGTCAAGGATGTAGTCGCGGACGGGCAGGATGGGCGAGTTAGGCCGGCCGGGGCCTGCCGCCACGTGGCATTTGTGCCTGAAAACGAGCCGACGACCGCTCGAAACGGCCGGATGCCAGATGTGTATGTCTGCCCGGGCAGAAACGACCGTCCACCGCGACGAGTGGCCCGAGGCATGGCGCGAGAAAGGCCGGCCGGAAGTCCGGCGGGCTTCGACTGGTCGGAGTGTGCGGCTACCGCGTCGGTGCGCCCGCGCGGGTGTCGACGCGCGCCGGGTGGACGGCCTCCCAGGCCTCGATTGCCGGAAGCCTGGAGCGGACGTAGCCGATCTCGTCGGTGCCGGCCAGGATCATCGTCCGGGCGAACGGGTCGATCTCGAAGGCGAACGACTGGCCGCCGGGAAGCGTCACTCGCTCGGCCTCGAGATCCACCGTCCACATGCCATCCGGGTCGGCCGCCACGAGCGCGGCCAGCGCCGTGTGCCGCTCCGCGGAAACGACGATGGGCAGCAGCGCGTTCTTGAGCGCGTTGCCCCGGAAGATGTCGGCGAAGCCGGTCGAAACGATGGCCCGGATTCCCCATGCCCGCAGCGCCCACGGAGCGTGCTCGCGCGACGAGCCCGCCCCGAAGTTGTCGCCCACCAGCAGGATCTGCCGCCCGGCATTCGCGGGCTCGTCGATCAGGAAGGGCGGCTCGCGACGCTTTCCGTCCGGGGTGAAGCGCCAGTCGCAGAAGAGAGCGTCGGCCAGCCCGGCCTTGTCGGTGATCTTGAGGAAGCGGGCCGGGCAGATCTGGTCCGTGTCGATGTTGGCGCGCGGGATCTCGATGACGCGGCTGGTCGTCGAAACGAATGGCTCGGGCATGTCAGTCGGCCTCCACGGCCGCGGACCGCGAGGTGGCCACGGCCTGCGACGCGGCGCCGCTCAGCGTCCGCGGATCGGTGACGACGCCGGTGACGGCGCTGGCGGCGGCGGTCAGCGGCGAGGCGAGGAAGGTGCGACCACCCTTGCCCTGGCGCCCCTCGAAATTGCGGTTCGAGGTGCTGATGCCGTACTGGCCGGGCTCGAGCTGGTCGCCGTTCATGGCGATGCACATCGAGCAGCCCGACTCGCGCCACTCGGCGCCGGCCGAGCGGAAGACCTCGGCCAGGCCTTCGCTCTCGGCCTGTCTCTTGACCTGCTGCGATCCGGGGACGACCAGGACGCGAAGTCCGGGGGCCACGCGCCGGCCGCGCAGGACTGAAGCGGCGGCGCGCATGTCCTCGATACGGCCGTTGGTGCACGAGCCGATGAAGACGACGTCGAGCTTTTGACCGGCGATGGACTTGCCGGGCTCGAGGGCCATGTAGGCGAGCGCGCGTTCGAGGTCGGCCCGGGCGCCCGGCTCGACCTCGGCGGGCGATGGGACTCGGCCGGTCACCGGGACGCCCATGCCCGGGTTGGTACCGTACGTGACCATCGGCTCGAGCCTGTCGCCGTCGATGACGATCGTCCGGTCGTAGGTCGCGCCTTCGTCGCTGGGGAGCTTGCGCCAGCGGGCGACGGCCGCGTCCCAGGCCGATGCCTGCGGAGCGAACTTGCGGCCGCGCAGGTAGGCGAACGTGGTCTCGTCGGGGGCGATGAGCCCGGCCCGAGCGCCGCCCTCGATCGACATGTTGCAGACCGTCATTCGTTCTTCCATCGACAGGGCGCGGATGGCGTCGCCGGTGTATTCGATGACGTGGCCGGTCCCGCCGCCGATGCCGATGCGCGCGATCAGGGCCAGGATGATGTCCTTGGCGCCGACTCCCGGCTGGAGCCGGCCGTTGATTCGCACCTGGAACGTCTTCGGCTTGCGTTGCAGCAGCGTCTGGGTGGCCAGGACCATCTCGATCTCGCTCGTCCCGATGCCGAATGCCAGCGCGCCGAAGGCGCCGTGCGTGGCGGTGTGGGAGTCGCCGCAGACGATGGTCATGCCCGGCTGTGTCAGGCCGAGCTCCGGCCCGATGACGTGGACGATGCCGCGCGTCGCCGAGCCCTGGCCGTGGAAGGGGATCCCGAACTCGCGGCAGTTCGCCTCGATCTGGCGGAGCTGCTTGGCCGCCAGCTCGTCGGCGATCGGGATGGACGGATCAAGCGTCGGGATCGAATGGTCGGCCGTGGCCACGGTCTGGCCCGGCTTGTGGACCTTCAGTCCGCGCTCGCGAAGGCCGGTGAACGCCTGCGGGCTGGTGACCTCGTGGACGAGATGTAGATCGATGGCCAGGATTGCCGGCGCGCCGGGGTCGGACGCCACGACGTGGTCGTCCCAGATCTTCTCGAAGAGCGTGCGCGGTTTCTCGGCCAACGTGCCACTCGCGATGTGTTGCCCCGCCTCGCAGCGGACGGGGGTCATCGAGGTTACCAGATGCTCGCAAGCGGGCGCCGGGTCGGGCGCGGCGAGTCGCCCAGGCAGTCCCTTCCGGTTCGGGCCAGCTCGAGGGAGGCGCGCAGGCGGATGTCGCGGGAGGAAGCGCCGACCAGGATCTCGAAACGTCCGGGCTCGATGCGCCAGCCGCCGGCCTCTTCGTCCCAGTAGGCCAGGTCGCGATCTTCGAGACCGATCAAGACGTCGGTGCTCTCGCCCGGTGCCAGGTGAACCGCGGTGAAGCCCTTCAACTCGCGTGGCGGGCGCGGGACCGACGACTCCAGGTCGGCGACGTAGACTTGGACGACTTCCTTGCCGGCGCGCGTTCCGGCGTTGCGCAGTCGAACCCGCAGCCGGGCCGAGTCTCCCTCGGGCAGGCTGTCGGCGGCTACCTCCAGTGACTCGAACTCGATGCGGCTGTAGCCCACGCCGTGCCCGAAGCAGAACCGCGGCTCGATGCCCGCGGCGTCGAAGTGGCGATAGCTCAGGTTGACGCCCTCGGCGTAGATCAGTTGCTCCCGATCGTCCGGCCTGGTGCCGAGCGCGGGATAGTCCGCCTCGCGCGCCGCGATGGTGAAGGGCAGACGGCCACCGGGCTCCGATTTGCCGAGCAGGACGTCGGCGAGGGCGTTGCCGAACTCCTGGCCGGGGAGCCACGCGTACAGGACCGCGGCGACGCGGTCCGCCCAGGGCAGGTCCATCGGGCAGCCGGCGTTGACGACGACGACGGTGTGGGGGTTGGCCGCGGCGACACGCTCCACCAGCTCGTTCTGGCGGCCGGGGAGCGTGACGGTCTTGCGGTCGCGGCCCTCCGATTCCCAGGCCTCGTCGTTGCCGACGACGACGATCGCTGCGTCGGCCGAGGCGGCTGCCTCGACGGCCCGCTCTAGCTGGTCGCCCGGTTGCGGGGAGCGGCAGCCTATGTTCAGCTGGTAGGGGGCGTGAACGGCCGAGTGCAGCTCGGCCTCGATCAGGACCGGCTTGCCGGCCTGGAGCTCTAATATCGCGCCGTCCTGGCGGCCCTCGAACAGGGCCGTCGGAATGTCGGGTGCCGGCGGAGCGGCCCACAGGTCCGCCGTCACGACACCGCCCACTCGCAGGCGCCGGCCGCCGTAGCCGCGCACGGCGATCTCGTGCTCGCCGCTCTCCGCCGGGGTCAGCCAGCCGGACATGCGGACGGCGAAGTCGTCCTCATCGACCTCCTTGGGGAGATTTCCGAAGACGTGCAGCTCGCTCGAATCGACGTGCCAGCTCGCGGCCGGCCGGCCGGTCGGTTCCTGGCCGCGGAAGAACTCGACGCTGAGACCGGGCCGGCCGTGCAGGTCGCGAACGTCCATCGCGGTCAGGGGCGGCAGGAAGAGATCGATGCGGCAGCCCGGCTCGTGGACGATCTCCACTCCGGGAAGCGCGGCCCGGATTCCGTCCAGCGGGGTCACCGTGGCCGGGGCGGAGATGTGCGCGGCCCCACCGCCCTGGGCGCACGGGTGGGCCGCGTTCGGCCCGACGACCGCGAGCTTGTGGAGGCCGGCAGGCGCCAGCGGCAGCGTCCCGTCGTTGGTTAGAAGAACGAACGACTCGGCCGCGGCCCGGCGCACCAGTGCGGCTGCCGCCGAGTCGGAGAGGTGCCAGGGCCGCGTGGGATCGAGCCGTGGGCCGGCGATGGGCCGGGCGTCCCCGGCCGCCTGCTCGACGGCCCCACTGCCCGCCTCGGCCAGCGCCCCCACCCGAGCCGCGAGCAGCAACAGCCGGCGGGCCTTGTCGTCCAGGACCGCCTCGCTCACCGCGCCGCGGCGAACAGCCGCCGCGAGCGCAGGGCCAAAGAAGCGGGCCGGCCCGGGCATTTCCAGGTCGAGCCCCGCCACGGCTCCGGCGACCGTGTCGTCGGTGGCGTGCCAGTCGGACATCAGCACGCCGTCCCAGGCCCACTCGGCCTTCAGGATCTCGCCGACGAGATGGCCGTGATCCGTGCAATGGATTCCATTGACCAGGTTGTAGGCGGCCATGATCGACCACGCCCCGGCGTGCGCCGCCGCCTCGAATGGGACCAGATAGACCTCGCGCAGCGTTCGCTCGTCGACGCGGCAATCGACCGACGTTCGATGCGTCTCGGACTCGTTGGCGACGTAGTGCTTGGGCGTGGCGGCCACACCCGCCGACTGCATCCCGTCGACGTAGGCGGCGCCGAGCATGGCGGCCAGCACGGGGTCCTCGGAGTAGGCCTCGAAATCGCGGCCGCCCAACGGCGAGCGGACCAGGTTCAGCACCGGCCCGAGCATGTAGTGGACGCCGGACCGTTTGGCCTCAAGGCCGATCCTGGCGGCGACCGCGCGCACCAGGTCCACGTCCCAGGTCGCGCCCAGGGCGGTGCCGCATGGCGTGCACGTGGCGCTCGAGCCGGCGGGGAAGGTCATGCCGCGAATGCCGTTCGGGCCGTCCAGCGCCATCATCGGCTCCAGACCGATCGAGGGCGCGCCGCAGGCGTGCCAGGCGTCGATCCCGGCCGTCAGCCCGGCCTTCTCCTCGATGCTCAGACCCCGAACCAGCGTGTCCAGGCGTTCGGGGCTGATCGGGTCTTCGGGAGTTGAGCGATCTACCTGCATGTCTCGTCCTTCCGGGCTTCTGGCGCTTCGGGAAATCCTAGCCGAGCCGCGTAAGGGGTGGTTCGCGCCGCGTGCGTGGCCTACCCTTGTGCGGCGTCCGTCGGGAACTGGAAAGAGGCAGGGCATGGCGACCACGAAGAAGCTTTCGGGCGACGGTCGATTCCCGTTCGTGGCCGTCCGGCTTTCGCGGCGCGATCCGGAGGCCAAGCCCGCCCCTGTGGCGCCGGCGCCTTCTTCCGCGTAGACCCGCCGACGGAGCCTTCCGAGCAGCCTCGCTACAATCCGGATCGCCGTCCCGCGATGTCTTCGCACCCGTTTGCTGCAAGGTGAGGCAGATGTTCGACCGACTCGGCCGGCTCGTGCTCAGACTCCGCTTCGTCCTCGTCGCAGTCTGGGTGGTGGCCGCGATCGCCTTCGGGATCCTCGGCCCGTCCCTGGCCCAGGTCGGTTCTGCCGACGAGACCAGCTTCCTGCCCAAGAACGCCGAGTCCATGGCCGCCCGCAGCGTCATCGCGCAAGCCTTCCCGAACACGGCGGCACCTTCTTCGGCGCTCATCGTCTTCTCCCGGGCGGGTGGCCTGACCGAAGCGGACCGGGCCGCCATCGAATCCCTGGGGAGCTGGTTCGAAGGCCCGTATCGCCCGGCGGCCGTCCTGCGCTACGTCACGGCAGAGGGCACTCCCAGCCTGGCCTCGATGTTCCAGAGCAAGGATGGCGTGGTCGAGCTGGCCGAGGTGGATTTCGATTCGCCCGCGTTCCTGCCCCAGACCAACGCGGCGGTCGACGCCGTTCGGGCGCATCTCGCGGCGCCGGGCGTGCTGCCGGCCGGGCTCGTGGCCCAGGTGAGCGGCCAGGCCGGGATCGGCGACGACTACCTGGCCGCCATCCAGCAGGGTACGGATCGGACGACCCTGGTCACGATCCTGCTGGTCGTCATCGTCCTGCTGCTCATCTACCGCGCGCCGCTGGCGGCCCTGGTGCCGCTGGCCACGATCGGCTGCGCCTTCCTGGTCTCGCGCGGCCTCCTGGGTTTCCTGGCCCAGGGCGGCTGGAAGCTCTCCTCCGTTCTCGACTCGTTCATCGTCGTGCTCGTCTTCGGCGTCGGCACGGACTACACGATCTTCCTGATATCCCGATTCAGGGAGGAACTGGCTCGCAACAGCCGTGCCGACGCGGTTCGTGTGACCGTGAGCCGAATAGGCGCGGTCATCGCCGCCTCGGCGGCGACCGTCATCGTCGGGCTGAGCTCCATGATCGTCGCCAGCTTCGGCATGATCCAGACGACCGGCCCGGCCCTGGCCCTGACGATCTTCATCACGCTGATGGCCGGCCTGACCCTCACGCCATCGTTGCTGGCGATCTTCGGGCGGCGGCTCTTCTGGCCGCTCCACGAGCAGACCCGAAACGCCGGATCGGACGGGCACGGCTTCTGGGCGGCGCTGGCCCGGCGGATCACCAGCCGACCGGGGTTGCTGGCGGGGCTCGTCCTGATCGGGTTGGGCGCGCCGCTGCTGGCCTTGCCACAGCTCAAGCAGAACTTCGATGTGCTGCAGGAGCTGCCCAGCAGCGCCGAATCCCGCGTCGGCTTCCAGATTCTGAGCCAGCACCTGCCCGAAGGCCAGCTCATGCCGATCAACGTCCTGGTCGAAGTTCCGGGTGGGGATCTGGCCGGTCCCGCGGCGCTGACCCGTATCGGACAGCTGGAGCAGTCGATCGCCGCGCTGCCGAACGTGGAGTCGGTCAGCAGCGTCGTCGACCCGACGGGCGAGGGCAAGGTCTCCGACACGGCGAGGCCCGCGATTGAGCTCGCCTCAATGGCCCAGGGGTTCTCGGAGCCGCCGAGCACGGACCTCAACGTTCAGTTGAGCGACTCCTCTCTGGCGGGGGTCACTTCCACGGTCTCGTACGTCGGCGGGCTGGACAAGGCCTATCCGAAGGTGGCGGGCGCCACCCTGAGCGCCGCCGAGGCGGACCTGGCGGTGCTCCAGGAGGGGATGGTGGACGCGCGGCAACAGGCCAACGTGGCCGACCAGCTCGGCGCCATCGTCGACCAGCTGCAGGCCGCCGCCTCCACTGCCGCCTCGGGCTCGTCCGGCGACCTGGCCACCCAGCTGGCTCAGCTGAACACTTACCTGAACCAGCTTGGCGCGGCCGATCCCGACCTGACTTCGACCGACGCCTACAAGGCGGCCGTGGCCGCCATCCCGAAGCTCGCCGCAAGCCCGGACGCCGCTGCCTTCCTGGCGCTCCTCTCGGCCTTCCGCCAGATGCAGGCCTGGTTCGCTGCCCAGCCGACCGCCTTCTACTTCTTGCCGACGACCGCGTCGCCGACGGCCGAGCAGCTGGCCGCCCGCCAGGCGATGGCCGGGGCCCGGGCCCGGCTTCCCGGGGAGCTGGACCAGCTGGCGGCGACATTCGGCCCCGGCGACCTGTACGCGCCGCCGGACCTGGCGGCGGCCTACGTCTCCAGCACCGGCAACGTGACCCGGCTGTACGTCACCACCGTCACCAACCCCTACGACACGAGGTCCTTCGATACGGTTCACTCGCTGCGGACGCTGTTGAGCAACCAGGAGGCCGGCTTCGGGCCGGGCGCGACGACATACGTAGGCGGCTCGACCGCGGAGTTCGCGGACGTCCAGACGACGATCTCGTCCGACTTCCTGCGCGTCGCGGCGATCACCATCGCGGGCATCCTGCTGGTGCTGGTGCTGCTGCTACTCGCTCTGGCGGCTCCGATCTACCTGGTGCTGACGGTGCTCCTCTCGTACTCGGCCAGCCTGAGCCTCTCGGCTTTCCTGGTGCAGAACGTCTTCGGCCAGCCGGGGCTCAACTACTTCATCCCGCTCATGGTCTTCGTGCTGCTGGTCGCTCTCGGCTCGGACTACAACATCTTCCTGATGTCGCGGGTCCGCGAAGAGAGCGCCACGCGGCCGCTGCGCGAGGGCATTCGGATTGCCTCGGCGCGGACCGGGACGGTCATCACCTCGGCAGGCCTGATCCTGGCAGGGACGTTCGGCACGCTGATCACGTCGCCGCTCCAGCTGCTCTTCCAGGTCGGGCTGGCCGTTGGCCTGGGCGTGTTGATCGACACCTTCATCGTCCGCAGCCTCCTGGTGCCGGCCATAACGGCCTTCGTCGGGGAGTGGGCCTGGTGGCCTTTCCACCGCCGTCGCGGGCCGATCCAGGCGACCGAAGCGCCTCCGCCCGAGTCCTGAGATATGGACGGGTCCCCTCCGCCCGGGCGGTTCCCCGCGGCGCGTGGCGCAACGACAGGCTCCAGCGGTGGCCCCGGCGGGCGATACCTCCGGTACCATCGTCCCACGGTCCCGGGACTGGCGCCCGGGGACACGGGTTGACCGCTGCTGCTACACTCGCCGGACACCGCTGGATCATGAGCCGGTGTAATCGTCGTTACGGAGAACCAGGTTGGGTCTGTTCAACAGCAGGAACCGCCGCCATGTCGCCATCCTGATCAGGACGGACGGTCGTCGCGTGCAGGTGCCTGCCGACAACCTCGGCCTGGTCGACGTCTCCCTCCTCGGCCTACTTCGCTCGCTCGAGCTTGGTATTGAGCGCGTATTCGTACTCATTACCGGCTCCCGGCGGGAGGCTGGACGCAGGGACAAGCGCTGACGACGCAAGCCCAGAACGACCAGGACCCTCGCCGGAAGGCGAGGGTTTTTTGATGGTCCGGCGACACACGAGATGAAAGAGTCGGGAGCCGGGCACCCGAATCGGGGCAGTGGAAAGGAAGGGCGAAGCGATGGGGACCACGGACGACGGACCGGGCCGTACGCCGACGGCGACATCGGGCCAGACACGGGGGCCGGCCCCGGGAGCCGGCACGGCAGGGGCCGGCATGGCCCAAGCGTCCAGCGCTGAGCGCCGGCGCATCGATCACACGCCGGGCGCGGGCAGCCCGAGCGCCGAGGCGATCTCGGCCGGCCGGCGCGAGATGCTAACCGACACGCGCCGCCTCCAGATCAAGAGCCTGGCCGAGCGACGGGCCAAACGGCCCCGCATCGGCGCGGATGCGGTCTGCGAGGCCCTGATACGCCAGGGCGTGGAAGTCTTCTTCGGGTACCCGGGCGGCGTCGTCCTGCCCTTCTACGACGTCCTGGGCGACTACCCGGAGCTGCGCCACATCCTCGTCCGCCACGAGCAGGGCGGCGCCCACGCAGCCGAGGGTTACGCCCGCGCCACCGGCAGGGTGGGGGTCTGCCTTGCCACCTCCGGCCCCGGCGCCACGAACCTGGTCACGGGCATCGGCAACGCCATGCTGGACTCCATCCCGATCGTGGCCATCACCGGCAATGTCGTCGGCTCGCTGCTCGGCAAAGACGCCTTCCAGGAGATCGACATCACGGGCATCACGCTGCCCTGCACCAAGCACAACTACCTGGTCCGGGACCCCGACGACATCCCGCGCGTCTTCGCCGAGGCCTTCCACATCGCTCGCACCGGCCGTCCGGGCCCCGTTCACATCGACCTGACCAAGGATGCCCTGATGGGCGCGTGCCTGGCCGAGCACCCGGATAGCGTCGATCTGCCCGGCTTCAAGCCCACCTTCGAAGGCCATCCCCGCCAGATCAAGCTGGCGGCCCAGGAGATCGCGAAGGCCGAGCGGCCGGTCATCCTGGCCGGCCACGGCGTCCTGATCGCCGACGCCACCGAGGAGCTGCGCGAGCTGGCTGAGAAGGCCCAGATCCCCGTCGCGCACACGCTCCTGGGCATCAGCGCCATGGACGAGACGAACCCGCTCAGCCTGGGCTTCGTGGGCATGCACGGCTGGAAGCACGCCAACAAGGCGATCCAGTCGTCGGATCTCCTCATCGCCCTGGGGATGCGCTTCGACGACCGGGTGACCGGTCACGTGCCCACCTTCGCGCCCTACGCCCGGATCATCCATGTCGACATAGACCCGGCCGAGATCGGCAAGAACGTCGCCGTCGAGATCCCGATCGTGGGCGACGTCAAGCGCGTCCTGCGGGCCCTCATCCCGCAGGTCGAGGCCGTGGCTCCGGAGCGGCGCGCGGCCTACCTGGCGGAGATCGCCGGCTGGCGGGCCGAGTCGGAGAAGACGCCGTGGCACGGCTCGGGGGCGTGGCGCAACGGCCAGCTCTCGGCCGACTTCGTGGTCAGTCGCATCGGCGAGGCGACGGGCCACGACGCGACCCTGGTTGCCGACGTGGGCCAGAACCAGATGTGGACCGCCCGCTACGGCGGCTTCCGCCGGCCGAACAGCCACATCAGCTCCGGCGGCCTCGGGACCATGGGTTACGGCCTGCCGGCAGCCATGGGCGCGGCCGTCGGCCGGCCGGACAAGGAGACGTGGGCGATCGTCGGCGACGGCGGTCTGCAGATGACCGTCCAGGAGCTGATGACCCTCGTCCAGGAACACATCCCGCTTCGGATCGCGCTGCTGAACAACCACAAGCTGGGCATGGTCCGGCAGTGGCAGGAGCTCGTCTACGCCGGCAACTACCACTCATCACACCTGCTCGGCCCCAACTGGTGCAAGCTGGCGGAGGCCTATGGCGTCGCCGCCTTCCGTGCCGATCAGCCGGGCCAGGTCGACGCCGCCATCGCGTCGGCCCGGGCCGTGGACGGCCCGGCGCTGATCGAGTTCTGTATCGCCGAGGAGCAGAACGTCTTCCCGATGATGCCGGCCGGCAAGGGCCTGTCGGATCTGCTCGAGGAACAGTTCGAGGAGCCAAACCAATGAGCCCCACCGGTTCGACCCCCGGCGGCAGCGCCGATCCGGCCCACCCGGCGCCGGTCCACACCGCTCCGCCCGCCCGGGCCCTGCCCGGCAACGGCCAGACGCATCGTCACGTTCTGGTGACCATCGTCCTGAACAAGCCCGGCGTCCTGAACCGCGTCGCCAGCCTGATGCGGGCGCGCAACTTCAACATCGAGACCCTGGCGGTCAGCCACACCGACCAGCCGGAGGTCAGCCGCATGACGATCACGCTGCGCGGAGACGACGTGGCGGTCGAGCAGGCGGCCAAGCAGCTCTATCGGCTCATCGACGTGCTCAAGGTCCAGGACGTCACCAGCGAGCCCACGGTCGAGCACGAAATCGCGCTGATCAAGGTCCGGGCCGACGACCGCAATCGCGGCGAGGTGCTGACCATCGCAGATATGTACAAGGCCAAAGTCGTGGACCTGGCGACCGAGTCGCTGATCGTGGAGGCGACCGGTACCGAGGCCGAGGTGGACGCGCTCATCGCGCTCCTTCGCGGATTCGGGATCAAGGAGCTCGTCCGCTCGGGTACCGTCGTCATGTCCCGGGGTGCCGGGTCGATCGAGGAGGCAGTCAAGCGATGACCGCACGCATGTACTACGACAACGACGCCGATCCCAGGGCCCTGGCCGGCCAGAAGATCGCCATCATCGGCTACGGCAGCCAGGGCCACGCCCACGCCCAGAACCTTAGTGATTCCGGCTTCGACGTCGTAGTCGGCCTGCCGCCCACCTCCAAGAGTCGAGCCCTCGTCGAGGAGGCCGGACTCGAGGTCGCGAGCATCGAGGCTGCCGTCAAGGCCGCCGACGTGATCATGATCCTGGTCCCGGACACCATCCAGAAGAAGGTATACGAAACCTCGATCCAGCCGAACATGCACGCCGGCCAGCTGCTCATGTTCGCCCACGGCTTCAACATCCGGTTCGACCGGATCCGGCCAGGCGAGGGGATCGACGTGGGCATGGTCGCCCCCAAGGGCCCCGGCCACCTCGTCCGCTCCGTCTTCGAGCAGGGCGGCGGCGTGCCGGCCCTCTTCGCCGTCGAGAAGGACGCCACCGGCACCGCTCGCGCCCGCGTGCTCGCCTACGCGCGTGGCATCGGCGCGACGCGCGCCGGCGTGCTCGAGACCACCTTCAAGGAAGAGACCGAGACCGATCTCTTCGGCGAGCAGGTGGTTCTGTGCGGCGGGGTCACCAGCCTGATCAAGGCCGGCTTCGAGACACTGGTCGAGGCGGGCTACCAGCCGGAGCTGGCCTACTTCGAGGTCATGCACGAGCTGAAGCTGATCGTGGACCTGATGTACCGCGGCGGCATGAACTTCATGCGCTTCTCGGTCAGCGACACGGCCGAGTACGGCGACTACGTCTCCGGCCCGCGGATCATCGACGCCCGCGTTCGCGAGGAGATGCGCAAGGTCCTGCACGAGATCCAGGACGGCAGCTTCGCGGCCCGCTGGGTCGCCGAGAACGAGGCCGGCCTGCCCGAGTTCAAGAAGATGCGCGAGGCCGGTCGCGACCACCAGGTCGAGCAAGTCGGCGCCCGGCTCCGCAAGGCCATGCCGTTCCTCAACCCGGTGGAAGTCGTCGACGGCCAGCCGCAGGCGGCCGCAAGGTCAAAGGACTGATCGCCCCCGGAGGGTATTTCGATGAGCGAGATCGCACCCGCCAACGTACCCGGCCGGGGTGTAGCCCCGGGTTCCGTCCGCATCTTCGACACGACGCTGCGCGACGGTGAGCAGGCTCCCGGGGCCGGGCTCACCGTCGCCGAGAAGGTCGAGGTCGCCCGTCAGCTCGTCCGTCTCAACGTGGACGTCATCGAGGCCGGCTTCCCGGCCAGC
Source organism: Candidatus Limnocylindrales bacterium (assembly GCA_050014975.1). Classification (GTDB taxonomy): domain Bacteria; phylum Chloroflexota; class Limnocylindria; order Limnocylindrales; family CSP1-4; genus Fen-1039. The sequence goes on from JBEKCH010000007.1 coordinate 31,323, forward strand.
TCCCCGGGCGAGTTCGAGGCAGTCCAGCAGATCGCCCGGGAGACGAAGGGCGTGGCCGTGGCCGGCCTGGCCCGCTGCAAGGACGGCGATCCGCAGCGCGCCGTCGAGGCTCTCCGAGTGGCCGAGCGGCCGCATCTCCACGTCTTCATCGCCAGCAGCGACATCCACCTGAAGCACAAGCTGCGCATCTCCCGAGACGAGGCCCTGCTGGCCGCGGCGAAATGGGTGGCCTACGGGCGCAAGGCCCTCGGGCCGGACGCCGAGATCGAGTTCAGCGCCGAGGACGCGACGCGCACCGACCTCGATTTCCTGATGAAGATCTACGAGGCGGCGGTCGACGCCGGCGCGAGCACGCTCAACATCCCCGACACCGTTGGCTACGCCATCCCGGCCGAGTTCGGGCAGCTGGTGAGCCGGGTCGTCGATCGCTTCGGTTCCGCCGCCACCATCTCCGTCCACTGCCACAACGACCTGGGGTTGGCCACGTCCAACACGCTGGCGGCGCTGCAGCACGGCGCCCGTCAGCTGGAGGTCTGCGTCAACGGCTTGGGCGAGCGAGCCGGCAACGCCTCGCTCGAAGAGGTCGTGATGGGCATCAAGACCCGTCCCACGCAGTTCCCGAACCTGGCGAGCCGCGTGGTCACGGAGCAGCTCACGCCGGCCAGCCGGCTGGTCAGCTATCTGACCGGCTTCACCGTCCAGCCGAACAAGGCGATAGTCGGCGGCAATGCCTTCGCTCACGAGTCCGGCATCCACCAGGACGGCGTCATCAAGAACCCGCTGACCTACGAGATCATGACCCCGCAGTCGGTCGGGCTGTCCGGCAGCCAGCTGACCATCGGCAAGCTGTCGGGGCGGCGCGGCCTGCGCGAGAAGCTGCGCTCGCTCGGCCACGACATCGAGGGTGAGGCACTGGACGCGGTCTACGCCCAGGTCATCGCCCTGGCCGACGCCAAGAAGGAGGTTACCGACGGCGATCTCCTGGCCATCGTCGAGCAGAGCGCCACCGCGGCGCCGGACACGATCTGCCTGCAGGGCTGGAGCGTGACGAGCTCCCACGGCGGCCGGGCCATGGGGATGATCTCCCTGTCCGTGCTCGACCAGCCGCGCTCGATCGAAGCCACCGGCAACGGTCCGGTCGACGCGCTCTACGGCGCCATCGACCAGGCGCTCGAGTCGGTGCTCGGCTGGAAGCCCATCCTCGACGAGTACCAGATCAGGGCCGTCTCGGCCGGCGAGGACGCCCAGGGCCAGGTCGTGGTCCGCGTCCATCGCTCCACCGGGGCGGGCGGCGACGCCTTCGTGGCCACCGGCCACGGCCTGTCCACCAACATCATCGAGGCCTCCGTGGCCGCCTACCTGTCCGGGGCCGAGAAGCTCCAGCAGGAAGCCGTGGCGCGCCAGGCGATGCTCGAAGAGGCTCGCGCCTCCGGCCACGCCCCCGAGAGAGTGGAGAAGCTCCCGTGACGGCGCCGGCGCCAGCCTACCGCCTCGTCGTCGTTCCCGGCGATGGGATCGGCCCCGAGGTGATCGCGGGCGGCCGGCGCGTCCTCGAGGCCGCCGGCCGGCTCTTCGGTTTCCGCTTCGAGTGGCACGAGGTGCTGATCGGCGGCGTCGCCATCGACGCCTACGGCGTACCGATGCGCGACCAGGACCTGGCCGCCTGCGCCACCGCGGACGCCGTCTACTTCGGCGCGATCGGCGATCCGAAGTACGACGACCCCAGGGCCGGAGTCCGGCCCGAGCAGGCGCTCCTGGCGCTGCGCAAGGGCCTCGGCCTGTACGCCAACCTGCGGCCGGTCACGGTTCAGCCCGTGCTGCGCGGCAGCTCGCCGGTCCGCGAGTCGCTGCTCGAAGGCGTCGACATGCTGATCGTGCGCGAGCTCACCGGCGGGCTGTACTTCGGCCTGCCCTCCGAGCAGCGCGACACTCCGGCCGGCCGCGAGGTCGTGGACACGCTGACCTACACCGAGGGCGAGATCCGCCGCGTCGTGAAGCTGGCCTTCGAGCTGGCCCGCAGTCGCCGCAGGAAGCTGACCAGCGTCGACAAGGCCAACGTGCTCTCGTCCAGCCGGCTGTGGCGGACGATCGTCGAGGAGACCAGGCCCGAGTACCCCGACGTCACGGTCGAGCACCGGCTGGTGGACGCCTGCGCGATGACGCTGATCCAGCGGCCCGCGGTCTTCGATGTCATCGTCACCGAGAACCTCTTCGGCGACATCCTTTCGGACGAGGCCAGCGTCCTGGCCGGTTCGTTGGGCATGCTGCCGTCGGCCTCCATCGGCGAGCGGCGGACGGCGCACGGTCTCTACGGCCTGTACGAGCCGATCCACGGCTCCGCTCCCGACATCGCCGGCAGGGACGTCGCCAATCCGCTGGCCGCGATCCTCTCCGGCGCGATGATGCTGCGCTGGTCGTTCGGCCAGGCGGCTGCCTCCGAGGCGATCGAAACGGCGGTCGCCGCGGCCCTGGCCGGCGGCTACCGGACGGCGGATCTCGTCGCCGCGACCGGCGAGCAGCCCGGGCAGAAGAAGGTGGGCACGCGGGCCATGGCCGATGCCGTCGTGGCGGCGCTCGAGGCGGGTGCCGCGGCAGCTGGCGCCGGCGCCGGAGCGAAGGCGGCCGCCCGATGAGCGATCGCGTAGTCCTGTACGACACGACGCTCCGCGACGGCACGCAGCGCGAGGGCTTGGTCGTCTCGCTGGCGGACAAGATCAAGATCGCCCGCCGGCTCGACGAGTTTGGGATGGCCTACATCGAGGGCGGCTGGCCGGGCTCGAACCCCAAGGATGTCGACTTCTTCGCCGCCGCCCGATCGATCGCCTGGAAGAACGCCAGGCTGGCGGCCTTCGGCTCGACCCGGCATCGCTCCAATCGCGCGGAAACGGACCCGAACCTGGTGGCCATCGTCGCCGCCGGTACGCCCGTCGTGACGATCTTCGGCAAGAGCTGGCTGCTCCACGTCCGCGATGTTCTCGGCGCCACGCCCGAGGAGAACCTGGCGATGGTTGCCGATTCGATTGCCTTCCCGGCCGCCGCCGGCCGCGAGATGGTGTACGACGCCGAACACTACTTCGACGGCTACAAGGACGATCCGGCCTACGCCCTGGCAACTCTGCGAGCGGCCCGGGACGCGGGTGCGGGCACCCTCGTGCTGTGCGACACCAACGGCGGCACTCTCACCGATCAGCTGGCCGCGATCGTCCGGGCCACCGTCGCGGCTCTCGCCGCCGACGGCCGTCCGGAAGTGGCGTGGGGCATCCACTGCCACAACGACTCGGAGCTGGCGGTGGCCAACTCCCTGGCCGCGGTCGCCAACGGCGTGCGCCACGTGCAGGGCACGATCAACGGCTACGGCGAGCGCTGCGGCAACGCCAACCTCGTCAGCATCCTGGCGGACCTGGAGCTCAAGACCAACTACGAGCCGGTCCCTGCCGGCCGCCTGGGCGAGCTGACGGAGATATCCCGCTACGTCGCCGAGATAGTCAACATCGCCCCGGACGACCACCAGCCGTACGTGGGCCGCTCCGCCTTCGCCCACAAGGGCGGCGTCCACGGCTCCGCCACGGCCCGTGCCAGCAGCTCCTATCAGCACGTCGATCCGGGCACGGTCGGCAACGTCATGCGCCTGGTGGTCAGCGAGCTGGGCGGCAAGGCCAACACCCAGCTGCGCGCCGAGCAGCTGGGCCAGCAGCTGGACGGCGTGGATCCGAAGGCGCTCAGCCAGCTCATCAAGCAGCTCGAGGCCGAGGGCCTGGCCTTCGAGGGCGCCGAAGCTTCCTTCGAGCTGCTCGTCCGGCGCCACAAGACCGGCTACGAGAGCCCGTTCGTGCTGTGCGACTTCACCGTCCTGGTGGAGCAGCGCGGCGGCGCCGAGCTGCTCGCCGAGGCCACGGTCAAGGTGGAGGTGGCGGGCGAGATCCTGCACACCGCCGCCGACGGCAACGGCCCGGTCAACGCCCTCGACACCGCCCTGCGCAAGGCCCTGGGCGCCTTCTACCCGCAGCTCGACTCCGTCCACCTGGTCGACTATAAGGTCCGCATCCTCGACAGCGAGGAGGCCACGGCCGCCCAGACGCGGGTCATCATCGACTCGTCCAACGGCGTCCTGGAGTGGTCGACGATGGGCAGCGGCACGAACATCATCGCGGCCTCCTGCCAGGCCCTGTGCGACTCGCTCGAGTACGCGATCTGGAAGACCGGCGCGGAAGTACGGCGGCGCGACGAGCGCCACTTCACCATCGTCGCTCCCGCCAACGGGTCCGCCGGCGCGGCCGGCCCGGCCCGACCCGGGCGCTCCGAGTAGCCGGCGGAGCGTTCGATGGCATCGCCAGCATCCGGAGCTGGGTCCCGGCCGGATCAGCCCGCGGCCTCGCCGCGCGTCGCCTTTCAGGGAGAGCCCGGCGCCTTCAGCGAGGAGGGCGTCCTCTCGGTGTTCGCCTCGCCGGAGGCCGTGGCGATGCCGACGTGGCGGGCCGTCTTCGAGGCCGTCCACGAGGGATCGGTCGACGCCGGCGTCGTCCCGATCGAACGATCGGCCGGCGGCAGCGTGCGCGAGATCTACGACCTGCTCTTCAAGTTCGACGAGGTCCGGATCGCGGCCGAGGTGACCGTGCCGGTTCGGCTGGCCCTGCTGGCCCTGCCGGGCCAGACGCTCGACCAGATCGAGCGGGTCTACAGCATCGCCCAGGCCCTGGACCAGGCCGAGGAGTTCCTGCGATCGCGGCCGTGGTCGGTGCTGACCAGCTACAACACCGCCGGCGCGGCCAAGTCCATCGCGGACAGGGCCGAGATGGGCGCGGCGGCCGTTGCCTCGGCCCGCGTGGCGCCGCTGTACGGCCTGGAGGTTCTGGCCGAGGACATCCAGACCGGCGCCGCCAACCGGACCCGCTTCGCCGTCCTCACGCGCGATCCTTTACCTGATTCGTGGTTCGTACCGGCGACGCTGGCCGGGCCCATGAAAACGACGCTGGTCTGGGCGGTGCGCAACGTGCCCGGCAGCCTGTATCGCTGCCTGGGCTGCTTCGCCGAGCGCAGGATCAACCTGTCGCGCCTGGAGTCGCGGCCCAGCCGGGGCGTGCGCTGGGAGTACGTCTTCTGGGCGGACATGGACTCCGACCCCGGGGCTGCCGACTGCGCCGCGGCGCTGGCGGCGTTGCTGCGCGAGGCCGTGATGGTCCGGGTGGCGGGCGTCTACCACCGCGCCGCCGAGGAGTAGCGGTCGCGGAGCGACCAGCGCATTCCTGCGTTGGCTCCTGCGCGCCCCGCTCACGCACGAGCAGTGCAGGTGACGCCGTCTGACCTCTGACTGGGGCCATCGGCCGGCGAGTCGTACCACCGGGTAGTCGCGTTGAGGTATACGGGCGAGCTACCGGCCCCTGGACCCAAATCGTCGTTTCGGGCCCCACCCCCGGTACCCCTTAGGTCCCGGTGCACTCACGCCACTCCGCCGGGCCCGTCCTGGCGACCGCTTCCGCCGCAGGTCTCGTGCGCCGGACTGAGCACGGGTCGTATAGGTTTTGACACGCTGTGTAACTGAAGTACCGACCGCGATAGGCCTCTGGTATGGCAGCGACCCCGTAAGTTATGGGGTTTGATCTCGCCAACGCTCGGTTCCACGACTCGGGTTGTGGCACCGCGCTCAATCGCACAGGTCCTCATAAAACCAAGGGAGAAACAATGCGGAAGCACTTCGGCAAACGGCGGATCGTTCCGTTCGCGATGGCCTTGCTGGCGCTCACTCTTTTCAGCGGCGTTGCCTTTGCATACTGGACCATGACCGGCGCCGGCACCGGCACCGCCTCCGCAGGCAACGTTTCGGCCCTGACGGTTGTCCAGACCACCGTCCTCAACCCGATGTATCCCGGCGACAGCCCCCAGACGATCAGCGGCGACTTCAACAACCCGAACCCCGGCCCGGTCTACGTCACCAGCGTGACCGCCAGCATTGGCTCGGTCACCAAGGCCGGCGGCGCGCCTGCGGGCACCTGCGACGCCACCGACTTCACGCTGGCCAACGCCACCATGACGGTCGGCGCCGAAGTGCCGTCGGGCAACGCCAAGGGCGCCTGGACGGGGGCGACGATCCATTTCAACGACAAGAGCACCATCCAGGACGCCTGCAAGGGCGCAACGGTCAACCTCTCCTATTCGAGTAACTGAGACGGCGTAGAGGGGCGGCCCCCAACGGGGCCGCACCCCACAGACCGTCACCTACGCAAGAGATCGCGAGGACGTGATCCAGGTGACAGGTAAGCCGTCCAGCGACGCTCACGAGAACTCCCGATGGCGGCGCTGGCTCCCGCTTCTTCTTCTGCTGCTGCTCGTGATCGCGCTGGCGTGGACGTGCCGTGGCGCCGTCGACACTTGCCCGCAAGGCAGGTCGCCGGCGCCTTCCGTCGCCGCGTCCAGCGCGACCTCCTTCGGCTCGCCGATCGTCTCGACCCCGGCACCGACCGCGATCGTCGCGACTCCTGCACCGTCCGTGATCGGCGGTGGGAGCGGCATACCTCAGGCCGGTGGATCCGACTTCAAGATCACGGGTAGCGGTGTGAGAAACCTCGTGCCCGGCGTGACGAAAACGATCGCGCTCACGCTGACCAACCCGAACGGCATCCCGATCTACGTCACCGCCTTGACCGTGACCGTGTCGGCGGGCAGCACTCCGCCCGGCTGCGCCAGCGAGGGCAACCTCCGGATCACCCAGTCGAACGCATCGGGCGCCGACCCGATCGCCATCCCCGCGAACGGCAGCGTGACCCTGACGAGCCCACCGCGCGCGCCGCGGATCACGCTCCTCAACCTGCCGGCCGTGAACCAGGACGCCTGCAAGAACAAGACCTTCGTCCTGACCTACAGCGGGAGTGCCCATTCGTGAACTCGGCGGCCGTCTCTCGGAAGCGCAAGCGGCTGTTCGGGAAGAGCAGGTGGCTTTCCGTGCTGGCCGGCCTGGCATTGGCGCTCGGGTCGGCCACGAATGTCGGTGCCTACTGGACATCGCCCGGTACCGGCAGCGGCAGCGGTAAGTCCGGAACGCTCGCCGCTACCTCGGTCAGGGCCACTCAGGGGTCCGGAGCGACGGCGATTCTAACCTGGAGCGCCGTCACGCCGCCGGGATCGGGCTCCGTTTCCTACTACGTGCTGAGGGATGGCGGGAGTCCCGCCGGAAACTGCCCGACCCAGGCGGCGCCGACCTCGGTTCTCACGTGCACCGATAGCGGGCTGAGCAACGGCACCCACAGCTACACGGTGACGGTGCTCTACCACTCCTGGACGGCAACGAGCTCACCGGCGACGGTCACCATCAATCCAACCGTGGCGTTCGCCAGTGAAGCCGCGCCCAGTGGCGACGGCAACCTGTATGACACGATCAGCGGGACGGGCTTCCTGCCCGGCAAGAAGCTCGTCATCATCACCTACGAGTTCGGCACCAACATCCCGATCGCTCTCGGTGACTACGGCCTGAACCCGACCTCCGCCGCGGACGGGACGTTCACCGTCTCGTTCGAGGAGAACTGCATAGACGGGGCTGGTGTCCAGCAGACGACCGATCTGGCGGTGACCGTCACGGCGACGGACGGCACGAACAACGCGATCGGTGGGGGCACCATCGTCTGCAGCCAGTATCGCCACTAGTCCGGCCGGCCGTATCCTGGTCGTCAAGGGCGAATCGCCCACGGCGACGTCGCAGTACGACATACTCGTCGCCTGCGACACGACGACTATCCTTCGGCCCTTCAGCTCGGTCAGGCTGGGCGTCCGCTGGGCGGATCGGACGGGCGGAATCCATCTTGCGGGCGCGGTGCCAGAGCGAGGTCAGGGTGATCGGAGAGACTCTCTCGACTGAGGCGGAGCGAGTCCGTCGACGCGCGGCCGGCCTGGCCGGCGGGCTTTCGCGAGCGGCACGGCGCTCCGCGACGATCGCCCAGGAACGGGCCGTGTTGCGAATGCTCGGAGTCGATGGGCTGGATGGGGCCGGCCACCCGCTGGCGGCGTCGCTCGTCGAGCGCTACTGCGGATCCGATCGAGGGCGCCTGGCCCGGGGCGCGATCCTGCCGTTCGCGGTGGCTCTGCTCGAATACGACCTGTCGCCCCGCGACCTGGCTCTCGAGGTGGTTTCGGGGGCGATCGACCTGGGGCTGGAGGCCGAGCTGCTCGAGCGACCCGATCGACTCGCCGCCGCCGAGACGCACGCGGCAGGGCTGCTGGCCGCGGCGCTGGCCCGCTTCGACGCCAACCGGACTGCCGCCCGCGACATGCGGGACGTGCTGGGCCAGGCCGAAGAGCCCTGGCTCGGGGTGGCCCTGGGCGCGGACGAGATCGGCCCGGCTGCCGAGGAGGCCAGGATGCTGCTGGCCGAGGGTGCGGATGTCGTGCTGATCAGGGTGCCGGCGAGCTGGGAGTTCGCCGAAGCCCGCCGGCAGGCGGGCCTGGAGATGACGGGCCTCTTCGATTTCCGCCAGTCGGGCGGCTCCGACGGACGGGGCTCGGCCGCGAGTAAGTCCGCTCGGCAGCGTGGCGGACGACCACGTGCGCCGCTCCCGCCGCGGATCGAGCGCGATCTCGTCCCGGCCGGCAGCCAGCGCGGCCTGGCGGAGCTGCGCAGGGCGGTGGATGAGGCGGCGGCCGAACGGGGCTGTTACGCCAGCCTGATGACGGAGACCTCCGCCTTTGCCGCGCCGGAGCAGGCCGTGGTCGCGGCCTTCGAGCGAATCGACCTGGTCAAGGCGGACCCGATCCGCGAGATCGTCGAGGACAACGTCGATCCCGACCGCGCGCTCGCGGACCACGCCTTCGCTCATCGGCTCCACGCCCGAGCGGGCTCCCGGGTGGTGATGGGCCCCGGGCCGCTGGCACTCGGCGCGGACGTGGCGAGCGGCATCCCCGCCAGCGCGGCCGTTCGCGCGGGACGCGCCCTCGCGCTGCAGGCGCTGGGCGTGGAGCTGGCGCTGGCCGACGGCCTTCCCGCGAACCGGCTCCTGCTGGGCGCCGTCCCGGACTGGGTGGCACAGGATCGCAACCATCGCTCGATCCTGGTCCAGGCCTGGCTGCGGCACCTCGTCTTTCCGGACCACCGCCTGGTGGTCGAAGAGCCGCTCTGCGAGGTTCAGCCGCGCGGTCGGGACTCAGCGCTGGTCGCGGCGCTGTCGGGCGCGCCGGCGGCGCTGGTGATCCGGGACCGGGACGCCGGCCGCGTTGCCGATTCGGCCGCCGACCTGGGCGCGGCCGCCGCCGCCGCGGCGGCGTTGCGGGCGGCACTGGGCGTCGCCGAGCTGCACGGCGACGCGGCGGAGCTGGCGGTGAGCATCCTCCAGGCGGCAGACGCGGCCCTGGAGCAGCTGACCGGCGAGGGGTGGGGGAGCCTGCTCGGGCCCGCCGGGAGCGGTCAGGAGGTCGAACGGCTCGGCCGCGCCGCGGTCGTCGAGCGGGCCACGGGCCCGACTTCCGGGGAGAGGCTGCTGGAGGGACTGGCGTAGGCCAGCCGGCCTCTGCCTCGAGCCCGACGCCTCCTCCCACCGCTCCGGCCCGGTGCTAACATGCGCCGGGGTTGGCGGAGAGTCGGCAAGAGGAGAGACCCTGAACAGTTCCAGCGAGCGTACGGTGGCGCTCGTCGGCCGGCGCGTGCCGGTCACCTACATCCTCGCCGTGATCGCCGCCGTGGCCACCTGGCTCTTCATCGTCGCCTGGTGCGAGCCTTACGGTCGATGGCCGGGCACCGCTATGGATGCCCACGCCTACTGGTCGGCGCCGGGTGGCCCCGACCCATATGCCATCGCGTCCGTCGGCCACCCCAACGCCTACCTGTATTCGCCGGTCTTCCTGCAGCTGCTCTGGCCGATGCGGCTCCTGTCGTGGCAGGGCTTCGTCGCTGTCTGGGCCCTCTTCCCGCTCGCCGCTCTGGCCTACCTGACCGGCCCACGCCTCTTCCTGCTCGGGCTTGCCTTGACCTTCACCGAAGTGGCTGGCGGCAACATCGAGCTGCTGATCGGAGTCGCCATCGTCCTCGGTTTCCGCTGGCCGGCGGCCTGGTGCGTCGTGCTGCTGACCAAGGTCACGCCGGGGCTGGGGCTGCTCTGGTTCGTCGTCCGCCGGGAGTGGCGCTCGCTTATCGTCGCCCTGGCTGCGACTGCGGCGGTGGTGGCGGTCTCATATGCGATACAGCCCGAGGCATGGGTCCGCTGGCTTCAGGTCCTCACCTCGAACACCGGTGCGACCAATGGCACCTGGGCCGCGATACCCATTCCGTTCATCGTCCGCTGCCCGTTTGCCGTCGTCGTTGTTGTTTGGGGCGCCCGCACGAACCGCCGCTGGACGGTCCCCATCTCGGCCATGCTGGCCCTGCCGGCGCTGTGGTACGGCGGCCTGAGCATCATCATCGCCACGCTGCCGCTGCTCGGGGCGCGGACGTGGGGCGAGCTCCGCCAGGTCCTGGGTCGCGGCTGGGCCGAGCTCGCCGGGGAGCTGAGAGCCGCCCATCGAGCGATCGGCCGGCGGTTCCTGGAGGCGGAGTGAAGGCGTGCGACCGGCTCGCGAGGTGTGGCTGGATCGCGGCCCCGACCCGCACACCCGGCGCTCGCTTCCGCGTCCTCGTAGGATTGCCTCAACAGCGTCCAGGTTCGAATCGGGAGGAGACATCCGGTGCCTGATCCGTCTCAATCGCCGGTCCGTGACACCGTCTGGCCGACTCTTCACGTGTCGCGGCATCCGGCCATCCTGCACAAGCTCCGGATCCTGCGGGACGAGCGGACCGAGCCCAAGAAGTTCCGCGAGGTCGTCCGCGAGCTATCGTGGCTGCTCGGCTACGAGGCCCTGGCCGATGTCGAGGTGCGCCCACTCTCCGTTACGACGCCGCTCGAGACCACCGATGCTTACGAGCTCGGCGTTCGCATCGGACTCGTTCCGATCCTGCGCGCCGGCCTGGGCATGGTCGACGCGATGCTGGAGCTGATGCCCACGGCCGAGGTCTGGCACCTGGGCCTGTTCCGCGACGAGCGCACTCTCCGCCCGGTCGAGTACTACAACAAGCTGCCCGACTCGGCGTCGGTGGACCTGTGCCTGATCCTGGATCCGATGCTCGCCACCGGCGGCTCCGCCACGGCCGCGATCGAGGTCCTGAAGCGCTGGGGCGCGACGCGGATCAAGCTCGTGAACCTGATCGTGGCGCCGGAAGGGGTGAACGTCATCACCGCGGCTCACCCGGACGTGGAGATCTACTGCGCGGCCGTGGACCGCCAGCTCAACGACCGCGGCTACATCATGCCCGGCCTGGGCGACGCCGGCGATCGCCAGTTCGGCACCGGTCGCACGCCGTAGCGCTCGATAGCGCGCGGCGGGCCGATTTCGGTGGCCCGCGGCAGCCTGCTCCATGGCCGTGCCCGAAACCGCTAGCATCACGCTGATATGTCGTCCAAACCTGCTCCTGCGGATTCCACGGCGCCGCCGGTGTCGGGCGGATCGAGCCCGGTCGACTCGGTCCCGATCGGCCCGCCGCAGAGTGGTCTGACTTCGGCCGAAGCCGCCCAACGGCTCAGACAGGACGGGCCCAACGCCCTGGGCGCCGAAGGCCGCCGTGGGCCGCTGGCCGTCCTGATCGGCCAGTTCGCCAGCCCGCTGGTCCTGATCCTCGTTGCCGCCAGCTTCGTGAGCATTGTCGTCGGCGATCGCGTGGAGGCCGGCATCATCCTGACAATCGTGGCCATGAGCGCGCTGCTGGGCTTCGTCCAGGAGGCCCGCTCAGAAGCGGCCGTGGCCGCGCTCCAGGCCCGCCTGGCGTTGCGCGCGACGGTAATCCGGGACGGCAAACAGCAGGACATCCTGATCCACGACGTCGTCCGCGGCGACGTCGTGGTCCTGGGCGCCGGCGACATCGTCCCGGCGGACGTGCGCCTGCTCGAGGCCAACCACCTGTTCGTGGACGAGTCGTCGCTCACTGGCGAGTCGGCGGCGTCGCTCAAGAACCCTATGTCGGGAGATCTCGATCCCGACAAGGAGGACGATCGGGCCGGGCTGGGCTTCTTCGGGACGAGCGTGGTGAGCGGCACCGGAAAGGCCGTGGTCACCGCGACAGGAGCCAAGACGAGCTACGGGACGATCGCCCACCGGCTGGCCGAGCGCGCCCCCGAGACCGATTTTCAGCACGGCGTCCGCGCCTTCAGTCTGCTGATCGGCCGAGTCACACTGATCCTCGTGGTCGGCGTCTTCGCCATCAACGTGGCCCTCCGGCGGCCGCTCTTCGACGCGCTGCTCTTCTCCATCGCCCTGGCCGTCGGCCTGACGCCCGAGCTGCTGCCGGCCATCGTCACGCTCAACCTGACTCGCGGCGCCCGCGCCCTGACGGCGCACGGCGTCCTGGTCAAGCGGCTGCCGGCGATCCAGAACCTCGGCAGCGTCACGGTTCTTTGTACGGACAAGACAGGCACCCTGACCCTCGGCAAGCTGGAACTGGTCAAGGCCGTCGGAATAGACAAGGACGATGCCGGCGAGGCCTCCCACGCCCTCGAACTGGCCTATTTGAACAGCCACTTCGAGTCGAGCTTCCAGAACCCCCTGGACACGGCGGTGCTGGCGAGCGCGCCCAAGCCGGCCGACCTGGGCGTCTATCGGAAGCTCGCCGAGCTTCCGTACGACTTCAACCGGCGAATGCTGAGCGTGGTCGTCCAGCGCGCGGACGAGCCACCGCTGCTCGTGACGAAGGGTGCACCCGAGGCGGTCGTGGCAGCCTCGAGCAGCGTCAGGGAGGACCACGCCGCGCGCGCTATCCACAAGGCGGAGCACGATCGGCTGGCCAGGCTCGTCAATGGCGCCTCTGCCGACGGCTTCCGTTTGGTCGCCGTCGCGTCGAGGGTGCTAAGGCCCGACGAGTTGACCGGTCTGTCTGCCCGGGCTCCGGCGGCGAGCGCTCGGGCTTCAACTGCGAAGGCTCCGGCTACCGCCACGAAGGCTTCGGCTCCGGCCGTAGCAATCGCCCTTGCCGATGCCTCGCGCCTGGAGCGGGACCTCACCTTCGAGGGCGTCATCCTCTTCAGCGACCCGCCCAAGCCGGACGTCGGCCAGGCGATCACGTCGCTGGCCAACCAGGGGATCGCCCTCAAGATCATCACCGGTGACAACGACCTGGTGGCTCGCCACGTGGCGGGGCTCGTTGGGTTGAAGGTCGACGGCGTCCTGACCGGCGATCAGATGCGGAAGCTGACCCACCCCGCGCTGGTGGCCCGGGCGCCCCGCACCACGATCTTCGCCCGCGTCGATCCGGATCAGAAGCTGCAGGTCATCCGAGCCCTGCGCGAGTCCGGTCACGTCGTGGGCTACATGGGCGACGGCATCAACGACGCCCCGGCGCTTCACGTGGCGGACGTAGGGATCAGCGTCGACAACGCCACCGACGTGGCCCGTTCCGCGGCCGACATCATCCTTCTGGAGCCGAGCCTGGCGGCGATCAGCCAGGGCGTGACCGAAGGCCGGCGGACGTTCGCCAACACGCTCAAGTACATCCGCATGGGCACGAGCTCGAACTTCGGCAACATGATCAGCATGGCTGGGGCAGCGGCCCTGCTGCCCTTCCTGCCGATGACACCGGGCCAGATCTTGCTCAACAACCTCATCTACGACGCTTCGCAGACGGCGATTCCGACGGACAACGTGGACGCGGATGTGCAGGCCGAGCCGGCCCGCTGGGATGTCCATGCCATCGAACGGTTCATGGTCGTCTTCGGGCCCGTCTCGTCGATCTTCGACTACATCACCTTCGGCGTGCTGCTCCTGATGCTCGGCAACAACGCGGATTCGTTCCACACCGGCTGGTTCGTGGAGTCGCTCTTCACCCAGATCCTGGTCGTGCTGGTCATCCGGACGCGTCTCACGCCGTTCTGGCGGAGCCGCCCGAGCAAGCAGCTCGCGGCGGCGATCGCGGCGGCGCTCGTCGTTACGGTGATCATCCCGCTGAGTCCGCTCGGATCGGTGATCGGCTTCGGGGCGTTGCCGTGGCAGTTCTGGCTGCTGGTCGTGCCGATCGTCGCCGCCTACCTGACACTCGTGGAGCTGACCAAGTACTGGTTCGACCGGCGCGAGGCGCGGCGGCCCGAGGCGGTCGCCCGTCACTCGGCCAGGACGCTGCGCCGGTCGAGCGCCTCGAGCCAGTAGTCGACCGAGGCGGCCAGGTCGCCGAGCACGGCCGCATCCTCCTGCTCGAAGGCCGGGATGATCTCGAGGATCAGGGCCAGCTCCTCCACGCCGCTCTCGCCCAGGGCGTCGATGACGCGATCGGCCTCGATGCGGCCGCGGGCGTTGGCGGCGGGAGTGAAGGGCCAGTGGTGGTCGCCCTCGGCGTCGGACTGCTGGAGCTGGACCTCGAAGGCGACCCTGCCCAGCTCGCTCAGCCAGGCGTACGGATCGCGGTCGGCGCCGGCGCTGCCCGGAACGCACATGTGGCCCACGTCCAGGGCAAGACGGATCGGAGCGTGGCCGCCATCGCCTTCGGTCACCAGGTCCTGGATCATGGCCATCGTCGAGGGTTCGCGGGCCGCGGCCAGGTTTTCGACCAGCAGCGCCTGCTGGCCGTGGGCGCGAGCGTCGGCGGTGAGGCGATGGAGCGCGGTCCGAAGCCCCTCCCATCGCTCCGTGCGCCGCGCCGGGTCGTGCCAGTCGCTCACCGAGAAGGCGCCCACGTGTCCGCCCGTGGCAACCGCCCCCAGGCTTTCGCTGAAGGCGATGGCCCGGCGGAACCATTCCTCGGCGTGGTCGCGGCCGCCGGCATCGGGGCCGAGCAAGAGGTTCGACGAGTAGGCAGCGAGGCCGGTGAAGGTCGAACGGACCTTCAGAGCGAAGGGCCCGGCGGCCGCCGTCACCTCGGCGGCCTGCTCGGGGATCGAGCCGCTGGCGAGGTCGACCAGGTCGAAGGAGTGCTCGACCAGAGAAAGACCCAGCCGGTCGCCGACGATCGGCGCCCAATCGGTCGCCAGGGGCCAGCGCTTGACCGCGAAGCAGGTGTTGATCCCGAGCTCGAGTCGCATCTTCGAACTCCGTTCTGTGGGCCGGTCCGGTCAGCCTGCTGAGTCGCCGCTGCGCCGAACGACCGCCGAGGCCGCCAGTTCCTCATAGGCGCGGTAGGTCTCGTCATAAGTTGAGCGAGTCGCGGCGGAGGGCTCGATCGGGGGCTCGGGCCGGACACAGCGGGCGATCGCCTCGTTCACGTCCCGATAGACCCCGGCCCCGATCCCGGCCAGCATCGCCACGCCAGTGGTGGCCGCGTCGCCGGGGATCGGCCTCACGGGGAGGCCGGTGACGTCGGCCTTGATCCGGTTCCACGTCGCCAGCCGCGTGTCGCCGCCCGACACGCGCAGCTCCGTGACCGGGGCGCCGGCTCGGCGCAGCAGCTCCAGCTGGCTCCGGATCGCGAAGGCCGCACCCTCCAGCATCGCCCGGGCCAGGACCGCCCGGCCGTGCCGCTGCGAGAGCCCCGTGAAGGCCGCTCGCAGCTCCGCGTCGGTGCGCTCGCCGTCGCCCAGGACCGGCAGAGCGAGCACCCCGTCGGCGCCAGCGGGTACCGCCGCGGCCTCGGCGTCCAGGGCCACGTAGTCCGGCCCGCTCGCATGGCCTGAGCGACCGCCGTACAGCAGGTCGGCCAGCCACGCCACCGCGGCGCCGGTCGTGTTGATCCCCGTCTCGGTCGTGAACGTGCCGAGAATCACGTGCGGGTAGTGGGTGATGAGCAGCTCCGCCAGCGGCTCGCGGACCACGGAGTTGAGGCACGTCGAGGAGCCGGCCATCTCGCTCACCGGTCCCGGCTCCACGACGCCTGCTCCGAGGGCGCAGGCCTGGGAGTCGGCGCCGCCCAGGACGACCGGCACCGGGCCGGCCCCGAACCGCCGGACCAGCGCCGGCCGCAGCTCGCCGATCACTTCGGCCGAGCGGCGAACCGGGGGGACCGCGCCCGCGTCGATGTCCAGTGCCGCCAGCATCTCCGCGCTCCAGCAGCCGGCGCGCAAGTCGTAGAGAAGGGTCGCGGCGGCGTGAGTGCCGTCCGTGGCGGCGACTCCGGTGAGTGCCTCGACCGCCAGATCGCGCGGCTGGAGGAACAGCGGGTCGCGGGCCCAGATATCCGGCCGGTGGCGCCGCAGCCACAGCATCTTGGGGGCGATGTGGAAGGCCGAGGGCAGGTGGCCCGTGAGCGAGTGGATCCGCTCGTCGCCGAAGCGCTCCCGCAGCCCGGCGGCCTCGGCCGTGGCACGGTTGTCGCGGTACATCAGCCCGGGCCCGAGCGGCTCGCAGTGGCGATCCACGGGCACGACGGACGGGCACTGTCCGGTAAGGCCGATGGCGCGGATCCTGACGCCCCGGCGCGGGCCGCTGCCCGGGCCGGCCCCGCCGCTCAGCAGCCGGCGGATCGCCTCCCCCAGCGCCCCCAGCGCCGCGGACCGCCACAGCCTGGCGTCCTGCTCGGCCCAGCCCGGCTCGGGAGTTTCGATGGGGTAGCCGCGGCGGACCTCGAGCAGCCGGTGCCCGTCCAGGTCGAAGGCGACCGCTCGCGCGCCGGACGTTCCGACGTCGATCGCCAGGAGCACCTCGTTCGGAGCCGCCATCGTCACCCCCGCACGAGCTGGTGTGCCGAAACCTTGTCCTTCTCCAGTGTGATCAGCGCGCCGTTCAGCGTACCGGTCGAGTAGTCGCTGCCGGGATTGATGGCGATCGTCCGACCGACCCGCCGGATGCCCGACGACTCGTGGATGTGGCCGTGCAGGCCCAGGAGGGGCTGGCGAGCGGTCAGGAGATCCCACACCGCCGTGCTCCCGACCGGCGCCATCTTGACCTGGCCCAGGACCTGCTGGACCTGCAGGTTCTCGTCCAGCACCGGCGCGTCGTCGAGCTGGGTGCCGAACGGCGGGACGTGGACGTTGACGATCGCCCGCTCGGGCTGGGTTAGCTGGCGGGCCAGTTTGTCCAGCGAGATCGTCAGTTCAGGCTCGGTCTGCTCGCGGTAACTGTGCCAGGGGGTGATGTTCGAGAAGCCCCAGCTCATCATCTCGTGGTCGTCGTCGAGCCAGATGACCTTGCCATCGTCGTGCTCGCCCCACGGGGCGGAGTCCAGCAACTCGGCCAGGGGCGGCGGGTCGTCGTTGCCGAGCATGAAGAAGAGGCGCTTGCCGGTGGGTCTCAGCCGCTCGTCCGCGAGCGCCAGCCAGCCCTCGAGCCGCTGGCGCATCAGGCGCAGGAAGAGCTCGTCGAGGGTGCCCATCGCCTTGCGCTGCTCGAGCTCCCCGGGCTCGGCTCGATACGGGTAGTAGCCGTGATCTTCGATGAGTTTCTCGAGGGCGGCGAGCTCCGGTCCATCTTCGACCTCGTAGCTGGTGCCGATGAAGCTGCACAGGTACTTGCCGCCCGGCGCGCGAACGATCGACTGGATGGCCTTGCCGGCCAGGTCGCCGCCCAGGACCATGACGTCCGCGCCGTAGACGGGCCCGGCGTTCAGGAACTTGCGGAAGCACTTCGAAGACCCGTGCAGGTCCGTGACGAAGTAGAGCCGCGTCTTGCCCGCCATAGTGCGAGCCGTCACGAGCCGATCGAGGCGCGGACCCTGCGGACCGCGTCCATCAGGCGTCGGGCGCGGTCGGGATCTACGGCGTTCCAGGTGATGCCGTCGACCTTGAGGCTGGTGCCGACGATCGCGCCGTCCGCGACCTTGAAGATTTCCGGGACACGATCCGCGGAGACCCCGGTGTTGGCGATGATCGGCGTCTCGGGGGCCGCCTGCTTGGCCTCGATCAGATCGCCCAGCGCCATCGGGCTGCCGGCCGCCCAGCCGCTGATGAGGATCGCGTCCATGCCCATGAACGCCGCACCGCGGGCCCGGTCGGCGACGCTCCGCGTCCCGAGAGGGCTGCTGAACTCGGGCGAGATGTTGTCGAAGAGGGCCACGTTCGCCGCGCCGATCGCGGCGCGGTAGCCGGAGATCTCACCGATGTCGGGCGCGATGATGCCGAGGTCGGACTCGTAGACGCCCGTCAGCACCTCGCGGATGAACGACGCGCCGGTGGCGCGGGCCACCGCCAGGCTGGCCATCGGGTCCCACAGCAGGTTGACGCCGAATGGGACTCGAATGCGATCGCGCAGCCGGCCGACGGTCGCCGCCATCGCCGTCGCGATCTCGACGCCCACCTTCAGCTGGTAGGGGTAGTCCTTCTCGTTGCAGAAGAGCACGCCGTCGACGCCAGCTTCCTGCAGCACCTCGAGGTCGCGCGCCACCGGGGCCAGGATGGCATCCGGCCCACCCGCGACATCGTGCAGCGGGCGTCCGGGCAGACCGGGCAGATGGAGCATGGCGACGACGGGTTTCTTGACGCCAAAGATGCGGTCCAGGCTGCTCATGCTGCTCTCAGGCCTCCGCTGCCTCGTCTTCTTCGGTGTGCCGGCGGCTCCCGGCCACCGCGACCACGACCTTCATGCCAACGGCCCGGAGCGCCTCAAGCTCGCTCTCGGGAGCGGAGGCGTCCGTGACCAGGGTGTGAATGCTCTGTGCCGGCGCGACCATGGCGCTGGCCACCTGCCCGATCTTCGACCCGTCGGCGATCACCATCAGCCGCTCGCTTCGCTCGATGGCGACGCGGTGGATCTCGGCCTCTTCGTCGTTCAGGTCGGTCAGGCCCCAGCGGGCCGTCAGGCCGGCCGTGCCCAGGACGGCCAGGTCGAAGCGATACCGCTCCAACGTGGCGCGCGCGGCCGGACCCACGCAGCTCAGCTCGTCACGCCGGACGTCGCCTCCCAGCACGACGGCGCGCGAGGGCCGGGTCCCCAGCATGCCGGCGATCGGCAGAGATCCGGTCACCACCGTCAGGTCGGCACGGGCGGGGAGATACCTGGCGAAATGCTCCGCCGTGGTGCCGATGCCCACGTAGAGCAGACGCGCATCCTCGATGAGCCCGGCCGCGGTCAGGGCGATGAGCCGCTTCTCGCGGGCGTTGGCCAGGGCGCGGGCGTTGAAGGCCACGTCCAGGGAGCGGGTCAGGTGGGCGGTGGCTCCGCCGTAGGTGCGGCGCAGAAAGCCGTCGCGCTCCAGGCGGGCGATGTCGCGCCGGATCGTCATTTCCGAGCAGCCGTACTCGCGGGCGAGGTCGGCGACCTGGATCGACACGCCCTCGGCTACTCGCTCGATGATCTTCACGCGGCGGTCTGCGGCCAGTGGCATCGGGGGATCTTTCCGGTTTGGGGCGCTTCCGTCTCCACGAAGGCTCTAACAGACTCGAACATCTGAATTGATGATATCGCACATAACTTGATTGA
This sequence comes from Candidatus Limnocylindrales bacterium, assembly GCA_050014975.1. Taxonomy (GTDB): domain Bacteria; phylum Chloroflexota; class Limnocylindria; order Limnocylindrales; family CSP1-4; genus Fen-1039. Next base: position 50,595 of record JBEKCH010000007.1, read on the forward strand.
CGCTAGGTGTGCGATTGTGTTTACATTCCGTTGGGCTGAAGGACTGTCGAGCGGCGGACCCTGCTGTGAGGCCCGGGCTGCAGCATCCTCGGCCGGAGACGCGATCCTCGCGAGGATCGCCAGGAGGTGACGAGTGGCAGGAGGTAGTCAGCTCTTCGTCCGCCAGAGCACCGGCCTCGTACGGGAGGCCAACGCCCTCGACGCGACGATCTTCAACGCCGTCTTCTCGGCGCCGGTCGGCGCCACGCTGGCCTGGGGCGTCTTCTTCGCCCTGTCCGCTTTTCCCGGCTCGGACCTGGTTTGGGCGACGATCATCTCGTTCGTCATCAACATCCCCGTCCTGTTGATGATGGCGCTCCTGGCGTCGAGCATGCCGCGCACGGGAGGCGACTACGTCTGGGTAAGCCGGATCCTGTCCCCGCCGCTGGCGTTGGTCTCCAACTTCGGGGCGGCTCTTTCGGCGACGATCGGGGCCACGTTCTGGGCCCGGTACTTCCCGGTCTACGCGCTCGGCCCCATCCTGGCGACCCTGGGCATCACGTTCGACAACAAGACCCTGGTCGACTGGGGCACGAGTTTCCAGACCGACACCCACTGGGTCTTCGTCGGGGCGATGGTGATGGTCGTGCTCATGGGCGCGATCCTGATCGCTGGCCTGCGGACGACATTCCGCTGGCAGAACGCCTTCTGGATCATCGCCTCGGCCGGCACGTTCCTGGCGTTCATCGTGCTGGTCTTCGGAAACCACACTGACTTCGTCAACAACTTCAACTCGGTCAGCGCCAAGTACGCCAGCCCCGCGGCGGCCACCCTCATCAGCAACGCCGGCGTCACGCCCGGATCTGTGGCAAACGCTGGCAACATGAACGCCACGCTCCCCTCCGTGTTCGTGATCATGACCTTCATGATGTGGAACTGGTGGTCGGTCTACCTGAGCGGCGAGCTCAAGAGCGCTGCAAACCGCGCTCGCCAGCTCTCCATCATGTTCGGGGCGCTCGCCTGGGACGTGATCTTCATCGTCGTCGGCGTGCTGCTCCTCTTCAAGGTGACCGGCTACGACTTCATGGTCGCGGTCAACTCGGCTACGTCCGGCTACCTCATCCCGACCGGGCCCTGGTACCACTTCCTGGCGGCCCTCACCTACAACATCCCGATCTTGACCTTCCTGATCGTCGGCTCGTTCCTGTTCTGGAGCCTGCCGGCCATGGTGGGTAACACCTACATGCCGATTCGAAGCTGGTTCGCCTGGTCCTTCGACCGCCTGCTGCCGGAGAAGCTCTCCGAGGTCAACGAGCGGACCCACTCGCCGGTCTGGGCGATCATCTTCGAGATGGCGCTGGTCACCCTGATGCTCATCTGGAGCATCATCAGCACCACGTTCGGGACCTGGCTCGCGCTCGGCGTCCTGGCGGGCGTCGTCTGCGTCGTGATCGTGGGCTTTGCGGCGATAGCCTTCCCGTTCCGCCGGCCGGACCTGTATCAGGCCTCGCCGGCGAACTGGAAGTTCCTGGGGATCCCTGTGCTGTTCATCGTCGCTCCCCTCTCGATCATCGTGATGTTGTACCTGACCTGGTGCACCCTGGCCTTCCCGGCCCTGGCAATTGGCACCACGGCCAACTACTGGTGGGTCCCGGCCTTCATGGGCATGATCGTCGTGGTCGGCCTCGTCGTCTTCTACGTCTCCAAGTTCGTCAGGCGACAACAGGGCATCGACATCGACCTCGTCTACAAGGAACTCCCACCGGAGTGACCCCTCCACTCCGGATCGCCCAGCGGCCCCGGCCAACAGCCGGGGCCGCTGCTGTTACTCTCCACCTGTCGAGAACTTCGCCCACGATCTGGAGTAGCAACCGTGCCCGACCCATCGGCCATCCTGCCTGACATCGAGGCCGAGGCCGAGCGTCTCTCCAGGCTCGCCGTCACGGAAGGAATCCCGATGCGCCTGATGGGCGGCCTGGCCGTCCGGCTCCGCTCCGAGTCGGTGCGCAAGTCACCCTACGTGCGCGAGTACGCGGACATGGACTTCGCTGCGAGCTCCAGTGCGCGCGGCCTGGTCAAGGCCTTCCTGGAGCGCGAGGGCTACGTACCCGAGAAGCTCTTCAATGCCATCCACGGCGCGCAGCGCCTCAATTACGCCGAGCCCAACGGCCGCTGGACGATGGACATCCTGATCGACGAGCTGGCGATGAGCCACCGCCTGGACCTGCGGGGCCGGCTCGACGGCCCGCAGCCCACGCTTTCGCTGGCGGACCTGACCCTCACCAAGCTGCAAATCTGGGAGATCAACCGGAAGGACCTGGGCGACGTGCTCTGCCTGCTGGCCGACCACCCGCTCGGGCAAGATGGCGACGGGGCGATCGGGCTCGATCGAATCGGAGCCGTGCTCGGCTCGGACTGGGGTTTCTGCCACACGGCCGAGCGTAACCTGGGCAAGGTTGCCGAGCTGTGGGCCGCCGAGCCGGTGGCGGGTGCCCGCTTCGACGTCGCCCGCCAGGTCGAGGGAATTGCCGCCGCCATCGCTGCCGCCCCAAAATCGCTCGGCTGGAGGGCGCGCGCCCGCGTCGGCGAACGCGTGCGCTGGTACGAGACTCCCGAAGAGGTCCAGCACTAGGCCGCGCGATTCGGGCGCCCGCCGGCACCGCGTGACCGCGCGTTCTACCGGAACGCCGCCAGCACCTCGCGGCCGAGCACCTCGATCGAGCGCGGCGAGGCCGGCCCGGGCCACGCGTCGAGGACGATCTTCTGGACCCCCGCCAGAGCGTAGGCGGAGAGCAGTCGCCGCTGCTCGGACGGCGTGGCGTGCGCGTTCGCGCCGTCCCAGGCCAGCATCGCCGAGCGGCGAACCGCCGCCGGATCGCGGCTCACGGCGCGGCAGGCGTTGCCCAGCCGAACGAAGACCTCGCGGCAGTCGTCCGGGCTCGGGTTGTCCAGGTTCAGCTCGTCCGCGTACATCGCCGCCAGGCGGACCAGCTTGGGCTTGCCGTGGCCGCCGACGACGATCGGCGGATGCGGCCGCTGCACCGGCTTGGGCTCGCAGACCGCGTCGCGCAAGCGGTAGTGGCGGCCTTCGAAGCTGAGATGAGACCTCGTCCACAGGCCGATCAGGATCTGCAGCTGTTCCTCGAGCATCTCGAAACGCTCGGCCAGGGACGGGTAGGGGATTCCGAAACGCTCGTGCTCCGCGTCGTACCAGCCGGCTCCGATCCCCACGTCGACCCGCCCGGCGCTTATCTCATCGACGGTCGTGACCATCTTCGCCAGCTCGATCGGGAGCCGGAAGGTGACCGGGCTGACCATCGTGCCGAGGCGGATCCTCGTCGTGTCTCGGGCCAGAGCGGCCAGCGTCGTCCAGGCCTCGGTCGCGTGAGCCGACCAGTCCCCCTTGAGAGAGAGCCAGTGGTCCGACCGAACGAAAGACTCGAACCCGGCGGCCTCGGCCATCTGCGCCAGCTCGCACATGCGCGAGTAGGGCAGGCCTTCCTGAGGATCGACCATGAAGGCGAAGCGCATCGATCGGTTCCTCGCTACCCGGGGCTCTCAGCGTCTCTCGCGACCCGGCCCGATCCTCGCCCGGCCGTGGTGCATCTGTCGTGCATGTCGTACAGCACGAGTCAAGGGCGTGCAAGGCCCGTCGAGCTTCAGCGTCGACCCGCCGGGCTGACGACGTTTCGATCCGAATGTAGGATCGAGGCTGCATGCGCGGCCCGCCCGACCGCGAGAACGACCCAGCTGACCCGGAGGCACCACGTGGCCGAGTTCAAGATCGAGCCGGCGAAGACGGCGCTAGTGGCAATCGACCTCCAGCGCGGCATCGTCTCGGCGCCGGCGGCGCCGCGGAGCGGGCTGGAAGTGGTCCAGAAGGTCGCGCAGCTGGCGAAAGCGCTTCGAGCGGCCGGGGGAACTGTCGTTTTGACGCGGGTCACGCCGTCCGCCGACGGCAAGGACGGCCTCAGGCCCCTCACCGATGCCGCTCAGGCAGCCGGCCGGACGCTGCCACCCGACTGGGCCGAGCTCGTGCCGGAGCTCGGGGTCCAGCCGACCGACCTGACCATCACCAAGCGCCAGTGGGGCGCCTTCTACGGCACAGAGCTGGATCTGCAGCTGCGCCGCCGGGGCGTGGACACGATCATCCTGTGCGGCATCTCGACCAGCGTCGGTGTCGAAAGCACGGCCCGTGACGCTTACGAGCGCGGCTACAACCAGGTTTTCGTGGAGGACGCGATGGCCGGCCGCGACCCCGAAGAGCATCGCCACACGGTGCTTTCTCTGTTCCCGCGCATCGGGCGGGTTCGGTCGACCGCCGAGGTTCTCGCGGCGATCGGGTGACCTCTCGCACCCGGGAATCCGATCGGGAGCGGTCGGGCCGAGGCGCCGTGCCGTCCTCTTACACTCCCCTTACGAAGCGGTGGTACCAGTGCTGCCCGTAAGTCGAGATCATCGATGGCGTCGGTTCCAGGTCGGCATCAGGGAGACGTAGTGGCGCAACGATCTAGCGCACGAGGGCTGGGGGCGGCCGCCGCGGCGCTCCTCCTGGGTCTGGCCGTGATCGCCTGCGGTCCGCGGGGTGCGACGCCGGCGCCCAGCGGCCTGCCCGGGCCAACGGCGAGCCCGACTTCGAGCGCCCCGGGGGCGGGCTCGACCGCCCAATCGTCGGGGCCGTCGGCTTCCGATTCGGGGTCGGCCTCCGCGTCGGCGTCCGCGTCGGTCACGCCGGGCGGTCCGGCCACCCCCGATCCCGTGGCCAGCGAGCTTGACCAGATCAACCAGCTGATCAACGACATCAACAACTCAATCTCGAACTCGGACTCGTCGCAGCAGGGCGGCGAGTAGGCCGCCAGATCGAAGGATCCTTGATGTACGCCCGCTTTCACAGAGTCATCGTCGTAATCGGGGCGATCGCACTGGTGCTCACCTCATCGGCGAGCGTGGGGGCCGCGTCGCCCGCCCCGGTCGTCGGCGGGCCGAGCGGGCAGGGCGTCTGCGCGGCACAGGCTCGGGCGGCTCGCTCGAACGGGACGGTCGCTGCCCTGCGCGCCTTCGGCAATTGCGAGATCGCACGACGGCAGGCCACGCTCACCACCCTGGCCGCTGCGGTCAGAGGCTCGAAGGTCCTGACGGCCTCCGACCGCTCCGCGCTGGCGTCCATGATCGCTGCCGATTCCTCCGGGCTCGCCACGCTCAAGACCGCGATTAGCGGCACGGTTTCACTGCCGACGCTGAAGCTCGAAATCGTGGCGATCGCGTCGAAGTACCGCGTCTACCTGCTGCTCGGCCCGCAGGTCTACCTGACGAATGCCGCCGACGGCGTGCTCGCGCTGCAGCCCGCCCTCTCGGGGCTGGCGGCAGACCTGGCGCGGCGCATCGCCGCGGCCCAGGCGAGCGGCGCGGACGTGACTGCGGCTCAGGCCGCGCTCGACGCCATGAACTCCGAGACCGCCGCGGCGATGAGCCTGGCCTCTCCGGTGCCTGGCATGCTGCTGCCGCTGACGGCGGCGGACTGGAACGGCGGAACGGCCGGGCCGGTCATCGTGCGCGCGCGCTCGGCCCTGGTGGCGGCCGGCGCGGACCTCCGGAGCGCGGTCAGCCACGCCCGCGCGGCGCTCGCCGGGCTCGAGTAGCCTGAGGGCCGGGCTCCAGAAACCGGCTTTCACCCTGGGCGTTGACCCTCAGCCGCGTCTCAGGCACGTGCAACGTTCTCGCCTGAAGACACACCCAGGACAACGAAACAGCCGGCCGCGGAGGGGAAAAGCGACCGGCTGTTTCTCATTCGCGGCCGGGCTGGACCCCGGCTCGACCACGCCGGCATTGGGCCACCCGTTTGTGAGCAAACGCTGAATTTCGGCCGATTGGAGGGATTCCCCCGGCCCGGCGAGCCCACCCAGCGCCTTTCGTGACGGGTTCCGGCGCGCCGAACGCCTCCAAGGACGCGCCTCGGGCCGCGGCGACCCCTCAGGGTGCTCCGGCAGCCCAGGCCTCGACAGACGTCGTAACAGGCGCCCCGCTCGAAGCGGACTCTTCGATCGCCAGCGCCACCAGGTGGTCCTGGCAGCCGTCCGCCAGTGGATACGGAGCCGCGCCCTCGCCGCGTACCCAGGCCGCCATCGCCGTCAGCATGGTGCCGATCGCGATCTCCTCGTCGTTGAGGCGCAGCCCCGGGAACGGATTGCGGTAGAGGATGGTGTCACCCAGGCTGATGTGGTCCGTGTCGAAGCCGTCGAGATCGAGGTCGTATCCGGTCTGGCGGCGCACCAGCGGTGAGCGCGCGATCGTCCGGGGTCCGACGAGCCGAACCACCTCGTCGTTCGCGATCTCCCCCGCCGAGCCGCGGATCACGATCCGGCGCGACCGCAGCTGGTTGTGCCACTGGTTTTCGGTGAAGTCGTAGAGCCCCATGGATCCCCCGAAGTCGATGGTGGCGATGGTCGTCTTCGCCTCCTTCGGCCGGTCGTCGTCGGTCCAGCTGTCGCGAGCCAGCGGGTCGATCAGGGGGGCGACGAAGGTCCGGGCGTTCACCGTCGCAGGCTTGAACCGGGCACCGAGGAAGGCCCTCATCAGGGCGACGGCTTGATACAGGTGCGTCGAGGAAACCTGGACCGAGGTGACCGTGCCGATCGCCCCCCAGGCGGACGAGCGCCAACCGCGAGGCGTGGCTGGGCATGCGCGGGTACTGCTCGGCGACCTGGACCAGGCCGCTCGCCCCCACCGATTGCCACAGGCTCCGGAGCCCATCCAGGTTGGGCGCGGGCGGCGTCTCGGAGAGGACCGGCAACCCGAGCTCGACTGCGGCCTGCACCAGGCCCGGCGTCGCCGCCCACGGCACGCTGACCACCACGAAGTCCGGACGCTGGCTCGTCACCAGCTCCGAGAGCGAGCCGTATGCGGGCACGTCCCACTGCCCGGCCATCTGCTCGGTCTTGTCCGGGCTGTGCCCGACGAGGCCGGCCGCCTCGAGCTGCGCCGGGATCAGGCGGGCCAGCCGCAGGTAGAACTGCGCTCGCCAGCCGGTGCCGACGACGCCGAACCGGCATGGCATCGCCGTCATGCCGGCCCCGCCCGACGACGGCGATGGTGCCGTCGTCGGCCATCGAGGCCTCTGTCGAGACGTGTTTGCATGCCAGCGACGATATCAGGTGCGCTGCCGAAAGGCGGCCGCCGGCGTCGCCACCCACACCGGGAACCTGGCCGCCGATGCCGCAGACCACTACCCCTGGTCGTCGACGATCAGCGAGGTGAAACTCCGCGACGGCAGCCGGGGATCAGGTCCAGCCGGAGCGCCAGCGTCAGGTCGACAACGTGCGCAGCCTGGCATCCTCGTTCAGGCTCATGGCGAAGCAGCCGCTGCCACAATGCGAGGCGGCCGGGCGGGTACTGGCCACCTCAGACCCGGCCGCAGGCCATTCTGGCCACCCAATCCTGATGGCAACCTGAATCCCGGCGCATTCGAGGAATTCCCCTGACCCTCGAGCCGCGGTTATTCTCGCCACCCCTGAGGGCGGCCGCCCCTCGGCGATTCGTCCGCCCCGGTCAACGCGACTGCGCGTTGCTGCTGGGAGCGAATCGACGGTTCGTCAGGACGTCGCAGACCGCGTGGCGGCGGCGACGGCGACCGCGAGCTGCCCGGCGACCCGGGCGTTGTTGACGATCAGGGCGACGTTCGCCCGGACCGAGCCGCCCCCGGTGATCTCGGCGACGCGGGCCAGCAGCCAGGGAGTGAGGGCCGGTCCCTCGATCCCCGCCGCCGCGGCGTCGGCGATCGCCTGCTCCACGGCCGCGCGCGCGTCCGCGAGAGGGTAGGCGTCCGCTTCCGGGACCGGGACGCAGAGGAGCAGGCCCGATCCGAGCCCGAGGCCGAGGTGGGTCGCGACCAGCCTTGCGGCAGCCGCCACGTCTGCGACCGACGCGGGCGCGCGGATGCCGCTCCCTCGCGACCAGAAACCGGGGATCTCATCGGTGCCGATGGTCACGACCGGGACGCCGCGCGTCTCGAGGTACTCGAGGGTGGCCGGCACATCGAGGATCGCCTTCGGCCCGGCGCAGACGACCGCGACAGGCGTCCGGGCAAGCTCCTCGAGGTCGGACGAGATGTCGAGGGTCGGCGGGGCGGATCCGCCGGGCGCTCCGAGCGCGCCGCGGTGGACGCCGCCGATGCCACCGGTGGCGAAGACACCGATCCCCGCCGCGGCGGCGGAGATCATCGTCCCGGAGACCGTCGTCGCCGCCCACCCGCCGCCGGCGAGCGCGATGGAGAGGCTCGGTCGGGCCGCCTTCATCACGCCTTCGGTCGTGGCCAGCGCCACGAGCTGTCTCTCGTCGAGCCCGACGAGGATCCGTCCGCCCTCGATCGCGATTGTCGCCGGTACGGCGCCGCTCTCGCGCACGGCGAGCTCGGACGCGCGGGCCACCTCGACGTTCTGCGGGTACGGCAGACCGTGGCTGATGAGTGTCGACTCGAGGGCGACGACGGGGCGACCTGCCGCGATGGCGTCGGCGATCTCGGGAGCGATCGCTAGCCGGCCGCGGAGACCGGCCGGAACCGACTGTTCGAATCCTGTCTGCATGACGCGATGGTACAGGCCCGGCGCCGGCTCGGGCCACCACCGCCAGCCGCAGCCGTCAGCCGAAGGCGAGCTCCTCGCGGGGCCGACGCAGGTGCCGGATCGCCAGGCGGTGACCTGCGAGGACGCCGCGCCGGAGGCCGGCGGCGGTCGAGACACCGTCCCGCCGGGCGGCCAGCCAGCCGAGGATGAAGCCGGCATCGAAGGCGTCCCCCGCACCGGTCGTATCGGACGCGGCGACAGCCTTCGTCGCGACCTCGAATGTATGCACCGCGGGCCCCTCGCGATAGAGGAGCAGGGCCCCCTTGGGGCCGCGCTTGAGGACGACGATCGGGGCGAGGTCGAGCAGCTCCTCGTCGCCAGAGCCGAGCGCGCCCGCCTCGGAGCCGGCCGCGAACAGGAGGTCCGGTTGCGCGCCTCGGACCACCTCGACCGCTGCGCGCCGCCCGAGTGCCAGGAGCGGTTCGGTCGACGATAGGTCGACGGTAACGAGCGCTCCGGCGGAGTGGGCCAGGTCGGCCGCCCGCTTCCCGGCATCGCCGAGCGGATGATCGAGGAGCGAGTAGGTCGGGATGTGGACCAGCTCGGCGGACGCGAACCACTCCTCGCGCAGGTGCTCCGGGGCCAGGCGGAGGGCCGCGCCACGATCCTGCACGAAGGAGCGCTCGCCGCCCGGTGCCACGAACACGCCGACCCGGCCCGTCCGTTGGCCGGCGATGTGGACGACACGCGGCCTGACGCCGTCACCGCGGATCGTCCTGACCAGCGCGCGGCCCGCGGCGTCGCGCCCGACCGCGGCGATGAGGGTGACCCGCGCTCCGCCTCGACCCAGGCAGCGGGCCGTGGTGGTCGCCGAGCCGCCCTGGCGGAGCATCACGCGGCCGGGGACGTCGGTGCCGGGCGAGAGCTCCCTGGTGGGCGCGAGGACGACATCGACGACCAGGTCGCCGATCACGACTACGCGGGGACGATGCTTTCGCTCCGGCATTCGTTGCTCCTCCGTCAAGCGGCCGCTGGCGAGCTCCCTCGCTCTGTCGCCCGAAACGGCACTCGCGCGATGATAGCCGCGCAGGATGCGCCGGGCGCGTGACCGGGGGAGTGGAGCGGGAGACGGGATTCGAACCCGCGACATTCTGCTTGGGAAGCAGACACTCTGCCAGCTGAGTTACTCCCGCTCGGAGCAGAGAGAGTTATAGCAGATCGCGCGGAAGTCGAGCGCGCGGGCCAGCCGGCTTGGCCAGCTGGGCTTCCCCGTCAGCTCAGGCCCGCTCGAACGCCATCGCAACGGAGCCACCTCCGCCGAGGCAGAGCGTGGCCATCGCATAGCGGCCAGCGCTACGGCGCAGCTCGTATAACAAAGTGGCGACGATGCGGGCGCCGCTCGCGCCGATTGGGTGGCCGAGCGCGATCGCGCCGCCGTTCACGTTAACCTTGCCGAAGTCGACACCGAGCGCTCGGCCGTCGGCGAGGACTTGGGCCGCGAAGGCCTCGTTGATCTCGATCAAGTCGAACGAATGGAGCGGGATCCCGGTCCTCGCGACGAGATTCTTCACGCCGGTCACGGGAGACATGCGGACCCAGCTCGACACAGCGCTCCGTGCGCTCGGGGAGCTCCTGGTGGCCCGGGGCCTCCACTATGAGGTCGTCCTCATCGGGGGCGGCAACCTCATCCTGCGCGGCCTGGTCACGCGACCGACCACCAAGGATCTCGACCTGCTCGGCGCGTGGACGGCCACCGGGGTCGAGCCGATGCGGCCGATGCCCGAACGGCTTCGCACAGCGGTTCTTGATGTCGCGCGCGCCTACGGACTCGCGAACGACTGGATCAACCTCGGCCCCGAGTCGCTGCTCGATCTTGGCCTCCCGGCCGGCTTCCTTGGGCGCCTCGAACGACGCGACTACGGCGGGCTCGTCACCTGGCTGGCGGGCCGCTTCGACATGATCTGCTTCAAGCTCTACGCCGCCGTCGACCAGGGACCGCGGAGCCGGCATCTGCAGGATCTGGAGGAACTCGGTCCGGATCGGGACGAGCTCCTGACCGCCGCCCGCTGGAGCCTCACCCACGACCCGTCGCCCGGGTACCGATCGGTGCTCGTCGAAACGCTCCGCCGCCTCGGAGTGGAGGATGCCGATGGCCGGCTCGACTAGCTCGCTCCAGAGCGCATTGCTCAGCCGAGCGTGGACCCAGTGGATCGCGCTCGGCGTCGACGCCGTCGGTGAACGTGACGATGCCGTGGTCGACCCTGAGGCGCTCATCGCGCTCACGGCGGAACTGGGTGACGCCGACGCCCGCCTGCGCGATGTGAGCACCGACTGGTGCGTCGCCTACGGCCGGTACGTCAACGGATCGCGCCTCAAGCAGGTGGCCCACGAGCTCAGGACGCCGCCCGAGGCGATCGGTGAGTACGTGGCCACGGTCGCCGCTGCCACCGGCCCCACCTGGCCGATGGCGACCCAGCCGCGCTCGGACTACGTCACGCGTGGCAAGGCTCGGCTCGACTCGGCTTTGGCGCCGCCGCTGCTACGGATCCGCCTGCGCGCGGCTTTCGGGGTGAATGCCCGGGCCGACATCCTCGCAGCCCTGTTGGCGGCACCCGCGCTCGGCCTCAGCGTCGCCGACCTCGCCCGGACGACGCGCTTCACGAAGCCCAGTGTGGCGTTTGCCGTGGATGCGCTGGTGCTGGCGGGGTTGCTTGAGACGCGGATGGTTGGCAACGAACGACGCCTTGCCCTGGCCCGCGCCGACGAGATCCTCCCGGGACTCCGACCATCCATCGCCCAGCCAGACTGGGTCACCCGATTCGGCGTGGCGCTGGAAGTGCTTCGTTTCGCCAGGCAGGAAGGGATGTCACCGTCGGTGCGGGCGATCGAGGCACGTCGAGTCGTCGAAGGCTTGCGGACGAGGATCCTGAGCGAGGGGCTCCCTCAGCCGAACGCCGCCGCATTCGGCGACCAATTCTCGGGCGCCTTCGACCGATGGGTCGTCCAACTCGTGGACAGCCTGAGGAGCCCGAGTCGAGCGTAGGGCGGATCGGCACGGACCGTCCCGCCGGCCTCGCTCATGCCAACCAGCACGATCAGGCGCGGCTTGTCGGAGCGTTTGGTATCATTCCGATTGGTTGACGGTTCTCTGAAGCAAGAGTATCGTTCGCACTGCTCTCGAACGGCGAGACTATGACTTAGGAAGGACAGCCATGTCCGAAACTGTAAGCGCGGAAGCACGGCTCCGCGCGCGGAACCAGCTCACAATCCCGGACCCGATCGTGCGGGCCGCGGGGATCGAGCCCGGGGAGAAGTTCGTTGTTGAACTCGAACCAGACGATCAAGACACTGTTCTGCTTCGGCGTGTTCGGAACAGCTACGCCGGTTCTCTGCCAGGTCTTTGGGGACCGGATACCAAGACCTACCTCGAGGGCGAACGCGCGTCCTGGGGCTAAGCCATGAGCAGGTCCTCCCTTGAGGCCGCGATTCCTCGTGGCGCTCAGATCCTGCTGGATACTTCCGTCGTCCTGGCGTATTTCGACGGTCGTGAGGCGATCAGTCCGGCGGCAACGCTGGTCATCGACGAATTCGTCAACAGCGGCCGTAACCCCGGGAGGATCAGCGCCGTGACTGTTGGCGAAACCCTGGTCCGTCCTATGAAAGCCGGTCAGGCGGCCGTGAACGTGGTCGAGTCGTTCCTGCTCCATTTCCCGAACCTGTCCGTGACGGTGGTGGATTACGGAGTCGCCCGCGAGGCGGCGCGCCTTCGTGCGGCGACCGGGCTCAAGACCCCCGACTCCCTGATCATCGCCTCGGCACTCGACGGTATCACCTCGGTCGTGGTAACAAATGACGAGCGGTGGGCCGGCGCCATGGCGAAGGCCGCGCCGGGCCTGACTCTCTGCCATCTAGACGCCCACGTTCCACTCTAGGGGCGTCGGGGTCGGAGACCCAGATTCGTCGGGCGCCAGCCCCTCCAAGGGCCACGAGCGACAGCGTATAACTGGGTCGAAATGGAGCGGTCGCCACGAGGGGAGCGATGGCTCCGGGAGGCTCAGACTTGGGAAGCAGACACTCTGCCAGCTGAGTTACTCCCGCTCGCGGAGCAGGGGTAGTTATAGCAGATCGAGCGGTTCAACCTATCGACTTACCGACCCGAGGAGTCCTCCCAGTCGGGGGCCGCCTATGCAGCTCACAACGGGACGGCTTCCAACCCAGTCTGGTCGGGCAATCTCGTTCGTCATCGGCTCAACCGCGGTCGGCTCAATGTCGCCGGTTCGCTGTCACGCAGATCCGTTGTCCGGGACCCGGACAGGCGTACGTTGCCAAACGCCAAGCCGCCGCCGACACGACGACCGAGGCCATCCGAGCGCTGCGTCGACCCCTCAGCGACGAGTTGTTCCGTCGTCTCCAGACCGATGAGGCTGCTCGAGCCCGCATCGGAGACGCTGCCCGAGCCGCTGCTTGACACAGGGGCAACACGTCGTTCGGCGGTCGTTCGCTTTGAGCGAGTCAGAGCTTTTGTCAAGTGGAGATAAACGGGCCGTTGACCGCGGCTAGACTGCGGCCAGCGCTGTAGCATGGAGGAGCCATGGAGACCGGAAGTCTGATTGGACGAGTCGGGACGCGGATCGATGCCGACGACCTGTCGGCGGAGTTGGTCGCTGCCTCAGCGAAGCTCATGGCGCTCATCGAGCCAGCGGCATACGTGGGCGAGGTCTATTCCATCGGGTACGACGAGGCGTTAGTCCAGATCCACGATTTCAACCGTCAGCAGGTCGGGGGAATTCCAGCTCTTTCATTCCTGGTCGCCACTCGTGTCGACCCGGCCCTAACGTCCGATGTCAGAACGGAGGATGCGTCCGTCCTGCTCCTTCGTGTCTTGGACAAAGCCGACTTGCCCAACGCCCAGGAAGCGCTCAGGGTACGTGTTGAGACCGCCCAGCGAGTCAGTGGGGAAACTAACAAGCGTTGGGATGATCGTGAGGTCATGGATCCCACCACCCATCACTTGCTCAGCTTCGCTGGTGTCAAGTGTCGGGTCCTTGGAACGTTCTATGTGGCGGAGGTGGAAGGTCAGCCGTCCTCGGCTTACGCCCTTCACTTCGGATCTGACATCAGCAACTACTACCCGAACCGTGGGCTGAAGGTCTTCAAGCCGCGCGGAGATGCATTATCGGAAATCGTTAACTTTCGAGACCCATCCCGTCCCGACGCTGTATCCAAGCATCTTGTGCGGATTGGTGGAGTTCGCTACGCGTCGACGAATCGGGCGTTCCAGAGAGTCAGCGACGTGCAGGTCGCCATCACACCAACGGATCTCTTGGGCCAAAAGACTGCGCTGTTCGGGATGACCCGGACCGGCAAGTCCAACACCACGAAGATCATTCTGACCTCCGTTTTCGCCCTGCGGTGGTCCGCGGATCCGGTGCGGGTGGGTCAGATCGTTTTCGACCCTAATGGTGAGTATGCGAATGAGAACCCACAGGATCTAGACAACAAGAGGAACCCGAACGCCATCAAGAATGTGTGGGCAGTTGGGCCGCTCGCTGATCACGCCCAGCTTGCCGAAGACGTCATTACCTACGGCATTACACGTCACCCTAACGACCCGAATCGACGCCTGATGCTCCTCAACTTCTTCCTGGATGAGAACCTGGAGATCGGCAAGCAGATCGTCGATGCGGCTCTCTCCGGCGACAGCAGCAAGTACCTTGCGAACTTCCGGGACGTCAGGCTAGAGCCGCCTGACCCGGCGGACATATCCGCAATGACACGACACAAGAGACGGGTTCTGGCGTACCGATCCCTTCTCTTCCAAGCGGGTCTGGTTCCCCCTGCCAGCCTCTCACCCATGACGAAAGGCCTCTTCAACCAGGGGCTGATCAACGCCCTGCTCGCATCTCCCGGATACGCGGTCGCGGGGACGATGCTGGGCAAGCCCAACCCGACTTGGTCTGAGATCGCCACGTCAATGAAGATTCTTCGCGAGTTCATAGACGATCCGAACTCAGGGTTCGTCCAGTTCAATCAAACTTACGTTGGCTCCAGTTCATCGGGATCATGGGCTGACGACGACCTCCGGAAGATTCTCGGCATGTTTCAGTACGCCAATGGCTCGAGACTCGTGGGCCGGGTGCGACCGCAACACACAAACTCGACGACCATAGACTTCGCCGAGGAGATCTACGACGAGCTGGAGCGCGGCAAGCTCGTGATCATCGACCAGTCCGGGGGTGATCCTGAGCTGAACAAGGGTTCGGCGGACCGCGTTATCAAGCGCGTGTTTGAGCGTAGCCAAGAGCGGTTCCGTAACGCTGAGGAGCCACCAGATATCCTCGTCTATGTGGAGGAGGCACATAACATCCTTCCATCATCGAAGGAGCTTGACCTCCAAGACATATGGGTGCGCACCGCGAAGGAAGGGGCCAAATACCGCATTGGGTTGGTTTACGCGACCCAGGAGGTGAGCTCGATTCAGCGTAACATCCTGCGGAACACGGCGAATTGGTTCATCGGACATCTGAACAATACCGACGAGACTCGAGAACTCAATAAGTTCTACGATTTTGCGGACTTCGAAGGGAGCATTCTCCGGGCCCAAGATAGAGGATTTGTTCGAATGAAGACGCTTTCGAACCCGTTCGTGGTCCCGGTCCAGGTCGAGCGTTTCTCCATCGAGTCCCCGCCCTCGCTGGATGACTGATGCCATACGAAGGTGAGTTCGCAAGCTACAGGCCGCTCCGCAGGATTGTCGAGTCCGAGGGCGTGCAGAAGTTGCTCCGTCTGTCGCGTGTCCGGAAGCGTGAAGACACCCGCGCGTCGGTCACACCTGCGTTGGCCCCACCGCCGGGCAGACTACCCGGCTTGGTGATCGCGATCGACGGAAGCAATGCGGAGGTCGATGTCCAGACCGGATACCCGGGCGCGAAGATTGGCTACTGCACGGTGGCCAGCGTCCTGGTCGACTTGGAGTTGCTTGAAACGCTCGACGAGCACCGTCCTGTAGACCCGATCCGATTCCGGACCGTGGAGCAGGCGGCATCGATCGATGCAGCCCTGCCCGGCAGTAATGTGGTAACACGCACGCTCGACTCAGCTCGCGAATCCTTCCGGCAGACACTTCACGAAGTACTGAGCGACGCCGTCGTCGACGAGCAGGATCGTACGCCACTTCTGACGACATACGAAGAATTGCTGGCGTGGAAGCCGGCAGGTCAATTCGGCGGTCAGGCGTGCCCGTATGAACTTGAGCTGGGATGCCAGCAACGGCTGAGCGTCCGACCTGGAACAACATCCTGCAGTTGCGCACGCTCCCGGGCGATCTTCTCGACGGACGCTCTTCGCATTCACGAGGCCTTCCGGGACCAGGGCACGAATGGAGAAGCGCTCGGTGAAGTAATGCAGGTGTGGGAGCGCCTCTTTTTGGTGCACCTCTTGAGGTGCTTCGAAAGAAGAGCGTTGCTAGGCCGAATCGATCGGGTCGCATTCGTGTTGGATGGTCCGCTTGCTGTCTTCGGTCATCCCGCCTGGCTGAGCGCGGCGATCAGCTCTGAGCTGAAGCGAATCAACGTGCAAGTGCGGGAGAAGACCGGACGTGATCTTCTCTTGATCGGGGTCGAGAAGACTGGGACATTTGTTTCGCACTTTGATGATCTCGACCAGCGGGACGAGTCCGGCACGACTCTCTTCGACCCGCGAAGTGTCTTCATGCCCGATGACCAGTACATCAAGTCAAACATCGTCTTTAGCACAAGTCCAAAGCGCTACGGTCTCGATACCTACTTTGGCCGGAAGGTCTTCTACAAGACCCTGTCCGGTGCGCGGCTCGTCGTCGACATTCCATTCCTGAACGACGAGCAGGACAGCCTAGCGAGCAGCGACCTGGAGCCATACTCGGAGATTGGGACGGTCTGCGGGCTCCTCGATAGGCTCGTGTCGTCCAGATATCCGAACGCTCTGACCTCGCTGGTATCGGCGAATGCTCAAGCTGCGATCCCACTCAATCTCGGCGGTAAGGTATTGGAGCAACTTGCACGAGCCTTGATGCGCCATGACTGACACCCGCAGCTACGGTACGGCCGCCGAGCGCTGGTCGGGCGTGGGACCCTACTATGCGATGTTTCCCGTGTCCTTTGCCGACACGGTGATTGGCGAATACACGGAGTCAGGGGAAACGGTTCTCGACCCGTTCGCAGGACGGGGAACGGCTCCGTTCAGCGCCGCCACGCTAGGTCGAGTGGGTCTCGGCATAGAAGTTAACCCGGTCGGATGGGTCTATGGGGCCACCAAGCTGCACCCGGCAGCCGAAGCAGACGTCGTGGCGAGGCTCGTCGAGATCTCAAAGGAGCGGTATCGGTTTCGCCTTGCCGCCCGACGGCTCCCAGAGTTCTTTCAGGACTGCTTCGATCCGGGTGTTCTCTCGTTCCTCCTTGCGGCTCGGAAGTCGTTGGAATGGCGGAGGCTCAGCGTCGATCGGACATTGGCAGCCCTGCTTCTCGTATACCTCCACGGAAAGCGCGGCTTCGCCCTCTCTAATCAGATGCGCCAGACGAAGGCGATGGCGCCGAATTACTCGATTGGCTGGTGGCGTAAACGTGGATTGAGGCCTCCGGCCGTGGATCCGGTCGAATTCCTGGAGCCACGCATCAGATGGCGGTACGCGAAGGGCCGGCCTCAACCGACGCGCAGCTCTATGAGGCTCGGGGATAGCCGAGACCAGCTGAAGGTCATGCGGCGCAAGAGTGAAGGATCAGCGAGGCTGCTCCTGACTTCGCCACCGTACCTAGGCGTGACGAACTACTTCTACGATCAATGGTTGCGCCTGTGGCTCCTTGGTGGAGAGCCGACCGACTCAAGGGTGGGCGGGGCGGTGCGGGGGAAGTTCGAGCACACCGACCATTACCGGTCACTGCTTAGCGCCGTGTTTTCGGCCAGTCGACCATTGTTGAAGCAGGACGCGACGATCTACGTGCGGACTGACAGCCGGCAGCAGACTCTGGCGATCACGTCCGAAGTCCTCGCCACAGTGTTTCCCGAATGGGCCATAGAAGTGCGGGCACGGCCCATGGAGGGAGTGTCGCAGACGAGGCTCTTTCGAGGGGACACCCGGAAAGAAGGCGACGTGGACCTAGTCCTGACTCGAAAGTAGGCAATCTACTGCCATTAGCTCCGACCTTCGGAGCTCCTCGGGGCCAAGTTCGGGCTGGCCATCCTCGTCTTCGCCACCAGAGATGAAGAATGGAATGGCTTGCCCCTCAGGAGTGGGCCGATGAGCTGAAATGGTCGGCAAAGCACCACTCGTTCCACGGACAACGATCGAGCCTTGAGCACGCCTTGCTGGGCAGCCAGGCGTTTCCGTGCAGCTGAGGATACGCCGCATCGGCAGCAGGCCCTCGCTAGGCTGTCCGAGCAGTTAGAAGCTATCCAAAGTGAGGCTCGGCGACGTGTTGTCCGCGGCCATGAGAAAGTCCCCACTGGTGGCCATGTAAAAGTCCCCACCCTCGACTGATCCAAGCCACCGGGAGTCCCCCGGGATTGCACATTGACGGTGTTCCAGTCCGTCACCGGCA
>JBEKCH010000008.1:0-67469 GCA_050014975.1 Candidatus Limnocylindrales bacterium
CGAGATCGTGCGCCTGCTCGTCGGCATCGTCGTCCACACGGACATCACTCCAGACGGTAAGAAGAGGGCCCGAGCCGTCGTGACCTACCGCTTTCCCGGTGTAGCGCCGACTCACACGGGCACGGGTTCATGGCCGCCACGAGCTGGAATCGCGACGGAAACACGGCCGCCCGGCCGACCCGCGAGATCAACACCTGGCCGTCCTCGAGCGGCTGGCGGAGAGCCTCCAACGCGCCCCGATCGAACTCCGGCAGCTCGTCCAGGAACAGGACCCCGTCGTTCGCGAGCGTCACCTCGCCAGGTGAGAGATGCGGGCCGCCACCGACCATCGCCGCATAGGAGATCGTGTGATGGGGTGAGCGAAATGGACGCCGCCGGACGAGCCCGCGAATCGGCGACGGCGAGGCGACAGAGGCGATTATCGTCGCCACCCGCGATTCCTCGTCGTTCAGCTCCGGCAGGAGCCCGGGGATGGTTCGGGCCAGGAGCGTCTTGCCCGATCCGGGCGGCCCGATCATGAGCATGCAGTGACCGCCGCCGAGGGCGATCTCGAGGCCCCGGCGGGCCTCCAGCTGGCCGCGCACTTCGGCCAGATCCGGGCCCTGCATGGCCGCCGGGCCGGACGCGTCGGCCAAGGACGCCTCCTGTGCCACGCCACCCTCCGCCTCGAAACGTAGGTCCTCCGCGAGCTCGACGCGGGGCGGAGCGGCCCGGGCCCGGCTCCGCCGGCTGACGCGGAGAAGCTGTGCCGCCTCGGCCAGCGTGGCAGCCGAGACGACCTCTGTGCCGTCCGCGAGGGATGCCTCCAGCGCGCCTTCCGCCGGTACGATGACGCGCCGGACGCGCCGCCTGGCCAGGGCAGAGACCATGGGCAGCAGACCGGGCACGGGGCGCAAATCGCCGCCCAACGAAAGCTCGCCCAGGACCGCCCAGCGCCCGGCGGCCGTGACCTGCTCCGAGCCGACCAGAATCCCGAGAGCGATGGCCAGATCGAGGGACGCGCCTCCCTTGCGCAGGTCCGCTGGAGCGAGATTCACGGTGATGCGGCGCGGCGGATACTCGTAGCCGCTGTTGCGGATGGCCCCTCGCACCCGCTCCCGAGCCTCCTGCAGAGCGGTGTCCGCCAGTCCGACGATCGTGAACCCGGGCAGCCCCGGGGCAACGTCCACCTCGACGCGGACCAGGCGACCGTCGAGACCGTAAAGAGTGGCGGACAGCAGCGAGGCAAGCACCTTGCGAAGCTACGCCGCGAGACTCAACTGCGGCTTATCTGGGCCTTCACCACGCGCACTCCGCCGGAGCGCCCTTCGTTAGCGGGCGGCCCTGGTCAGCGGGCGATCGGACAGGTCCCGGTCAATCGCCTTCACGAAGTCGAGCATGTTGCGACCGAGGACCGAATCCGATTTCGTGTACATGAACGGCGCGCCGCTGTTGAGCGCCCCGATAGCGGCCCGGTACTCGTTGATAATCTGATAGTCGATGCGACGTTTGAGGGCGCTCTCGGCGTTCTTCACGTTGAGGCCCGTGAAGGCGTTCGAGCGGTTGAGAATCAGCTTGACCTTCTCATCGGAGTACCCGAGGTGGCCGATCGTCTCGAGCAGCAGGCGGACGTTCTTCAGGCACGGGAGGTCCGCGGTCATGACAACGAAAATCGTCTGGACGACGTCCATGACCCGCAGGTTGACCTCGTCGAGCCGCTTGTCGACATCGAGCACGACGTAGTCGAACTCGTTGACCATCTGGCTGATGATCTCAGGCAGATGATCCGAAGTGACGAGCTCGGCGGTCTCCGGTGAGGGCGGCGCCAGCAGAAGATCTATCCCGGATTCGTGCTTGACGAGGATCTGCCGGATCAGGTCGAGATCGACACCCTGGGCGGTGGCCAGATCCACGATGCTCATCTTGTCCAGGCCCAGATCCATGAACACCCGGTGATCCCCGAACTGAAGATTCGCGTCGATCAGACAGACCCTCTTGCCCATTTCCTTGTGCAGGGCGATGGCGGTGTTTATGGCAATGGTCGTCGTGCCCACGCCGCCCTTTGCCCCGTAGAAGAGGATTACTCGGGCCGGGTCGCGGCGGCGCGAGGCCACTGCGGACGGCACACGCTGCGTTGGAACCGGCGCCGAGTCGGCGGGCGCATAGCGCGCCAGCAGGCTTCGCATCCGGGCCATCAGCTCGGCCGGGTGGAAGGGCTTGATCAGGTAGTCGTCCGCGCCCGACCGCAGGGCCTTGCCGCGGTGCTCTGTCTCGTTCTCCCCGAGCAGCAGGATGACGGGCGTATGGGTGGACGGACCATCCTCGAGCCGCAACCGGCTGACGATGGTGAAACCGTCGACGCCGGGCAGATTCGCCGCGATCAGAACGAGAGCGGGCTTGTCCGAATGAACGACCCGCAGCCCATCCTGGCCTTCGGCAGAGGAAATCACCTGGTAGCCGGCCTGCGTAAGCGCATTGCCCAGTGCCCGCTGTACAGTGGGATCGGAATCGACTACTAGGATCCTGACGGCCATCGGCTCACCTGGTTGTGCGGACGCAGCAGCGTGTTTCCTACCCGTGGCGGACAGCCGCCCCATTCGAGCAAGACGCTCGACCAATCTGGCAGATCGACTGATTATAGGCAGCCTCCCGGACGAACGGCATAGTCCCCAGGTGAGCTACGCCAAAGCGACCGAGAGGCTGCCACGCACCTCGATGCTGTGGTCGTCGTGCCGGGACGCCGGCGTCCCGGACCGCGCGATCAGGAACCGCGCTTGGGGCCGGCCGAAGACTCGCCCGCCTGCATCCCCGACTGGACCATCGACCCGAGGGGCCCGAGAAGCTGCGTGAACTCGAGCGGAATGACGAACTTGGTGGCGGGGCCGCTGCCTAGAGTCTTGAGGGCGTCCAGGTACTGGAGCGCCATCGTCTTCTGATCGATGTTCCGGGCCGCACTGAAGATTGTGTTCAGGGCCTCGCTGAAGCCCTGGGCACGCAGGATGGCCGCCTGTCGATCGCCCTCGGCGCGCAGGATGGCCGACTGCTTGTCGCCCTCGGCCACGTTGATGGTGGCCTGGCGCGTGCCCTCCGACTCGGTGATGACGGCGCGGCGCGTTCGTTCCGCGGAGAGTTGCCGGTTCATGGCCTCCTGGACGCCGGGAGGCGGCAGGATCTCGCGAATCTCGACAGTGGTGACCTTGCCGCCCCAGCGCTCGGTGACCTCGTCGAGCTTGTTGCGGAGGGTCTCGTTGATCCGCTCCCGCTGCGACAGCACGTCATCGAGCGGGATGTCACCGATGACCGAGCGGAGCGAGGTCGCAGCGACACCCTGGAGGGCCCCGGAGAAGTTGGTCACATTCACCAGGCTCATGAGCGGGTTGACGACCTTCCAGTAGATCAGGAAGTCGACGCTGATCGGGGCGTTGTCTCGGGTGATCGTCGTCTGTCGCGGGACCTCGATGAACTGCTCGCGCAGATCCACGATGTAACCCTTGTCGGCAACCGGGATGAGGAACCTCAGGCCCGGCTGACGAACCAGGCTCGCGTTGGTCTGGCCCCAGCGATACACGACCATCTGCGCCCACTGTGGGACGATCCGGATCGAGATCGCGGCCAGGACGATCACCAGGGCAACTATTACGAGCACGACGATCAGCAGCACCGTGGACCCGGTCGTATCCATTCCCCTGTACCTCCAGCAGCATCAATGCCCAGATGGGCGGTCCTGGCGGCGACCACCGGGTCGCCCGATGAGGTTCTATCCGGCGACCCGATCTCTCCGCTCTCCACTCCGATCACCCTGTCGCCCAGTCGGCAAACCGCCGCAGCTGGCTTTCACGACGACGACCAGCTGATGCGGCATGCCTAATCCAGCGCTTCCACCATGAGGATGAGGCCGTCCCTGCGGACGACCTTGACCCGCGAGCCTCGCGAGGAGCTGCCCGCTCCAATCAGCTTGGCCGACCACGACTCGCCGCCAACGTAGACGGTCCCGAGCGGCGCCAGATCCTTCTCGATCACGCCGGTCATGCCGATCACGTTCACCGTGCCGATGAGGCCGGAGCCGACCGGCACGGCCTGGTGTCTCATCCGCACCAGAGTCCGGACGAGGATCAGCCCGTAGGCGGCGGCCGCGGCCGTCATCGTGGCCGTGATCGGCCACGCGACCGAGGCGGCCGGTAGATAGGGTCCCGGCGAACCGTAGAAGGCCGAGGCGCCCACCACGAAGCTGATCACGCCGCCTGCGACGAACAGGCCATGGCTGGGTAAGTTCGGCTCCAGCACGAACATGGCGATGCCGAGCACGACCAGGACCACCCCCAGGATGTTCAGCGGCAGGCTGCCCGACCCGTAGAAGGAAAGTGCGAGCGCGAAGGCGCCGATTAAGCCCATGACCAGCGTCGGGTGGAAGAACTCGACCGCCACGCACAGGATCCCGATCACCAGCAGGATGAAGGCGATATTCGGATCGTCCAGGCTGTGCAGGACGGACTGGATCAGGTCCTCGCCGATGGTGACCGTCGTCGCGCCCTTCGTGTGGACGACCACCGACGCCCCGTTGACGGTGACCATCTGGCCGTCGGCCTGGTTCAAGACTTCGTCGAGGCTCGCGGCGACGCCATTGATGCCGTGAGCGGCAAGCGCTTCCTCGGCCGAGTACGACTGGGCCTGGGATACGGTCGTCGCCGCCCAATCAACCGCCTGCGGATGGCGCTCCTGGGCGATGCTCCGGATCTCGGCGATTGCGTCGTTAAGGACTTTCGCGGCCTCGGTCTGGCCGTAGGTCGCCGCGATGTCGCCGCCCCCCGCGGCGACCGGAGAAGCGGCTCCGATGTTCGTGCTCGGGGCCATGTAGGCCAGGTTCGCCGCCAGCGTGATGAACGTTCCGGCGCTGGCCGCCTTGGCGCCCGAGGGACCGACCCACACAATCGTTGGGATGCTGGCATGGAGCGACTGGACGATGCTCATCATCGCGCTCATGCTCCCGCCCAGCGTGTCGAGCTGGATTATCACCGCGGCCGCCCCGTCCGACTCGGCGCGCTGTACGCCCCCGGCGACGTAGCTCGCCGTGACGTCGTCGACGACGCCACTCGTCGGCAGGACCACGACCTCGGGGCCGTCCGAGGCCCCGACCGCCGGCGATGGCAGGGACGTCGCCGGGGGCGGCGCGATCTCGGCGCTCGAGCCGCTGCCCCGCACGTTGCTGACCACGAAGAGCAACCCGAACGCCGCCGCCAGCGTCGCCGTGAGGCGCGCAGCGCCCAGGGCCACCCGGCTTGCGCGTGCGGTCATGCCTGCCATCGCCGGCAGCCAGCGCCGCACGCCGCCGGCCTGCGTTTCGGACTGGACCGCCCACGGGAGAGCCGCCGTTTCGGCGGGGAGTGGCGGCGTCCTGGTGCTGTCGGCGAACCTGCGCAGCCGCTCTTCCATCTCGAGGTCCGTATCGCTCATTTCGTGCCCCCTGTCGCCGGTTCGATGCGGCGGCGCAGCGTCTTCAGGGCAGCGTGGTGTCGGGACTTGACGGTGCCGATCGGAATGCCCAGCCGATCGGCTATTTCGGCCAGCGAGAGGTCGCCCCAGTAGCGCAGCACGACGACCATTCGGAGCTCCGTGCTCAGGCTCGAGATCGCCCGGCCTATGGCGTCGCGCGCGAGGGCTGACCGGAATGGGTCCACGCCCTCGAGATCGACTTCGTCGACGTCGAGAGTCCGCTGGCGGGCCTTCTTGCGGAGCCTGGTGCGACACACGTTGACGAGGATCTGGTTGAACCAGGAATGGAACTTGTCCGGCTCTCGCAACTTGGCCCGGCTGCGCCAGGCTCGTACGGATGCTTCCTGAACGGCGTCCTGGGCCTCGGTCGCATCGGCGAGAAGGTAGCCGGCCAGGCGATAGGCGCTGCTCAGCTCGGCCGCTAGCGCCTCGGCGAATCGGGTATCGATGGCTCTGCCGCGAGCCCTCGAGGCATCATCCTGGGTTCGGACGATGTCAGGGGTCAGATAGGCTTCCTTGACGAACATGCCACGCTCTCCAGGAGGACCGGCGCGGTCGCTCATGCGTGAGACTCCGAGGGCGGGGCCGAGGTTCGGTCGGCGAGGGCGTCGAGGACCAGCTGACTCCACGTTTCCATGCGATCGTAGACCGTCCAGACGACCTCGAGCGGCTCGAAAGCCCCGCTCAGCTTGTGCGTCTCGCGGACCGCCACCGGCATGCCCGCGGCGTCCGCCGCGTAGACAAACCCGAGGTGATGGCGTCCGACCTCGACATCGTCGTCGTTGAGGAGCCCCAGGAAACTGAAATCCGGGATGAAGTCGGCGACGAGTTCCTCGCGCCACTCGCGTCGCAGGCACATCAAAACCGAGTCGTCGCCCGGGTTCATGTGCCCACCGACCCCGATCGTGTATAGGTCGTGAAGGCGGGCATCGCCGCCGGCTCTCGTCCGCTTCATCAGGAAGATTCGATCGGCGTCGCGCAGGACCAGGTACGGGATGATCTGCTTGAGCGTGGCGTCCGCCTCGGCCGCCTGGCGCGGGTAGTAACGGCCGCGTTCGAGTCGCGCCAGGATTGCGGCGGTGCCCTGGACCTTGACGCCACGCCAGCTGGTGCCTGCCAGCAGCACCTTTCGCGGCACCGCGTAGACGAGCTCCCCGGCTACCCCCATCGCGACCCCGACTCCTCCAGGCGGTCCTTCGCCGACACGAACCGCGCCCTCAGCGCCTCTGCATCCGGACCGCCCTTCCGCTCGAGCTCCGCCAGCCATTCGTCTATGGCCGCCCGCACCTCGCGCAGTCGGGCGGAGATGGCGGCGGCATTCGTGGCCGCGATGCCGGCGCCCATGCTCGGCTCGCCTCGGGCCAGGCGCGTCATGCCGGCCCAGCCGGTCGCGGCCAGGACTTCGGCCGCCTGCCAGTCCACTCGCTCGGGCCGGCCGGGGCCGCCTGCAATCGCTTCGACCAGGGCCACGGAGATCACCAGCGGCATGTGACTGATGGCTGCCACTGCATGGTCGTGGGCGTCGGCCTCCATCTGGATCTGCAGCCCCCCGCAGGCTTCGATCAGCTCTCTCATTCGCTCCCCGTCGAGCAGCCTGGCGTAGAGGCCGGGGACCGTGATCCAAGGCCGTCCCACGAAGAGGTCCGGCAGCGCCGCAGCGTAGCCGCCGACTTCGCGTCCGGCCATGGGGTGGCCGCCGATGAAGGGCAGCCTGACGGCGTCCGCCCGGGCCACGATACGGGCCTTGGCGCTGGCAGCGTCCGTCACCGTGGCGTCTTCCGAAACCGACCGGCGCAGCGGCCCGCCGATCTGGTCGATCAGGTCCAGGCAGGCGAGCGGCGGCGCCGCCAGGATAACCAGCTCCGCCCCGTCGATCGCCTCCTCCAGCGTCGCCGCAGCGACGTCCAGGACGCCATCCTCGACGGCCTGGCGGGCCGGGCCGCCCGAGCGGCTCCAGGCCGTCACGTGCCACTCCCCGGCCCCGCCCCGACTCCGCAGGGCACGCGCAATCGAGCCACCGATGAGACCGAAACCAACGATCGACACCCGCATGGCGTCATTATGGGCGGGGCGCCCGGTCGCCGGTGCCTGTCCGGAGTTACCTCTCCGGGCCCTGTGGCGCCGCACCCGGATGAATTGGTGTGCGGGCGCCGGAAGTCCGATTAGAATGCCCGAGGGCCACGGGGCCGACGTACTTTCTACCCGGTCCCGGGCGCTACGCAAGGGGGTCACCTGAGATGGTCGAATCGTATGGCGAGACCAGACCGATTCGGGTTCTCCTTGTCGATGACCATCAGCTGCTGACCAGCGCCCTTTCGCAAATGCTCAGTCGTGAGCCCGATATCGTCGTGGCCGGGGTCGCCAGCAGCGTGGCCGAAGCCAAGGCCATAGCCCGCGAGCGCCTGGACGTCGTACTCATGGACTATCGCCTGCCCGACGGAACGGGCGCCGAGGCGACCCGCGCCATCAAGGCCCGCTGGCCGGCTGCTCGCGTGGTCATGCTGACGGCCCTCACCGACGATGAATACGTGCTCGACTCGATCCAGGCGGGCGCCGACGGGTACATCACCAAGGATCGGGCGATCGATGAGGTCGTGAGCGCTGTCCGTGCAGCCCACGCCGGCGAGACGCTGCTGCCGCGCTCGGTGATCGTGGGTATTGCCCAGCGCGTCGCCGCCGCCCGCGAACGTGGCACCGAGCGCCGCCAGATCGAGCCCCTCACTCCGCGCGAGTTGGAAGTGCTCAAGGCCCTGACCGAAGGCCTGGCCACGCCCGAGATATGCGAGCGCCTCTATATCGCGCCGAACACTCTCCGCACGCACGTCCAGAACATCATGGGCAAGCTGCGGGTGCACTCCAAGCTCGAGGCGGTCGCCTTCGCTCTCCGCAACCGGCTGGTGGAGCCGCCCAAGTCAGAGGACAGCCTCTTCTAGCTCCCCGCGGCCGGGCCGGCCGCGGTCGACCGCAGGTCCGACAGCCTGAAAGTCCACGCCGCCTCAGCCCCTCGCCCCATCCGCTCGGCCGCCCGCCCTTCAGACGCCGGGGCGCCTTCGTTGGGCAATGCGACGCTCCGTCACGCGCTTGTCCCCGCCCGCCGGCGAGGATCCCTCGTTCCTCTCCCGTCGAGCCACGTCGCGCCGCTCCGACACCCGCCGATCGTCATGCAAGCCCGCGCCGCAGCGCGGGCACCTTCGCTCTTCGGCGAAGAGCTGCGCCAATGGTGCCGTGGCCCAGAGCGTGCGTCCGCAAGCGAAACAGGCAAGTCGTGGCATGCGTTGATCCTACGTCACCGGGGGGCAAAAAGAACCCTCGCACCAGGACCGATTCTGGCACTCCGACCGAGTGCGGGCGACGAGCCTCATTCATCTCCCTGCCGATCGCCACCTGGCGCGCGGTGTGCCGCGCGGTCGCGAGCTCCGGTCAGCCAGACCTGCTCGACCTTCGCCCGAAGGCGACGAACCCATTCGTGGCCTAGCCGAGAACGATTAGCCCGCGTGGGCGAGAGCCTCCGCGATCTCCTTGGCCGGGTATTCGTAGTCCTCGAGCTGGCCGCTCAGATACCTCTGGTAGGAACTCAGGTCGAAGAGCCCGTGGCCGGACAGGTTAAAGAGGATGACCTTCTTCTCGCCCGACTCCCTGGCCGCGAGGGCCTCGTCGACCGCCACCCGAATGGCGTGCGTCGATTCGGGCGCCGGGATGATGCCCTCCGTCCGGGCAAACTGCACCCCGGCCTCGAAGCAGGGCACCTGGTGGACGCTGCGGGCCTCGATGAAGCCGTGGTGCTTGAGCAGGCTCACCTGCGGGGACATGCCGTGATAGCGCAGCCCCCCGGCGTGAATCGGCTCCGGCACGAAGTCGTGGCCGAGGGTGTACATCTTGGCCACCGGGGCCAGTTTGGCCGTGTCGCCGTAGTCGTACATGTACCGCCCCCGCGTCAGGCTCGGCGCCGCCAGGGGCTCGACCGCGATGATCTGGTACTTGCGGCCACCCCGGAAGGTCCGGCCGATCCACGGGAACGCGATGCCACCGAAGTTCGAGCCACCGCCGGCACAGGCGATGATCATGTCCGGCTCCTCGCCGGCCATCTCCATCTGGAGGATCGACTCCTCGCCGATCACCGTCTGGTGGAGCAGGACATGGTTCAACACCGACCCCAGCGAGTAGTGCGTGTCGTCCCGCTTCATCGCGTCCTCGACGGCCTCGCTGATCGCGATGCCCAGCGAACCGGGGCTGTCGGGATGCTCGGCCAGGACGGCGCGCCCGGACTCGGTGTCGTTGCTGGGGCTGGCGACGACGCTGGCCCCGTAGGCCTCCATCATGAGGCGGCGGTACGGTTTCTGGTCGTAGCTGGCCCGAACCATGTAGACCTTGATCTCGAGCCCGAACATCGCGCCGGCATGGGCCAGCGCGCTGCCCCACTGGCCGGCGCCGGTTTCGGTGGCGATGCGCTTGATCCCTTCCTGCTTGTTGTAGAAGGCCTGGGCGATCGCCGTGTTCGGCTTGTGGCTGCCTGCCGAGCTGACGCTTTCGTTCTTGTAGTAGATGTGAGCCGGGGTATCCAGCGCCTTCTCGAGCCGCAGGGCGCGGACGAGCGGGCTGGGACGGTACTGCGCATAGGCGGCCCGTACGGGCTCGGGGATCTCGATCTCGCGCTCGGTCGAGACCTCCTGCATGATCAACGCCATCGGAAACAGCGGCGCGAGATCGTCGGGTGTCAGGGGCTGGTGCGTTCCGGGGTGGAGCGGCGGCGCCTGCGGGACGGGCAGATCCGCCGCTATGTTGTACCAGGCGCGAGAGATCTTCTCCTCGTCCAGCAGGAAACGCGTGCGCTCGGCCATCCGACTCCTCCCGCCGGCATCCCGGCGACCTGCGGGCAACTGCCCCTCCCCACCCCGGTCAGGGCTGGTGGAGCGAAAGCCTACGGCTTTCACCGAGCTTCGCGCAAGGCTGCGCGGCGCGTCCGGCGGACGCGCCGGCTCTAGCCAGCCCCCAGGCGTGCCTCAGCCAGCGCCTCGTAGTGCGCCGGACCCCGGCCCAGCTGACTCCTGTACAGGGTGAGGCTGTACGCTTGCCAGGCCAGCCGAACCTCCCGCGCCAGCTCGATCAGGCGCCGGGCCGTCTCGTCCGACCCCGCCACGCCGTCGGTGCGAGCGAGCGTCAGGTGGGCCTGGAACGGCCGCTCCTCCGGCGGCCAGCCAAGGCGCTGCAGCTCGCCGTCGAGCCGTCGCGCCAGGGCCCCCAGCTGGGTCGCTCCCGCCCCGATCCCGATCCACAGGACACGCGGCCGCTGGGGAGTCGGGAAAGCCCCTCCTCCCGTCAGCTCGACACGGAACGGGGCCACTCCCCGGGCGGCGGCGGCCACCGCCGCGGAGAGCTCCTGTAGCCGGGCGTCCGGCGTGGCCCCCAGGAAACGGAGCGTCAGATGCAGGCCCTCGACGCGGACCCAGCGCGCCTGACCCGGGCCGCGCACGTCGATGGGAGCCCCGGCCAGCTGCTCCATGAGCCGCCCCACGGCATCGCGAACGTCGTCGGCGACGGGCACCGCCACGAAGAGACGGCTCGTGCCCGGAGGGTCGTCCTGGGGCCGCACGAAGGGCCGCCGCCCGCCGTCAGCCGATCGCCGTCCGTAGCTCATCGGCCGCCGCGTCAGTCGTTGTAGAGGCGCTCTTCGATGAGCTTCTCCTGCACGGTCCTGCCGTTCGGATCGAAGCAGGAGTACTCGAAGTGTTTCTCGAACTCCAGGTCCACGTTGTCCTGGCCGCCGCGGTTCTTCTCGATGCTGACGACGACCCAATCGCGGAACCGCTGGGCCTGATACGGGTTGAACTCGATGTTGACTTTGGCGACGATGTGGTACTTCTCGTTGATGATCAGGATGATGTCGGCTTCGTAGTTGATCGCGGACGAGCCGCGGAGGTGGTGGTTCCGCAGCCGCTGGGCCTTCAGACCCTCCTTGTCAGCGGCCACGATCGAGATCATCGCCACCTGCTCGGTGAGGGCTATGTCCTTGAGGCCGTTGACGATGAACGTGACCTTCTCCGCCTCGGTGTTCGGTTCCGGGTACATCGGCACCTTCTGCATGTAGTCAACGATGACCATGAGGCGCCGGTCTCCCGAAAGCACGCGATGCTGCTGGACGAGCTTGCGCAGGTTGTCGATGGTGCTGGCGGTCTGGGAACCGCGCATCAAGAACAGGCTCTGGCCATACCGGGCGATGCGATCCAGGCTGGGCCGGAGCTTCTGGTTGGCGGTCAGGCCCGCCCCGCCGGCCCCCTCCGCCATCCACGATGCCATGATCTCCTTGCGGACATCCTGGATCTTGATCGCGCCCGTCTTCTGAGGAAGGTGGACCAGGGCGGACTCGAGGGCCATGAGCCGGTTGAGCAGGTACTGCTCTTCGTGCTCGAAGCAGACGTACAGGACGTTGGCCTGGCCACTGGAGGCGACGTTGCGCGCCATCTGCAGGGCCATGGTGGTCTTGCCCGTGCCCTGGGCACCGCCGATCAGGAGCAGCTCGCCGGCCCGCAGGCCGCCGCCGATCGTCTTGTCCAGCAGGCCGAACCCGAGCGGAACCGGTTGATACTCGCCGAACCGCCCGCTCGCGAGGTTGTCGTTGAGGTCTACCAGCACGTCCAGCGCCGAACGCGGGACCATGCTCCCGTTATCTGTGTCGAGTCGCCAGGTGCGCTGCGGGGCGGCGTCGGCGTCTGAGGGGCGATCGGTCGTCGTCACGCGGGCCTCCAGCCAGTTCTCAGTCGGAGCGCAATCGGGGGCATCGTACCAGCGACCCCGGGCCGCTTCCACTCATCCGCAGTGCACATGTCCACTCCCCTGGGGCGGCACCAGCGTTCGAGCCGGGCGTTATTCGTGGCCGAGCGCCGCCACCTCGTCCCAGTATCGCGCAATGGCGCGGATCCCGGCTTCGAAGTTCGACATCCACATCCACTCGTTCGGCGCGTGAAACTGGCCGTCCGCCGGGGCGAAGCCGAACAGAACGGTCGAAAGCCCCAGGATCGACTCGAAGCTGGCGCAGACCGGCACGGACCCACCCTCGCGTATGTACAGCGGTTCCACTCCGAAAACAGCTTCGATGGCCCGCGCGGCCGCTTGTGTGGCCGGGTGGTCGATCGGGGTCAGGCTGGGCCAGCCGTCGCCCAGACGCTGGATCGAGTACCTGATCGTCTTGGGTGCGACAGCCTCGATGTACTTCGCCAGCAGCTGGAATATCCGCTCGGGATCCTGGTTCGCGACGAGCCGGCAGCTGATCTTGGCATGGGCATGGGCCGGAATGATCGTCTTGGGACCCTCGCCCTCGAAGCCGCCCCAGATGCCGTCGACGTCGAGCGTCGGCCGGGCGCCGAGCCGCTCCAGGACCGTGAAGCCGGGTTCGCCAAAGAGCGCCGGCACGCCAATCCCCTCGCGGTACGCCACCTCGTCGAATGGCAGCGCCGCTAACGCCCGGCGATCCAGATCGGTCAGCTCCGCTACGTCGTCGTAGAAGCCGGGAACCTTGATCAGTCCGTCCGGACCCTTGAGGGCGGCCACGATCTGGCAGAGAGCATTGGCCGGATTGTCGACCGCGCCACCGTACACGCCCGAATGCAGGTCCAGGCGGCTGCCCGTGACGTCGAGCTGAAAGTAGACGAGGCCCCGCAGGCCGACGGTGATGGCCGGCAGATTCCCCTCGAAGAAGCTCGTGTCCGAGATGACCGCGAAATCCGCCCCGAGGCGGTCCCGGTTGGCCTCGAGCCAGGCGTCGAGGTGAATCGAGCTCGATTCCTCCTCGCCCTCGACGATCAGCTTGAGGTTGATCGGCAGCGCACCGCGGGTCGCCAGAAGAGCTTCCAGGGCTCGGACGTGCATCTGCACGTGAGCCTTGTCGTCGGACGAGCCGCGCGCCAGCATCCGGCCATCCCTGACGACCGGTTCGAAGGGCGGTGAATCCCACAGTTCGATTGGATCCACGGGCTGGACGTCGTAGTGGGCGTAGACGAGCACGATTGGCTTGCCGGCGGCGTGGAGCCAGTCCGCGTACACGACCGGATGGCCGCCCGTTTCGCACACCTCCACGTGCTCCATGCGGATCGTCCCCAGCTCTCTGGCGAGAGCCGCGGCAGCAGCCCGGCAATCGGGCGCGTGCGCGGGAATGCCTGAGATGCTCGGGATCCGCAGGAAGGCCTTGTAGGCCTCGAGCCGCCGATCGCCCGTGCGGTTCAAGTACTCATCGAGGGCGTCGTCGCGAATGACACGATGTGTCGGTGAGCCGGCCATGTCGCTTCTCCAGGTACGGCTGGTGACGCGATTCTAGCCCGGCCTGGCCGGACCGGTCGCCTGAAAAGGAAGAACCGGGTGGCCAGTCGGCGACCCGGTTCCCGTCGCTTCGATCCGATCAGGAAGGGCTGGGATTGGGGCTCGGTGCAGCCGCTGGAGGCGGAACGCTCGGACTCGGCGACGCGGGGCTGGACGGGCCCGGCATCGGCCCAGCGAGGGTGACGCCGTGCATGTTCTCCTTGGGCGGCAGATCGCTGAAGAGCTTCTCGAACTCCTCGGACTCGACTGTCTCCTCGGCTATCAGCTTGTCCGCCAGGGCCAGCAGCCGAGCCTTGTGCTCGGTCAGGGTCTGAGTCGCGCGAGCGTAACCGCTCTCGATGAAGGCGCGGACTTCCTCGTCGATCATCTTGGCCACGTCGTCGGAGTAGTTGCGCTGCTCGCCGATCTCACGGCCCAGGAAGATCATCTCGTCGCGCTTGCCGAACGCGAGAGGCCCGAGCTTGTCGCTCATGCCCCACTCGGTGACCATGCGCCGAGCCAGATCGGTCGCCTTCTCGATGTCGTTAGAGGCGCCGGTCGTCGTGTCCCCGAAGATCAGCCGCTCGGCGGCATTGCCGCCGAGAAGACCGGCGATCTTGTCCTCGAACTCGGTCTTGGATTGCAGATAGCGGTCCTCCGTCGGGAGGGCCATGGTGTAACCGAGGGCCATGCCGCGGCTGATGATCGTGACCTTGTTCACCGGGTCGCACTTGGGCAGCACGCGCTGCACCACGGCATGACCACCCTCGTGGATGGCGATGATCCGCTTCTCGGCGTCCGAGATCAGGCGGCTCTTGCGCTCGGGGCCGGCCACGATGCGCTCCAGGGCCTCGTTGAACTCGGCCATGCCGATGACCTTGCGGTTGCGCCTCGCAGCCAGGATGGCGGCCTCGTTCACGAGGTTGGCCAGGTCGGCGCCGGAGAAGCCCGCTGACTGGCGAGCGAGGTTCTCCGGGTCGATCGCCTTGTCCAGCGGCTTGCCTTTGGTATGCACCTTGAGGATGGCCACGCGGCCGCGCAGGTCCGGCCGATCCAGGATGACCTGGCGGTCGAAGCGGCCGGGCCGCAGCAGGGCCGGGTCGAGCACGTCCGGCCGGTTCGTGGCGGCCACAACGATCACGTTGGTGTTCGTGTCGAAGCCGTCCATCTCGACCAGGATCTGGTTCAGCGTCTGCTCGCGCTCGTCGTGAGAGCCGCCCAGTCCAGCGCCGCGCTGGCGGCCGACCGCGTCGATCTCGTCCACGAAGACGATGCACGGCGAGTTGCGCTTGGCCTGGTCGAAGAGGTCGCGCACGCGGCTTGCGCCGACGCCGACGAACATCTCCACGAACTCGGATCCCGAGATCGAGAAGAACGGCACCCCTGCCTCGCCGGCCACGGCCCGAGCGAGAAGCGTCTTGCCGGTTCCCGGAGGACCCACCAGCAGCACCCCGCGCGGAATTCGCGCGCCGAGCGAGTTGAACTTCTCCGGATACTTGAGGAACTCGACGACCTCCTGGAGGTCCGTTTTTGCCTCATCCACCCCCGCGACGTCGGCAAATGTGACGACGGTCTTGTTACCGAGGAACATGCGCGCCCGGCTCTTGCCAAAACTCAAGGCCTGGTTGTTCGTGCCCTGGGCCTGGCGCATGAAGAAGACGATGAACAAGACGATGATCCCGATCGGCAGGAGGGTCGTGATCAGAAGGGTTATCCAGCCCGTGTTGGGCGGCGTCTGGACCTCGTAGCTCGGCCAGCTCGACTGCGGGATGTTGGCGGCCTGGAGCCAGCCGGTTATGGCGCTCCACTCGCCCTCCTCAGGAGAATCGGACTGGACCGTGTATTGCTGGTTGTTCTTCAGGGTCACCGTTAGCGTCGTGTCGTTGCGGACGATCGTGGTGACTTGGCCGGACTGAACGTCCGCCTGGAACTGCGAGTAGACCTTGGTGTTCGGCTGGGCGGGCTGGATCAGTATGTAGAGCAGCAGAGCGGTGGCGGCAACGAGAACGACCATTACGATCCCGTTGCGGATGAAGCCTCTATTCAAGGTGTAACGGAGCCTCCGGATTTGGCAGCCGGTGGGTAGCCGGCCGGCCGCCGCAGTATACGCCCGAGGACTTCTCGGCTGGCGCGGCCGCTCGAATCAGCGACCAGGCGAAGCCGGCGGTCGCGAGCCGCGCGACAACGCCTGCATGAACACGACTCCTCGGTCCATCGAGATGTTCGGCGTCACCCGCCCGCAGAGGCAGAGTCTCGACCGCCGAGCCGCCGCCCCTGCGAAACCGCGCGACCCGGGCGGCTGCCCGGGTCGCTCAGGCATTCGGGTGGTAGCGGAGACTGGATTTGAACCAGTGACCAAGGGCTTATGAGTCCCCTGCTCTACCACTGAGCTACTCCGCCGTGGCGCGGCGGTAGTGTAGCCGATGGGCCATGAGGGAACCAGCCCGCGGCGGTGCGCCGGCAGGACGACCAGGGTCAATCCGCGTGGCTCCGGTCGAGCAGCTCCAGGGCGGCTGCGAGGCCCTCGAGCGACTCGATCGTGATTGGATCGACGACCAGCTGTACCTCGGCCACGCCGGCGCGGGCGTAGGCCCGCAACGCGTCGGCGATCGCCTCGGGCGAGCCCTGGAGCGGGTTGGGGGTTGTGTCCAGGGTGCCGTCGCCCTGGCGGCGACCCTTGCCACCCGGCATGCGGACCAGCACGACCACGGTGGCCTCGACGCTGGCGGGGTCGCGGCCCGCCGCGGCGCAGGCCGCGGCAACACGCGCCCGCAGCGGCGCCACGCCGCCTGGACTGTTGTGGGTCTCGGTGTGCCAGACGTTCCAGGCTTTCACATACGGAAGGGTGATGTTGAGCATCCGCTCGCCGATCGAGCCGATCAGCAAGGGCGGACCGCCGGAGCGAGAGCGCGGCACGAGCTGGCAGTCGCGAGCGCTGAAGTACTTGCCCGTAAAGTCGATCTCGCCCTCTGCCAGGAGCGTTCGGATGATCGTGAACGCCTCCTCGAAGCGAGAGATGCGGTGGTCGTACGGCACGCCGTAGCCGCGGAACTCCACTTCGTTCCAACCGGCTCCGAGGCCCAGGACCAGCCGCCCGCCAGAGATCTCGTCGACCGTGGCCGCCTTCTTGGCCAGAACGGCTGGGTTGTAGAAGCCGACCGGTGTCACCAGTGGGCCGAGGGTGACCCGAGACGTGATCGCAGCCGCGGCCGCCAGAACCGACCAGGCGTCCCAGGGCGCGTCGGCCGTGCCGTCGGCCAGGTGGTACAGGAAGTGGTCGCCCATCCAGATCGAGTCGAACCCGAGTGCCTCGACGCGGCGGATCATCTCGGCCAGCTCGGGCCAGCGAGTGGGCCGCTCGATCTCGGGCAGCTGGATGCCCACTCGAAGGGGGCGACGGCCTGCGCAAACGGCCCTATCCATGGCGCAGATCGTAGCCCCACGGGGTGGCGGCGCGTGGCCATTTGCGGGCTTTCCCGCGTCCCCGCCTGCGGCCGAGGACCGCGGCGAGACAGCCGCTCAGCCTCCTACGAACCGAAGAGCGCCTTCAGCCAGGCATCGAGCGGGGTCTCGGGCTGCGTCGCCGGCTGGGGCTTGATGCCGATCGAGCCGGGAGCGTCGGGCGGCAGCGGAGGCGCGCTGGGATCGATCGTGAACGGTATCTCGCGCGGCGAGCCGAGCATGTATCCACGGGCCGTGGAGTCCACGAAGCCCGGCTGCTGTATCAGCTCGAGCTCCGCCTGCAGGGACTTGATGTCGCTCTCGACGGCGGCATTGCGAGCCTTCATGGCGTCGACCTGGTCCGCGGCGGCGGCAGCCTCCCCAACCTGGCGGGCGAAGACGCCGACCAGCCACAGGCAGATGAACCCCGCCACAGCAACAGCGAGCTTTCGCCTGGAGAGTCCGAACGACGGGCGGGCCTCGACGGAGGCCCGGGCCACCTCTTCCGCGTCGGCGTCCACTTCGTTCCGTCGCATCTCCGTAATCGTAGCTGTCGGCAGCTGACGTGTCAAACCAGACGCGCGCTTGCCCACGCTGCTAGACTCTGTCCAGAATTAGTACGGCCGTTCTATTTGAGGTGCCCCGATGCGCTATTACGAGCCGGCCGAGGTGGAGCGAGTGCTGGGCCGCATCCTGGCCGAGCCGTCGCTCGCAAGTGGGGTCGTCCACCGAGCCGAGATCCCAGCCCGGCCCGCCGATCTCTTCGCCATGCCGGACTGGCTGGATCCGCGGATCGTAGCCGGCCTGGGCGCCCGCGGCATCGCCAGCCTGTACCGCCATCAGGCCGAGGCCATCGAGGCCGTCCGCGCCGGAGAGGATGTCGTCGTCGTCACGCCCACGGCTTCGGGCAAGACGCTGTGCTATCTCGTGCCCACGCTCCAGGCGCTCGCGGAAGACCCCACGGCGCGGGCTCTCTTCCTGTTCCCCACCAAGGCGCTGGGCCAGGACCAGGTCGCGGAGCTGGGCGCGCTGAGTCGCGCGGCCGGTCTGCAGATCAACGCCTCGACGTACGACGGCGACACGCCGAACCCCATTCGATCCAGCATCCGATCGGCCGGCCAGGTGGTCGTGACCAATCCCGACATGTTGCACGCCGCGATCCTGCCGCACCACACGAAATGGTTTCAGCTCTTTGAGCAGCTCCGGGTCATCGTCATCGACGAGCTGCACACGTACCGCGGTTTGTTCGGCAGCCACGTGGCCAACGTTCTGCGGCGCCTGCTGCGCATCTGCGCTCACTACGGCTCTCACCCGGTCATCGTGTGCTGCTCGGCCACGATCCGCAACCCGGCGGAGTTCGCGGCCGCCCTGACGGGCCGCCAACCGCGCCTGGTGGATCGCAACGGCGCCCCAACCGGCGAGCGCCACGTGCTGCTGGTTCAACCGCCGCTCCTGGACCCGGCGACGGGAGGGCGGGGCTCGGCGCTCACGCTGGCCACTCGCTGGGCCCTGCCGTTTCTGCAGGCCGGCCGCCAGACGCTCGTCTTCGGCCGCTCGCGCGTAGGCGTGGAACTGATGCTCTCGACGCTGCGCGAGGCGCTCCGATCGGGCAACGGGCCGCGAAGCCGCGTGCGCGGCTACCGGGGCGGGTATCTGCCGACTGAGCGCCGGGCCGTTGAACGCGGCCTGCGCGACGGGGAGCTGCTGGGCGTGGTCAGCACGAACGCCCTGGAGCTGGGCGTGGACGTGGGCCAGCTCGACGTGGCGATCCTGGCCGGTTATCCGGGCTCGATCGCCGCGACGTGGCAGCAGATGGGCCGCGCCGGACGGCGCCTTGGCGCGAGCGTGGCCGTACTGATCGCGGGCGGCGGGCCGGTCGATCGCTACGTGGTCGAGCACCCCGAGTTCCTGCTCGCCTCTCCGCCCGAAGAAGCCCGCCTCGATCCCGACAACCTGCACGTCCTGCTCGCCCACCTCAAGGCGTCCTGTTTCGAGCTCCCTTTCGAGCCGGGCGAGCGCTTCGGGCCCGGGGACGCGGAGCCCCTCCTCGCCTTTCTCGGCGAGGAGGGCCTCGTCAGGCGTGCCGGCGACAACCGCTGGTACTGGTCGAGCGAGAACTTCCCCGCGTCGTCCGTTTCGCTGCGGGCGGCGGCTGAAGAGAACGTCGTGATCATCGACACGACCCCGGATCGGCCCCGCGTGATCGGCGAAATCGACATCTTCGCGGCCCAGACGCTCGTCCACGAGGACGCCATCTACATTCACGAGTCCACTCAGTACCACGTCGACAGGCTCGACTGGGACGAACGGAAGGCTTATGTCCGACGCGTCGACATCGACCACTACACCTACGCCGACCGGGCGGTGACCCTCAAGCCACTCGAGACCTTCGCCTCCGCTCCTGCCCGGGGCGGCAGCCGGGCCCACGGCGAGGTCATGGTCTCGAGCCTGGTCAGCATGTTCAAGAAGCTCAAGTTCGGAACGGACGAGAACCTCGGCTGGGGTCCGGTCCACCTGCCCGAGATCGAGCTCCAGACGACCGCCTACTGGCTCACGCTCGGCGATGCGGCGCGAGGCTGGCGCCGGGCGGACCTGGACGTTGCGCTGCTGGGCGTCGGCAGGGCCATGCAGGCAGTCGCGGCAGTCCTGCTCATGGTCGACCCGCGCGACCTGGGGCTGGTCAGCCAGGTTCGCTCGCCACACCACCAGGCGCCGACCGTGTATCTCTACGAGGCGGTTCCCGGCGGCGTGGGCCTCTCCGAACGGCTCTTCGAACGCCATGCCGAGCTCGTCGCCGGGGCGGCCGAGCTGATCGTCGGATGCGGTTGCTCCTGCGGCTGTCCGGCCTGCACCGGGCCGCGCCTGGAACCTGACGTCAACGCGAAGGCGCTGGCGCTCCGATTGCTGGGCGATCTGGTGGCGGGGCGGGCGGGGGCAGGCGCCACGCCCACTGCCGCCGCCTGAACCGTGGATGGCACGCGGCTTCAACGCCGCCTCCAGGATCTGCGACGCGAGCGTGAGGCAAACGGACGTGCCGCGGCCGGGCGGGCCGAACGCTCCGCCGAAGACGATGCGGACATCCGCCGAGCGATCGCCTCCATCGTTGCCGCGGCCGAACCGCACGGCCCGCCGCAGCCGGTGTGGCGAGAGATCGGAGCGGTGGATTCCACTTCCCTGGCCAGGCGGCTGGCCCAGGGTTTGGACGGTGACCCGATCGAGACACCCAGGGGCTGGTACGTCAGGCGCGAGCTTCGACCCGTGTATCTACCGCTCAATCGCGACCGGCTGGCCGGCCTGCCGCGTATGCCGCCGCCCACCGCTCCCCTGCTCTGCCTGGACACGGAGACGACCGGCCTGGGCACCGCGGCCGGAACGGTCGCATTCCTGATCGGCCTGGCCCGCTGGGAGGACGATCGGCTTCGGCCGCTGCAGCTGGCCCTGCCCGACCATTCGGAAGAGGGCGCCCTGCTCGAGGCACTGCGGGCGGAAACGCCGCGGAACGCCTGGCTGGTCACTTACAACGGCCGAAGCTTCGACTGGCCGCTCCTCGAGACACGCTTTCGGATGAACCGCGAGCGGCCGCCCGCCGTCGAGGATCACCTGGACCTCCTGCTCCTGGTCCGGCGGCTCTTCCGCCACCGCCTGCCGGACGCACGCCTGCAAACCGTGGAGCGCCACCTTCTTCGGCGCCACCGAGCGCCGGACATCCCGGCCTCGGAGATTCCGGCCGTCTACCACTCCTTCCTGCGAGGGGGGCCCGTTGGACCTCTCAGGGTGGTGGCCCGCCACAACGCCGAGGACGTAGTCACGCTCGGCCGGATTCTGGCCCACCTGGATCGTGGCTACGGCCCGGGCGAGGTGCGGCGCTGGGCGCCGCCGGGCGATCTGGTGCGACTGGCGCGGCTCTTCCGCCACGAGGCCAGGACCGACGAGGCGATCGCGTGCCTGCAGACCGCCGGCGAGAGCATCGTGGGCGGCGATCTGGACGGGGCGGCGGCCACCGTCGAACTGGCGCGACTGCTGCGCCGCGAGGGCAGGGTCGCGGAGGCGGGCGTTGCCTGGAGCCGGCTCGCGACGGCTGTGGGGCCGCTCGCGGCGCTGGGCTGGATCGAGCTCGCCAAGGAGCGGGAGCACCGCGAGCGCAACCTGGCGAGCGCATGGGAAGCCACGGATGAGGCCCTTATGGCGCTCTACCGCGCCCGCGGTCACGGCCAGGCGGCGTTGCGCCGCGGCCTCGAGATCGATCTTGCGGGCCGACGGGCCCGCCTCGCGCGGCGGCTGGCCGTCACGACCCCTGGACCCTGAGCCGCGAGGCCACCCGGGCGCGCGTCGGAACGCAGGCCAGGCCGGATCCCTCCACCGAGCACGAGCCCGCCGCGGCGGCGAACCGAAGGGCCCCGGCCGTGGCCAGCTCCCCGGTGAGCAGCCACGCGGCCACCAGTGCGGCAAGAAAGACGTCGCCGGCTCCGGTCGAGTCCACGACCACGCGCGCCGCCACGGCCTCGTACCTGGCGAGACCTTGTCCCAGCAGCGCCATTCCGCCCCGATCTCCGGCCGTCAGCACGATCACGGCTCCGGGGGCCAACGCGCGCAACCGCTCCAATGCCAGTGCGGGGCCGAGGTCGTTGACGCTCGCGGAGACCAGACCGGCTGCCGCCAGCAGGGCAGAAGGCTCGGCGGCAGTCCGTTTGACCCAGCCGTCCCCGGCGAAGCCACGCAGCATGCCCTGCCAGCCCACGGCCACCCGGGCGCCCGGACGGGGGATTCTCGCCCACTCCTCCCCCACCTCTCCCGCGACCGGCACGAGCAGCCAGCCCGCGGCGGAAGCCCACTCGTCCGGGAGTGCCGCCGCAGCGATCCGATCGCTCCGGGACAGCCACCGTTGGCGGCGATGGCCGTCGCGCTCGATGTTCTCGAAGACCGGCCCGTGCTCGAGCCTGACCGGCCGGAGGGCCACACCGGCAGCAGTCAGGAATTCCAGCTCCTCGTCGGCTTCCCGGAGCGCCTCCTCATCGAGGCCCACCACGCAGCCGACGCGCACCCCAAGCCGCGCGGCCGCCAGAGAGCAATACGTCGCCGAGCCGCCAAGTCGCCAGCCCCGCCGATCGTCCGTGGCCAGATCTCGCGACGCGGCACCAACGACCACCAGGTCGGGACGGCCGACCGATGGCCGGGATGACGAGGGGTATACTCGGCGCGCTTCCAGGCCGCACCTCCTTGGAGTCCCGATCGTGTTCTTCTACGAGCTTCGCGAGGGAGACGATGACATCTTCGCCGACGTGCTTCTCGCTCGTGAGGAGGAGATGGACCCCGAGTCTTTCTTCGAGCTGGTGCAGTCGATCCGCCGGCGCGTCAAGGACACCTTCGTGCAGGACACGCTGATCGAAGCCATCGCCGAGGAGCTGGAGAGCGACTACGAGTTCATCGCCATCTCCGACGATCGCCTCTCCGCCTCGGTCAACGTTTCGACCACCGAGGATGAGAACTACCTGGCCAACCTCGATTCGGAAGACGACGAGGATGGGCCGGACTACCGCGGCATCTTCGTCGATCTGCCGCGCGACGGTGGCCGTCCGAACTGAGGCCCGCGCGTCCCGGCGTCACCCTCCATCGCCCAGCCAGCGGCGGTCCTCGCTCAATGCCACCCCCGGTGGCACCGCGCAACTTTACCGCATCGGCTCCAGCCGGGCGTCGGCCGACGGCATCCGATCCACGCTCGCTCGAACGCTTCCGGATCAGCCTGCGGTACCGATCGGCCGCTTGTTGCCGCGACGACCTCACTTAGAGCCACCCCGGGTGGAGATGAGGAGGGGCGCGCCTCAGGCGGCCGCACCGCACGGCCCGTGCCCCGCGCGCGGTCAGGCGCCGCGCCGGCCGCCCCGCACGGCCCGTGCCACGCGCCGATCGCAGCGCCCTACCGGCTGAACAGGATCTCGATGACGTCCCCGTCGCGCACGAGGTACGTCTTGCCTTCCGAGCGCAGCCTGCCGTGCTTGCGCGCCTCGGCCATCGTCTTGAGCGCCAGCAAATCGTCGTAGGGCACGACCTCGGCACGGATGAAGCCGCGAGCGAGGTCCGTGTGGATGGCGCCGGCCGCGTCGACCGCGTTCGAGCCGTCCGGGATCGGCCAGGCCCGTACCTCGTCCGGCCCGGCCGTCAGGAACGAGATCAGACCGAGCAGGCGGTAGCTCAGGCGGATGACGCGGTCCAGGCTCGACTCCTTCAGGCCGAGCTCGTCCATGAAGGCGGCGGCTTCTTCGGGTTCGAGCTCGCCCAGCTCCATCTCGATCCTGGCCGAAAGGGCGTCGACCAGCGTCAGCCGGTGCCGGTACCGGCCGGCGATCCCGGCGATGATCTCGGCCTCGCGGGGCAGGTCGGCCTCGCCGACGTTGAGCAGGACCAGGACAGGCTTCTGGGTCAGGAACCGGAAGCCACGGATCGACTTCTCCTCATCTGCCGCGATCTCCTCGTCGCGCAGCGGCCGGCCCGCGACCAGCGGCTCGTGGAGCCGCGCCAGCAGTGCCAGCTCGCGATCGTTCGCCTCGCGCTCTGCCGGCGTTCCGTGGTGGCCGCTCGCCTTCAGCCGCTCCAGCCGCTTCTCCATGACCGAAAGGTCGGCCAGCGTGAACTCGAGGTCGAGCCGTTCCAGATCGCGCCAGGCGTCGACCGAACCCTCCGGATGCGGCACGGCCGGGTCTTCGAAGGCTCTCACGACATGCAGCAGGGCATCGGCCTCGCGCAGTCGGGCCAGCTGGTCGGCCGGCAGCTCCTCGGTCCCGACCCGACCTTCGGTGGAGGCGGGAGGCGCCGGCAGGTCGAAGTAGGTGACGTCGGCGTGGACGATCTTCTTCGGTTTGAAGAACTCGGCCAGCCGGTCCAGCCGCTCGTCCGGAACTTTCACGGTCCCGATGTGCAGCTCCGTGCCGCCGTAGCCGCCGGTCTGAGCGTGGCCCCGGGTTAGCGTGTTGAAGACGGTCGTCTTTCCGGAGCCCGCCAGGCCGACGATGGCGATCTGCATGAGATGCCCTCCTGGGATCGGCGCTCGTGCGCGATGCACATGCTACCGGAGAGCCGCGCCTCAGTACCCTGCTGCGAAATCCACGATGTAGTCGAGCGGCTCGCCCGCCCGGTAGCGGCGCAGGTTGTCGCAGAAGACAGCCAGCGTGCGATCCAGGACCGCCTTGCTCCACCAGCTCGTGTGGGGCGTGACGATGCAGTTGGGCAGCCGGTAGAGCGGCGAGGTCTCGGGCAGCGGTTCCTCGCAGAAGGCGTCCAGGATCGCCCCACCGAGGGGCCCATCGCGCAGTGCCCGAACGAGCGCCCTCTCGTCGATCAGGGCACCCCTGGCCACGTTGATGAGCCAGCTCCCCGGCTTGGCCCGGGCCAGCGTCTCGTCGTTGACCACCGCTTCCGTCTCGCCGGTGAGCGGCAGCGCCAGGACCGCGAAATCCGAGATGGACAGCAGCTCGGGCAGCGCCTCGATGTCCCCGAGCACCTTCACTCCCGCCGGCGCATCGCCCGCCCCCGGCCGGCGCCGCACGGCCACGATCCGAGGGCCGAAGGGTTCGGCCAGCCGGGCTACCGCCCGTCCTATCCCGCCCAGGCCAACCAGCCCGATCGTCGTCTCGCCCAGCTCGATCGCCTCGATCGGCTGCCAGGCCCGCTCCCGCTGCAGCTCAAGCAGCTGCGGCAGTCGCCGGCAGCTGGACAGGATCATCGTCATCACGTACTCGCCGATCGGCTGATCGAAGACGCTCCGGCCGTTGGTGACCGTGAGGCCACGCAGGCAGATCACCGGCGTGAGGATGGATTCCACTCCGACCGAGACCGAATGTATCCAGCGCAGCCTGGGTGTCCGCCCGACGAAGCGGTCCAGCGCGTCTCCGCCGAGGGACCAGCCGCGCATCAGAACCTCGACCTCATCGACCGGCTCATCGGCGATCCCCTCAGCGGAAACGGGAATCAGCCTCGACCCGGGAGCCGCGGCCAGGATCTGCGCGCGCATCGCCCCAAAGGCATCGCGGCCGGTCAGGACGGGGCTGATCGCGATCGCCCGCGGCGAGCCGCCGGGCCCGTGGCCGGGACCGACCAAGCCGATGAGTCTCTCCGCGCTCAATCTGGGCCTCCTCGCCTCCGCCGCTCCAAACACCACCGTGCGCGCTCCCGACGACGCCCGCCTGCGCTTCCGCCACCGGCGCTCACGATCCTGGCTCGGACATGACCCGGCTCAGCCACAGCGACGGCCGCTCCATCTCTTCCGGCCGGGGCAGCGTGTCCGGTCCGCGCCACAGGGCGTGAAGCGCCACCGTTCCGCGGGCTCGAGCGATGGCGGCAACGAACCTCTCACCCTGCTTGTACTGCTCCATCTTGAGGTCCAGGCCGGTGACCCGCATCATGGCCCGCTCGAACCCGCTCCGCTGCTCGCGCCTGGCGTGGAAGCGTTCGCTGATTCGCTCGACGTCGTACACCAGATCGCGCCCCACCTCATCCATCACATAGTCGCCGAAGCCCTCGAGCAGGCTCATCACCGCCTGCATCTCGCGGAATTCCCGGCGCTGCTCGTCCGTCATCAGCCCCTCCATCCAGCTTTCGCCCGAGTTCTGGCCCCGGAGAGTGCGGCCGAGCCGGGCCGCCGCGTCACGGCTCAGGAGGGAAACGCCCGACGAAAGCGACTTCAGCTGTCTCTCCAGGCGGCCGGAGAGGTACGGCCGAAGCCAGGGATGCGCCTCGAACTCGAAGGCATGGGTCGTCTCGTGGAGAGCAATCCAGGTCCGAAACGGATCGAGCGGCACGCGCAAGGAAGCCGCAGCCCGTCGAATGTTCTCATCGACGAAGACCAGCCGGCCCGGCGTAGCCTCGGCCGAGAGGAGCGCCAGGTCGTACTGGCCCAGAACGTGCTGCCCCATGAAGCCGAGCAGGTAGCCGACCTGGCGCGTGGCGACCGCACGGTTGGCGATCGCCATCGTGGACTTTATGATGCCCGCTCCCGGGGGCAGGACCTCGCTCAGGAGGCCAGCCTCGATCTTGCTCATCAGCTCGGCGAACGTCGAGACGTTCGCTCTGACCCAGTCCTCCCGAGCCGTGACACCGCTGCGCTCCACGATGCCCGGCAACTCGCACTTCAACGTGGCGCTAAGGGCGGGCACGACCTCCCGCATCGCGGCCGCGTAGACGGGTTCCGCCATCCGGAGCTCTGCCGGCGTCAACGTGCCCTCGGCATTGCGAACCCGGTCCACGGCCAGACGCTCCGCGACGCGCCAGTCGATCAAGCCCCGCCGGGCCGAGCGCTCCATGCGCCGCCCGACGACGGTTACCGCGGCCCCCACGACGGCTCCGACCAGGAAACCGGCCTGCAAGAAAGCGTCACGTCGCCAGCCGGGGCGACTCGACCGGCGCGGAGTCGCCTGGCCGCGCGCGGCTCGATCCAGCCCCCCTCGCGCCCGCGGGTC
Source organism: Candidatus Limnocylindrales bacterium (assembly GCA_050014975.1). GTDB lineage: Bacteria > Chloroflexota > Limnocylindria > Limnocylindrales > CSP1-4 > Fen-1039. The sequence continues at coordinate 26,649 of JBEKCH010000008.1, forward strand.
CTGCTCGTCGCTCACGACACTCCCTGGCCCGCCGCGCCTACCCTCAGGTCGACCGTCTCGACATCCGGGAACTCCTGGCCGAACATCCTCTCCGCGATCGCCCGGAAGGCGGCCACGTCGCCGCTGGTCAACTGCAGGTGCGTGGCCGCGGCCAGCGTCTCGTTCGGTGGCTCATGGCCGGCCATGCCCGCATCGGCCGCAGTGCCCCGGCTGGTTCCGGGCGCCTCGAGCCCGTTGACCGAGAGCAGCTCCGCCAGCGACGACGCCGTCGCCGTCGCCGAATCCACGATCGCCACTGCGTCGCCGACGCAGTCGCGCAGCACTCCCGCCAGCAGCGGGTAGTGGGTGCAGCCCAGCAGGAGCGTATCGATCCGCGCGGAACGCGGCATCGGGAAGATGAATTCCCCGTCCTCGTTCCGCTCGCCAAGGAGCGGGGCCACCGCCTGGCGGACCGCCTCCTCGACTTCCACGCCCCAGAGACGTCCGGCCTCCACCAGGGGCACGAGCGCCGGGGTCGCGTGTTCGTACACCTCGATGGCAGGGTTCTCGTCCTTGATGGCGTTGAAGTAGGCGCGCGATCGGACGGTCGCCGGCGTGGCGATCACTCCGACGCGGCGGGTTCGTGTGGCCAGGGCGGCGGCCGAGGCGCCGGGCCGGACCACGCCCAGGACCGGCAGGTCGTAGCGACGGCGAAAGTCCATCAGGGCCACGGATGTAGACGTGTTGCAGGCCACCACCAGCGCCTTGACGTGGCGCTTCACGAGTGCGTCCAGGCCCTGCACGCTGAAGGTCCGCACTTCCTCGTCGCTGCGGATGCCGTATGGGGCGCGCGCGTTGTCGCCCAGGTAGATCGTCGATTCGAATGGCATACGGCGCAGGATCTCGCGCAGGACGGTCAGCCCGCCAACACCAGAGTCGAATACGCCGATTGGACGTGGATCGGACACGTCCTCAGTGTCTCACCGGAGCGCCGACCGTGCGTCCGGCGATGATCGCCGCCGCACGGCGTATGTCGTGACTGACCGCGGCCTCGGGATTGGCGACCACGAACGGCATGCCCTCGTTGTTCGCCTGGACCACCACCCGCCCGTCCGAGATCACCTCGAAATCCGGCTTTCGACCGATCGCCCGAGCCAGCTCGTCACGGCTGATGCCGCCGCTCGAGTCGGCCCGATTGACCAGGTAGTGGACCTTGTCGGCCGTGTAGCCGACCGAGGCGAACGCATCGGCGACGGCGATGGCGTTGTGGATCGTGGTCGAGTCGTAGGTCACGATCAAGAGGATGACGTCGCACGCGTCCAGAAAGGCCAGCGTTGTCTCAGAGAGCGAAGTCGGCGTGTCGATAACGACGGCCTCGTACAGCCGGCGCAGAATCGAGACCGTCTTCTCCACGTCCCGGGCCGTGATCATCTCCGCCATCTCAACGCGTGGCGGGGCGAGCAGGATGTCGATGCCGGCCGGGTCGCGCCACAGGACATCGCGCAGATCCGACTCCTGGATCCGGTCCGTGGGCAGGTCGAGGATCGAAGGCACGTCGTTGGGCACCTTCAGCAGCGCCCGAAGGTCGCCGTACTGGAGACTGCCGTCGATCAACGCCGTGGCGATGCCGAGCTGACCCAGGGCGACGGCCAGGTTGAAGGCGATCGTCGTCTTGCCCACACCGCCCTTTGGCGAGAACACCGAGATGACCCGGCAGGCGCCGGCGGCCCGCGCCTGGCGGTCGGTCATGACGTGGGCCAGCGTGTTGACCAGCTCGAAGCCGCTGAACGGAAGCGTCAGGACGGCGTCGATGCCGCGATTCGGGTCTCGCGCCAGCGGATGCTGGGGCACGGTCAGGACCACGACTGGGATGTCCAGCCCCGAGTCGCGCAGCTTCTCGATCAGCTGGGGCCCCTTGACCTTGCCCTGCAGCAGCAGATCGATCATCACTACGTCCGGCCGAAGCTGCCGGGTGGCGTCCACGACTTTCGAGCCATCGGTGAGCACCTCCAGCAGCTTGACCTGCGACTGGATGCTCAGCAGGTTGCGGACGTGCTGGCTCACCTGCGGAACGTCTTCCGCCACGAGGAGCCGGATAGAGGTGGTATTCGCCACGTGGCCGACTATACCAAGGAAGCGGGGCCGGTCCTCCCCCGCCTCCGCGCTACCAGGATGACCCGTTCGTCATGATTGACGATTGGGTCCAGCTCGTATGAGCCCGCCAGCACCTCTACGACCAGACCCGCGTCTTCCGCCATCGATGAGAGTTCTTCGGCGCCCAACAGGCGCAGTCGATCATGCCGGATCCATCGCCGCGGCGGGCTGCCCTGGGTGCCTTCCTCGTAAATGGCCGTCAGCTCCACGCGCCCGTGGGTCGGCTCGTGCTCCGCGCTCGTGCTCTTGACGACCGTCAGGTCCGTGTCGGGATCCGGGCGCACGTATTCGAGGCTCATCCGGCCGTCGTAACGAGCGAGCTCATCGGCGCTCGGGAGCCAGACATCGACCACGGCCACTCCCCCGGGGGCCAGGTGACGGGCCATCGTCTCCAGGGCCGCCTGCTGACTCTCTCGCGAACCGAGCAGCAGGATCGAGTTGAGAGCAAGGATCGCGAGCCGGAAGGGGCTCCCGCCCGGCAGTTCCAGGCCGACCAGGTCGGCCTCCACTGCTCGGACGCGGCCGCGGATCTCCGGGGCGTCCCGGGCCGCCGCTTCGAGCCTGAGCCCGAGGCGTGCCAGCATGGCCGGATCGAGGTCCACCGCGGTGACCTCGTAGCCAGCCTCGGCGAGCGGGACCGTCACGCGCCCTGAGCCCGCAGCGAGCTCCAGGATGGGGCCGCCGGTCCGGGCTGCCATGGCCAGGTACAGGTCGATGTCCCCGGGATCCTCGAGCAGATCCACGTCGTACAGTCGCGCCAGCGCGGCGGCGGTGTCTGGGTCCCGGCGCAACTCCGTCATCGGCTACAGCGTAGCGCCTCGGAGAGGCGGTCGAAGGCGGCGCGCGCCCGGTCATCCGGCGCTCTGCCGGGAAGCGCGGCCGTCAACGTTCCACGGACAGGATGATCTCGGCCAGCACGACCAGGGCCACGATGAAGACCGCTATCGGCAGGCCCAGGACTTCCTGGAGTCGCAGTGCGACCATGATCGCCACGATCATCGCCACCCAGGCGCCGCGCCTGATGGCCCGCGACCAATCGCCCCGAAAGGCGATCCGATGGTGGCGCGCGAAGACGGCCAGCCAGAAGAGAGGGACCGCCGTCAGGCCGCAGGCCGCGCCGATGGCTCCCGCCCCGACCAGGCCGTTCATCGGGTTCTCACGCGGATACGTGGTCGTGACCACGACGTAAACCATCGCCCACGCCGCGATCGCCAGCAGCACGAAGAAGTAGTTGCCCGTCCTGTCGCGCAGCTCCATCCGCGACAGTCTAAAGCCGGGATCCGGCGGTCGAGCGCCGCGGATCGCCGCGCCGGACGAGCGCCCGCCGCCGCTCCGGCGAGCATGGCGAGATCACTCGCTGGCTACGGAACCCGCGGCGAGTGAAGACCGAGGGCTCGGGGCAGATCGGCGACCCGATCCACGATGAGGTCAGGTCGCTCATCTCCGCCCGAGGATCCCACGGGCAGGGGCGAGTCCTGGGGCTTGAGGCGAACCCAGGCCGCCCACCAGCCCACGCCGTGCGCCCCGCCCACGTCGGCCCCAAGATCGTCCCCCACGTGGAGCAGCCGCCTGCCCGACGTGACGCCGAGCGCCCGAGCCCCGGCCCGGAATATCTCCGGCCATGGCTTGATGGCACCGACACGCTGTGAGATGACGACCGCGGCCAGATGCGGCGACCAGCCAGCTGCATCCAGGTAGCGCTCCAGGGCGATGGCGAGCGGCCAGTTGGAAAGGATGGCCAGCGCGTACCGCCTCGCCAGCAGCTCCAGCGTCGGCCCGATCTCCGGCGGGACGGGGGTCTGGCGCACGAAGGCCGATGCGTACGCGTCGAGGACGGCGGCCACCTCGGTCGGGCTCGACCAGCGGGCGACGTCGCCGTCATCCCAACGTTCCTGAGCCGGCGGCATCGGGCAGCCCCGCAGCCGGGCCAGCACCCGGGCGGCACGGATGTCCATGTCCGCCTCGCGGCCGCCGGGCACGTCCTCGGCAAACTGCCGGAGCCGCTCCTCGCTCCAGACTCGCGCGAACTCGGCGGCGTCGAAGCCCCAGGTTTCGGCAGCGTCCTCCGCCGTCGCCCGCAACACGCCGGCCATCGATTGTCCCGGGAACGCCACCAGGGTGTTCCCGAAGTCGAGCGTGATCGCCTCGATCGACCTGCCCAGCGCCACGACATCGACCTCGCGCGGCTGGCGGTCCTCGCGCTCGATCATCGGGCCGCGCTCGAGGGGCAGATATCGCGGAAGGCGCAGTAGCCGCAGGCGATGTACTCCGGCGTGGCTTCGAAGTTCAGGGCCCGAATACCGCTCGCCGCCTGTCGGATCGAGGCGCGCGCCTTCTCGAGCCGCTTCTCTTCCACCTCGACCCGGCCGACGAGGCCGGACTCGAGGAACCACAGCGCCACGGCGTCCGGCAGTCGGCCGCTTTCCGCCTGGTAGGCCATGGCGTAGATCTGGAGCTGGAGCGAGTCTCGCGCTCGCTCCCGGGCTCTGGCGGGATTGCGCACATCGCTCGACTTGTAGTCGGTGATCGTCACCCGCTCCGGATACAGGCCCGGCAGCGCAGGCGAGGCGACATCCGCGTGCTGGCGCTGACCCGCCGGATCGTGGCCCGCTCGGCCCGGCCCCACCTCGCCGGCCGGCAATCGCTCGATGTCGATCCGGTCCATCCGGCCCCGGATCCGGTCCCCGTCAAGCAGGAAGCTGAACTCGCGCTCCACGTAGGCCGGCACCGTCGCGCCGGGCCGCAGTTGCTCGTCGCGGAACCGGCGCAGCGCGGCCCGACCTGCCGCCAGCCGCGCCTCCTCGTGCTCCCGCGTCAGGAAGCCCTCGTTGGACCACGCCCGGTCGAAGGCCGCATCGAGCTCGTCCACGGTCATCAGGTAGCCCTTCGCCTGGCGGCGGTGGAACTCCTGCACCGCCTGGTGCAGCGCCGCTCCATACACGATGGAGTGGTGCGGCGCGATCGGGACACGCAGCACGTGGACGTACTTGTACTTCAACGGGCAGGTCAGATAGTCGTCCACCTGGTAGAAGCTGAGGCTGAGCGGCCCCTCGACCACGCCCCGGCCGGGCTCGGCCGGGGCAGTCCTGGGCTCGAACGAGACCAGGCGCTCCAGCGGCTTGAGCTCCGCATCGGGCCCGCCGGTCGCGGTCGCGCTCGTGGCCGGAAGATCCAGCGCTTCCAGGACGAACTGCGACACGCGCCGAGCGCGCCGGCCGCCGTAGTCGCCCGCGTGGCTCAGGACCAGCTCGTCGCGCGCTCTGGTCATGCCAACGTAGAAGAGACGGCGCTCCTCCTGGAGGCGCGCGTCGCCTTCCGGCAAAACCTCGTTCACCAGCTCCGTCGGCAGGCCGAGCGGCTCACGCCTGGTCCTGGCCGGGAAGCGGCCGTCCACGAGGCCGATCATGAAGACGACCGGGAATTCGAGACCCTTGGCCTTGTGCACGGTCAGGACCGCGACCGCGTCGGCATCGGGGTCGATCTCCGCCGTGGCCGGGTCATCTCCCGCGTCGATGAGAGTCTGCAGGTGGGGAGCCACAAAGACGACCCGATCGTCCGCCAGCAGGTCCGACTGCGAGCGAACGATATCGAAGAAGCGGGCGATGTTCGAAAGCGCCTCCTCCGCGGCGGCGGACTCCGTGCAGGCCAGCTTCGAGAGGAGGCCGCTCTGGCGCAGGAACTGGTACAGCACCTCGCCGGCCGGCCGTTCGAGGGCCAGTTCCGTGAAGCGGCGGATGTCCGCCACCAGCCGCTCCAGGATCGAACGCGTCGCCGGGTCGAGCCGCAGCAGGCCCGGCTGACGAGTGAGCTCCTCGACCACGTCCCACAGCGAGCGGTTCCGTCGCCGCGCCATGTTGACGATCGCCGTCAGGTCCTCGCCGCCCAGGCCGTACACCTCCGAGGCGGCCAGGCCGTACAGGTCCACGCTGGACGAGAGATCGGCGATCGACCGCAGGAAGGCCAGCAGCAGGCGAACCTCGGGACGCGCGTACAGCCCCGAGGTGCCGGAGAAACGCCACGGCAGTCCGGCCAGGTTCAGGCTGCGAAGGGCGGGGTCGGCATCCGCGTTGGCTCGAACCAGGATCGCGAAGTCCCTGGGCCTGGCCCCGACCGCGATCCGAGTGGCGATCTCCCGGGCGACCCAATCGGCCTCCTGCGAACCCGAAGCGAAGGAGAGGCGGCGAACGGGCCGCTCGCCGCCGCGACGCTCGGGGATCAGGCGCTTGTCGATGCCGTTGCGGACCTCCAGGCGGTCCGGGTCGTTGAAGCGGACGAGCCGGTAGGCCGCGTCGAGGATCGGCGCGCGCGACCGGTAGTTGCGCCTCAGCACGACCTGGCGGCAGCGCGGGTGGCGGCGCTTGAACTCCAGGATGTTGCTGATCGAGGCGCCGCGGAACTTGTATATCGACTGGTCGTCGTCGCCAACGACCACGATGTTGCCGTGCGAGGCAGCCAGCAGCTCCACCAGCTCCGACTGGGCTCGGTTCGTGTCCTGGAACTCATCCACCAGGATGTACCGGTAGCGTCGCTGCAGCTCCCATCTAACCGCCGCCGACTCGCGCAGCAGCCGAAGCGCCAGGCTCACCTGGTCGCCGAAGTCGATCAAACCGGCTTCGCCGAGCAGCTGCTGGTATCGGGCGTAGGCCCGCGCCAGCTCGGCCTCGCGCCGGGCCCGTTCCCGCAGAGCCTCGATCTCGTCGGCCGCGCCGACCGGTCCCGTGGCCTCGGCCGCGTCGGCCAGTCCGGCTGCGAAATCCAGGTAGGCCTGCGGGCTCACGTCCTCGTCCTTGCAGCGCGAAAAGAGGCTCGCCAGCGCATCCAGGAACCGCGTCGGATCGCCCAACGGACGGTACTGGTCCAGCTCGAAGGCGAAGAGGCGTTCGCGTAGGAAGATCACGACCTCCGGCCGGGTCAGGACGCGCGTGTCGGTCGGCAGTCCCAGCTCCAGGGCGAACTCACGTACGATCCGATCGCCGAAGGCGTGGAACGTGGAGATGGCCGCGTCTGTGTAGCCGTATGGCACCAGCTGGTCGACCCGCGTCTGCATCTCTGCCGCGGCCTTGTCCGTGAACGTGAGCGCCAGGATCTCCGAGGGTCGCGCTCGCCGCGTGGCGATCAGCCAGGCGATGCGGCGGGTGATGACCTGCGTCTTGCCGGTGCCCGCGCCGGCAACGACCAGCAGAGGACCCGCGTCATGGCAGACGGCGCGGCGTTGGTCGGCATTGAGGCCGGCCAGCATCGCCGCAACCCCGGCCGGTGCGGCGGCCTGGTCGGGCTCCGCGTCCGGCGTGCCGGCCCAAACCGGTATCTGCTCGAGCCGGGCCGGCTCGCGCTGGATCCTGCGGGTCGTCCGAGTCATGCCCCTAGGATCGCCGCGGCGATGACATCTCGCGTGTCACGACGGCCGGCCGGCCCGTCAGGCCGGCGGCGGGGCCGAGCCAGCCTCTGCGGGCTCAGGCTCCGATGCGCCCGACCCGGCATCCATGGGCTCGGCTGACTCGCCACTGGATGCGGTCATCGCGGCTGCCTGCTTTGGACGGTCTGGCCTGGCCGCCCCACTCGCGGTGCCCGCCGCCTTCCCGCGCCCGGAGCCTCTGCCAGTCGTCCCGCGTGCGGCGGCCGCCCGGGAAGTGCGCGGCGCCGACGAACCCCCGCCCTGGGAAACGGCGATCTCCACGGCCTGGGCCTCCTCGGCACCGAGCGTCGTCTCGCACTCGCCGCCGAAGATCGCCTTGGAGTAAACCCGGGTCGCGGTCCGCGAGTGAAGGCTGCTCATGACGAAGCCGTCGTTGTTGGCGTCCAGGATCGCCAGCGAGAAGCTCTGGTTGCCGCCCGTATCGTCGAACGGGTTGAAACGCACCAACCCGAGCCGCCCGAAGTGCATCCGAGCACCCGCCTCGAGAATGGCCGTGCGGGCTGTTACTTCATCGAGTTCCTGGGCAACACGGACCACGGTGTCCAGGTGCGTGGCCAGCACGCCTTCGAGGCTCTGGCCGTCCGCGCCCTGCGTCAGGGAGTCCAGCCGCTCGCTCAGGAGCGCGATCCGACGCGACTGGATGAACAGCATGAGGACGAGCAGTAGCACGACAACGCATCCGATGAAGATGACGACGCCGATGGCAGCCAGGTGCGATGCGACGAAATCGTTGAGTTGCGACACTCCAACCTCCACTAGGCTCGGGGCGAGTCTACCAGCAGCGGTGCCCGGGCATCCCGCTCCCCGGCCGGCCAACCCGGCCGGGGAGCGGGATGCTATGCTCGATCAGGTATCGAACGACCACGGAGGCCCATTACCAAGATGGCCAAACGCACCCGCGGCTCTAAGCGGCCCGGCCAGCGGCATTCGCACTCTCCCGCCAGACCCCAGACGCGACCCGCCACCCGGCCCGCTCAGGGACTTTCGGCCGCGGAGGAAGCGCGCGCAGCGGAGCTGGAATCGCAGATCGTGGCTCAGGAGCGGACCGAGCAGGCTAATCTCGGGCGCGGCCGGGATCGCGGCCGCGACGCGGAGCCCCTTCCTGCCGGACGGGCGCGCGGCCAGAGCCCTCTTGCCATTCGCGCGGCCGAGGAATACGCATACGTGACACGCGACGTTCGTCGCATCCTGAGAGTCGGTGGCGCCATGGTCGCGGCGCTGGCCGTTCTGGTCGTCTTGATCGACGTCCTGCACGTCATCTCGGTCTGACGCGGTCCCTCGCCGGCCGCGTGCGGGTCGGATCCGCACGGTGACTGATCGATCGGTGAGCCGGAGGCACGAGCGGCTAGTAGCATCCACCTGATGGCCACTCGCCGAACCCGCGCAACCAGATCCCCCGCCGCGCAGCCGATCTTCGCCCCGCCTCCGGGCAGCCAGCCGCTGGCCGCCCGCATGCGGCCGCGGAACCTGGACGAGCTCGTGGGCCAGGAGTCCCTGATCGGCGAGCACGGCGCCCTGCGGCGCGCCGTCGAGCGAGGCCGCCTCGGCTCCATCCTCCTGTGGGGGCCGCCGGGGAGCGGCAAGACGAGCCTGGCGAGGGTCCTGGCCGACGCCGCCGGCGCTCAGCTCGTGACCATCTCGGCCGTAATGAGCGGCGTCGCCGAGATACGTGCTCTTGTCACGGAGGCCAGAGAACGGCTGATTCTCAACGGCCGCCAGACGATCCTGTTCATCGACGAGATCCACCGCTTCAACAAGGCCCAGCAGGATGCGTTGCTGCCGCACGTAGAAGAGGGCACGGTGACGCTCGTCGGCGCGACCACCGAGAACCCCTATTTCGAAGTGAACTCGGCCCTGCTTTCGAGACTTCGCGTCTACCGCCTGGAGCCGCTGACCGACGCGCAGGTGGCCGTCCTTGTCAGGCGCGCACTTTCGGACGCGGAGCGCGGTCTGGCCGGCGGCCTGGGACCGACCGGCGGGGTCGCCGTGGGAGAGGAGGCGTTCGAGCATCTGGTCAGCCTCGCCTCGGGAGACGCGCGCCAGGCCCTCAACGTCCTTGAAGGAGCGCTTTCCATCGCCGAAGCCGAGAACGTTCGAGACGAGCAGGGGCGCGTCACGCCGAGGCTGAGCGACGTGGAGGCGGCGGCGCAGCAGCGCGTGCTCGCCTACGACCGGGCCGGCGACGGCCACTACGACACCGTCAGCGCCTTCATCAAGAGCATTCGGGGCAACGACCCCGACGCCGCGCTCTACTGGCTGGCCGCCATGATCGCCGCCGGCGAGGATCCCCGCTTCATCGCCCGTCGCCTGATCATTTCCGCCTCCGAGGACGTAGGCCTGGCAGATCCGCGCGCCCTCGAAGTTGCGGTCGCCGCCGCCCAGGCGCTCGACTGGGTCGGCCTCCCGGAGGCCCAATACGCGCTGGCCCAGGCCACCGTCTTCCTGGCCGCGACTGCGAAGAGCAACGCCGCCGGACGAGCCTACTTCGCCGCCATGGACGATGTCCTGAGCCACGGATCTCTACCCGTCCCGGCACACCTGCGCTCGACCGGCACCGCCCGGCACAGCTACCGCTACCCGCACGACTACGAGGGTGACGACGTGGCACAGCAGTACCTGCCGGTCAAGTTGTCCGCTCGCCGCTACTACTTCCCGGGCGACGAGGGCGCCGAGATCAAGATCCGCGAACGCCTCGAGCGGCTGCGCGAGGCTCGCCTCGCTCCACCCCGCCGCAAGCGCGCCGTCGATGGACAACCTGGCGGCGATCCCATGGCTGCGGATTCGCAAGGGATGCAACGCCGCCGGGACAGCCTGCGCGCGATCGCCGACGAGCAACGTCGCGACGCCGGCGATGATTGACGGGCGGTAGCATCACTCGCTCGGCACAAACGAAGAGTCCGGCCTGGCTGCCCGACTTGCTCTCCGGCTCGACGTGATTACCTGACTTGAGGAATTGTGATGGTTCGCAACCAGGTCAAAGTCTGAGGAGGAACCGCCCGAGCCGACCGATCCACCGCCGGCACTCCGCGAAGGCCGCTGGCAAGTCCGAACGCATGCGCGATGCATGCGACAACAGCCAGGCACAGGGTGCAACAAATCTGACACGGCCTGCCGTGATTGCGCGGTTACAGTTCTCGCCCGGACGGCCGAATACTAAGCCGCGTCTTTTCTCCTCAGCATGGGGAGTGCCATGGCTCGTGCGCACGCTGTCGCGCCCATCGGCGCGAACGCTCCGTACCGTGGGCCGTCGCATGGTTCGAGGGCATCGGCCCCCAGAGTCGCGCCCCGCCCCAAGCGGGCAACGACCTCGCGCTACCTGGAGCGCGCGATGCTCCTCTGGCCCCGGCTCGACCGGGCGAAGCTGCGCAGGATTGCCAACGACCCCGCTCGGATCGCGGAGCTGGTCGAGCGGCGCACCGCCCAGCCGTACGACGTGATCCTGGCGATGCTGACCCGCCAGGGCGACAGGCGGATCTCTCCGACCGAGGCAACCTCCGGCTTCGATTCGGGCCGATCCGAGGCGGCTCGAATGGGGCTCCGCGTAGTCCGCAGCGAACAAGGCGCCGAGATCGAGGCCCAGGACCTCCTGCCGGCCTAGTCTCCTGCCGGCCTGGTCTCCTGCCGGCCAGGCCTCCCGTCCACCCGGCCTGGCCGGTTGACGGCCCGGCGCTGGCGGCGATCGGTCTCCGATGGTGCGTCAGGGCTCCAGATCCAGGGCGCGCACGTGGCTGGGTCGGAAGATCGCGATCGGACGGCGGTCGAAGGCCGCCACCCGAGTGATGCCGAGACGCTCAGCGGTCGCGACCAGCACCGCGTCCGTCAGGCGCGGCCGGTACTCCGCCGCTTCGCGGAGGAGGTCCGCCGCTCGAGCCAGGTCCCGCTGCGTGGGGGCCACCACGCGCACCGCCCCGCTTCCAATCGACTCGAGCAGCGCCAGAGTCGCCCGCGGGCCCAGCTCCCGCTGGAGCAGCAGGTCGACCTCGCCGAGGGTCAGCGCCCCGATCATGAGCGGCTCGTTGACCCGGCCGAACCATCCGAGCGCGGCCCGGTGGTTGAGGTCCGACTGGTCGGCGGCGGCCAGGATGGCGCTGGAGTCGAGAAGGATGGCTATGACTCAGCCCTCCTCCGAACGAGGCCGCTGGCCCGCCTCGCGGCGTACGATCCCCCGCCCGTCCAGCGAAAGCCGTCCGTGGTCGCTTCGGCCGACCGCGAGGAACGGCAGATCGGGCGTGGTGTCGTTCGACTCCAGATACGACTCCACGGCGGCAGCGATGACCGCGGTCTTGGTCGCGCCGGTCCGAGCCGCGTAGCGGTCGAGCCGCTCCAACAGGTCGGTGTCCATCAGGATCGTGGTCCGCTTGAGCATATGCTGTCATATATACCACATTGGCACGAGGCGGCCACGCCCCGTAGCATCCACCCGTCGTCCCGCGACCACGCACGAGGTGGAGCCAGTGAACCCCTTCGAGCCCAACCTGCGCATTCCCGGCCCAACGTCCCTGCCGGATGCCGTCCGTGAGGCCGGCGCACGCCAGATGGTCAACCACCGCGGTCCCGAGTTCGCCGCCCTCCAGAACGGCATCATCGAGCGCCTCAAGAAGTTCTACAAGACCGACAACGACGTCCTCATCGTCACCGCCGCCGGTACGGGCGGGCTCGAGTCGGCGATCGTGAGCTTCCTTTCCCCGGGCGACAAGGTCCTGGGCGTAACGATCGGCACCTTCGGCGATCGCTTCGCCAAGATCGCCGCCGCCTACGGCGCGGACGTCACGAAGCTCGCCTTCGAGTTGGGCAAGGCCGCGGATCCGGCCAGGGTGCGCGAGGCTCTCCAGGCCGGCGGACCGTGGAAGGCGGTCCTGATGACCCACAACGAGACCTCCACGGCGGTCACCAACCCCATCCAAGACCTGGCCAGCTCGGTCAAGGACGTGGCCCCCGACGCTCTGGTCATCGTGGACGCCATCAGCGGCCTGGGCGCCGTCCCGTTCGAGACCGACGACTGGCAGCTCGACGTCGTCGTCAGCGGCTCTCAGAAGGCCTGGATGGTCGCCCCCGGACTGTCTTTCGTGTCCGTCTCCCCGCGCGCCTGGGAAGCGGCGGCCGTGGCAAAGATGCCCAAGTTCTACTTCGACCTGGCGGCCCACAAGACCAGCGCCGAGGCAGGTCAGACCCCCTGGACGCCCGCGGTGGCGGTCATGTTCCAGCTCGACGTCGCCCTCGACTTCATGGCACAGGAGGGCCTCGAGGAAATCTGGAAACGTCACGCCGCCGTCGGCGCGGCTGTTCGAGCGGGTCTGACGACCCTGGGCTTCAAGCTCCTGGCCGATCCCGCCTATGCCTCCAACACCGTGACCGGCGCGTGGATCCCTGAAGACCTCGACTGGAAGGCCTTCAACGGCAAGCTTCGCAAGTACGGCCTCATCGTCGCCGGCGGGCAGGGCAACCTCAAGGGCAAGATCTTCCGCATCGGGCACCTCGGTCACGTCACCGTCCCGAACATCCTGAACGCCATGGCGGTTCTCGAGCAGACGCTCATCGAGCTCGATCGTCCAGTGACACCCGGCGCGGCCGTTGCCGCCGCCCAGGTCGCCGCGCTGCAAGCCCTCGGCCTGGCCGGGTAAGGAGAATCCCATGAAGATCCTCGTCGCAGAGCAGCTGGCCAGACAGGGCCTCGAGATCCTGCGCGCCCATCACGAGGTGGACGAGAAGCTCGGCCTCACGCCCGAAGAGCTGAACGCCATCATCGGCGAATATGACGCCCTGCTGGTGCGCAGCCAGGTCAAGGTCACGGCCGAGATCCTGGCCCATGCCAGCCGCCTGATCGTCATCGGCCGGGCCGGTGTCGGGGTCGACAACGTGGACCTCGAAGCGGCCACCAGGGCCGGCGTGGTGGTCGTCAACGCGCCCACCGGAAACACCGTCTCGGCCGCCGAGCAGACGATTGCCCTGATGCTGGCGCTGGCCCGCAAGACCGCTGCCGCGGACGCCTCCATGCGCAAGGGCGAGTGGAAGCGCAGCGCCTTCACCGGCGTCGAGTTGCGCGGCCGAACCCTCGGCATCATCGGCCTGGGCAAGATCGGTCAGGCCGTCGCCGACCGCGCCCGCGGCCTCGAGATGAACATCATCGGCTTCGACCCGTTCGTGACCGCCGACCAGGCTGCCCTTCACGGCATCGCCCTCGTCGACATGGACACGATCATCGAGAAGGCCGACGTCATCACCGTCCATGTGCCGCTGAACAAGGCCACCCGGGGCATCATCGGCTCCGATCAGGTGGCCAGGCTCAAGCCCGGCGTGATGCTCGTCAACGCCGCTCGTGGCGGTGTATACGACGAGGCCGCCGTGGCCCAGGGTCTTGCCGACGGCAAGATCGCCGGCGCCGCGTTCGATGTCTTCGAGACGGAGCCCCCGGTCGACTCGCCGCTACTCACGGCCCCCAACACCGTGCTGACCCCGCACCTCGGCGCTTCGACGGCCGAGGCGCAGGTCCGCGTGGCCGAGGAAGCATGCGAGCAGGTGATCGACGTCCTTGCCGGTCGCTCCGCCCGCTACGCCGTGAATGCTCCACTGCTCACTCCGGAAACGGCGCGGGCCATCGCGCCGTACCTGCCTCTCACGGAAACGCTCGGCCGGATCGCGGCCCAGTACTTCCGCGGCGCCGTCAAGACTCTCACCGTGGACGTGGCCGGCGACCTCGCCAACTACGATGCCTCGCAGCTCACCGCGGCGGCCCTGCGCGGTGTCCTGGAGAACGCCACGACTGAGCGGGTCAACCTGATCAACGCCGGGTTCCTGGCGAAGAACCGCGGCCTGACCGTCAACGAGCGCAAGACCTCCGACGCCGGCACCTTCGCCTCGCTGGTCACTCTCACCCTCGAGGGCGACACCGGCAAGGCCGTCGTGGCCGGAACCATCGCCAACGGCGAGCCCCGCCTGACGCGGATCGACGACAACTGGCTCGACATGGCGCCGACGCCGCTGATGGTGGTCACGCGCCACCAGGACAAACCTGGCACCATGGGTCGCATCGGACTCATGCTCGGCGAGGCGGACGTGAACATCAGCGCGATGCACCTGGCGCGGACCGCGCCCAGGCAGGATGCCCTGATGCTTCTGGCCGTCGACGACGAGGTTCCCGACGCCGTAGCCGAGGCGATCCGGAACCACCCGGCGGTCCTGGATGTATGGGTCATCCGGGCCGCCACCGACCGTTGAAGTCCTCTCTGCGGGACCCGGAGCGGCCCCAGGGGGCCGCTCCGCTCATTCCTGATGGCCTGGACGCGACGCTCGTCCTGCTCCGCCACGGCCAGACGCAGTTCATCGCCGAGAAGCGCTTCCAGGGCCAGATGGATGGGCCGCTGACCCGGCTCGGCGAGCGACAGTCCGAGCTGGCAGGTATCCGCCTGGCCACCCCGCACGTCTCTCCGCCCCTCCCCATCCCGGATACGGCGCCGTTCAGAATCGTCCACTCCCCGCTGGGACGGGCTCTCCGCATGGCGGAAATCGTGGCTGCCGCGATGAACGCCGCCGGCCGGGCCGCTCCACCGCTGCGCCCCGACGCGGGCTTCCTCGAGATCTCTCAGGGCAAATGGGAGGGACTGAAGGAGACGGAGATCGAGGCCCGCTTCGGCGATACGCTGGCCGGCTGGCGGCGCTGGCCCAGCCGCGTCCATGCCCCCGGCGGGGAGAGCCTGGACCAGGTCCGGGCTCGTGTCGAGGCTTCGCTGGCGGCCCTGCTGGCGGAGATGGCCGAGGGTTCGCCCCGCGGCACGCTGGACCGAGACCAGGTCCTGGGCTACTCGGATGCCGCCCACCAGAGCCCGCGCTGGTCGCTCGTCGTCGGCCATGGCGGCGTCTTCCGCGTGGCCGCCTGCGCGCTGCTGGGTCTGCCGGCCGAGCACTTCTGGAACTTCGACTTCGGTCTTGCCGAGATCACGGTCATCGAGATCCGGGCCGGTCGCGCCGTGATTCGGGCGCTCAATCTGGGCGGCCACCTCGGGTCCGACGGGGCCACGGCCGACCCTGAGACGGCGGGAAACCGACGCGGCGCCCTCTGATCGGGCAGCAAGCCCTCGGCGAGGTTCGCTGGGCCTCGAATCAGCCGCGGATTGAAAGCCGCGCCTCGAACCCACCCGTGGCAACGCGTCGCCGTCGGCCACGACCTGGCTAGCGAGGCGGCTGCCGATCCTTGCCTGTCCGCCACGGGCCGACTCGCGGCACCCTGAGAGCGAGCCGCAGGAGGGCCTGGCGGACCAGGCGCTGCGCACCGGCCAGCACGATCAGCCGGTCCACGGGCAGCTGACGCCGGCCGTAGGTGACTTCGACCTGGGCTTTCGCCACGACATCGAGCGGCACCCGGGCCCGCGGCACGACCTCGGCGAGCATCCCCGTGTACTCGTAGATCGTCTGGGTGGGAAGCGGCTCGTACCCGAGCCTGCTGGCCAACCGGACGATGCTTCGATACACCGTGTCCGAACTCTGGAGCCGTCGCGGGCGCCGCCGCCACAGCAGGACCAAAGCCAGCAGTACGACGAGGCTGATCACGGCGGCGAGCAGTAGACCCCCTTGCCCGCCGGTGCTCGCAGTTGGGATCGACGTCGAGCCGCCGCTGGTGCGATGGGGCTTCACGTCCTGGTCGCCCGTCTGGCCGGGTTCCACGGGGGAGGGCGACGGACTCGGCGACGATGCAGCCGGACTGCCCGCCGGCAGCTGCGTGGGTTGGCCCACCGGGCCGCCCGTCGGATCGAAGGGGATCCAGCCGTAGCCCGGGAAGTAGACCTCGACCCAGGCGTGACGCTGCTGCCCGGTCACGAGAATCGCGCGAGTCGCCTCGTCCAGTTTGCCCGACAGGTAACCCTCGACGTAGCGAGCGGGAAAGCCCTCCATCCGCATCAGCATCGTCATGGTCGTGGCGTACTGCTCGCAGAACCCGATCCTGTACCTGGCAAAGCAATCGACTGTCGAGAGGGACGCGCACCTAGAGACCAGGGCCGTGATGTTGGGGTCGTAGGTGAAATGCTCGGGGTCGCGCAGGTAGTCCTGGATGGCGTTCGCCGCGTCGTAGGCGTTTGTGAAGTGTCCGCCGCTGTCCACGGCCACGCCCCGCGAGGCTGCCCACAACTCAATGGAGCGCAGCAGGGTCTGCCCGTAGTCCCCAACGAGGCCTGCGCCCTGCGTGTATCGAGCCAACAGGCCGGTCGGGTAGTTCGTGCCGGCCTGTCGCAGCCGCCACGCAGTCAATCCGGTGCCGTTGGGGTCCACATCCGGCATCAAGGAGATGACGGTGTAGGTCGTGGCATTCGTGGCGAACCAGACCACGTCGGACAGGGATGGCGAGCCTCCCACCAGGATGCGTGTGACGGGAACGCTGGCCGACACCGGCTCATTTGCGACCACGAGATGCTGGAGCGACGAGTCGCGAACATTGATGACGTACGAGTACGGACTCCGGCCCGGAGTGTCTGCGCTCACCTGGTCAAGCGTGCCGTCGTTCAACCCCACACCGGCCTGGAAGCTGCTCTGCGAACCCGCGCCGGTGGTCCAGCCGGTCGACTCGAAGGTGTCGTACGAGATCACCCGCCAGTGGCTGCTCGATGCGCTCGCAGGCAGATCGCTGATGGTGAAGACGAGGCTCGATGACCCCTGGAACGACGACGCGATCGTGGTCGAGCTTCCGAAGTCGGCTCCCTGGCTGAAGCGGCTCTGGCCGCCGGCCGGAAGATAGGCGCTGATCCAGGTCTCGAAACCCCGCAAGTTGTCCTGCACGCCCGGCCAGAGGCTTTGCAGGGGAGCCGAGCTCGCGACGCTCGTGAGGATCAGAGCGCCGCAGATCGTGAGCGAGGCAAACCCCACGCCGCCCTGGGCATGGGACGCGGTCAGGTCGGCGCCGCGCCAGATGCGGTGCCGCCGCCAGCTGGACCGGACATCGGCTGCATGGGCCCGCACCAGAAGCCACAGTCCGGCGCTGCTGAAAACGACCAGGTCCAGGAACTGGCCGTTCGCGTCGGCGGCCGTCACCGCCATGTTGGCCAGCAGCACGAACGCCATCAGCAGCACCCCGTTGATGGCGCGGTGATAACCGAAGACGTCGTACGAGGCGGCCTGAGCGGTCCCCCAGACGACGATCCCGATGATCAGGCAGAAATGGCCGTACTGGAGAGTCGAGATCTTGTGGCGCCAGGTGAGATCGAGATAGGCCTGGGCGACGGACTGGGCGGTCGCCTGGAACCAGCCGCCGAGGCTGGGGTTCGCGTCCGGCATCAGCGACCCCACGACCTCGATCAGGACGAAAGCGCCGAGGGCCGCCCCGATCACGTGCGCGATCCAGGGCGCGATGCCCAGCCTGGAGCTGAGATAGCCCCACAGCGTCGCGGCCAGCGCGATCCAGATGACGAAGCTCGTCAGCTCGTCTCGCCCGAGAATCCAGCGTGCGTCCGCTATGGACCAGGCCATGGTCCCGGCCATGACCAGGACGAGCACGATGCCCAGCCAGCCCTCGTCGGGCCGAAACCGTGCCAGCAGCGCGCCGAGTGAGCCGAACTCCCCGTAGTCCTCGTCCCAGTCTCGGGGACGCAGGTCCGCGACAGGCGCCTGCCGCTGCGAACCGGCAGTCATGGTCGCCGGCCTTTCTCGGCGCCGGGCGCGAATGCACGCGAGTGGGTCATGCCAGCACCTTCCCCAGGTCGTCGCCCGCCCGGACCTCGCAGGCCTTCAGATCGTATTCGGCCGCGGCGAAGCGCAGGGCGCGCCGCTCCTGGGCCTCCGTCTCTGATTCGGGGCCCGAGCCACCGTGGCGACGCGCGTAGCTGGGGGCGTCCAGCGTCACGACCACCGCGGCGACGCCCCTGGCCCGCAATCCCGCTAGCGCGCGCACCCACTGCCGATCCCGGGAGGCCGTGACAACCACGGCCGTCATCCCCCGGCGAAGGCGTGGCAACCCGGTCAGGAGAACCTCCGCCAGTGGCGTATGGCCGTCCCCCTCAACCGCGGCCAGCAGCTGCATGAGCTTGAGGCGCTGACGCGGCCCGCGATCCGCCGGGATCGAGACGAGTCGATGCCCGCTCGTGGTGAGGCCCACGGCTCGATTCTCCAGGATGGCGTAGTGAGCGATCGAGGCCGTCACCCGCAGCGACTCCTCCACGGTCGAGATGTCGCCTTCGCCGGCCTGCACCTCGGCGTCGAGATCCGCAAAGAGCCACACGTCGGCGGTCTGCTCGAGATCGAACTCCTTTACCTGGATTTCCCCCAGTTTCGCGGTACTGCGCCAGTGGATACGGTTGAAGCTGTCGCCGGGGGCATAGGGCCGGACGGTGGTCGCCAGCGGAGTCGTCTGGAGCGTACGCTCCGGGGCCGAGTGCGAGCCTTCGAGATTCGCGTTGGGCAGCCGCCACCGCGGCAGCGGCACCACCCGCGGAAACACGGTCATGACCGTCGGCCGGCCAACCGTGGCCGCCGCCTCGAAGAAGCCGAACGGGTCGCCCGTGCGCACCACCATCGGATCGATGCGATACGTACCTCGCCTCGTGAGAGGCACGATGGCGACCCAGGAGCGCTGCGCCCACGGACGCAGTCCCAGGGCGCGCCCGGGCAGGGGCACCGGCAGGTCGGTCGGGTTGTAGACCTCGAGCCAGGGCTTGGGCAGGCGGCTGGCGTTGGAGATGCTGTAAGTCGTGCGGAGGTCTTCCCCGACATGGCCCTGGCGGTGGTCGACGCGATATCCGGCCTCCAGATCGGCCAGGCCGAACCTGGTGAGCACGTAGCTGCCACCCACGGCCAGCAGCCCCAGGTAGACCACGAAGAAGAGGAAGGCCAGGCCGGTCGAGAACGCGGCGATCAGCAGGACGATCGCCACGACCAGGAACTGAAGACGCCGGACCACGACGCGCCGCCCTTCCTGGGATCAGCGGGCGGGGCTACCGCTCGCATCCCTCCGGATCGCGGCCTTCTCGTCCACCGTGTTTGCCGCTCTCACGTTTCTCCTCCCGGCGCCGACGGCCGGACTGACCTCCACGGGCACCGTGTTGAGCAGCTCGGTTACGACCAGACGTGGATCGATGTCGTGCATGGAAGAGCTCGTCTTGATGATCAGTCGGTGGGCCAGACACGACTCTGCCAGATCCTTGATGTCATCGGGGATGACGTAGTCGCGGCCGACCAGCGCCGCCAGCGCCTGGCCGGTCCGGTAGAGAGCCAGAGAGCCGCGCGGCGAGGCGCCCAGATAGACGTCCGGATGGGTCCGCGTGGCGTTGACCAGACGAACGATGTACTCGGCCACCGCTGGCTCGACGTGGACCTCCCGGACCGCCTTCTGCATCTCGAGCAGCTCAGACGCGGACAGGACCTCGCCCAGGCCGTCGAGAGGATGTGAGATCTTCTGCTGGTCGAGGATCGTCTGTTCGTCGGCGCGGCCGGGGTAGCCAAGACGGATGCGGAGCATGAAACGATCCAGCTGGGCCTCCGGCAGCGCGAAGGTGCCCTCGTACTCGATCGGGTTCTGGGTGGCGATCACGAGGAACGGCTCGGGCATGGGGTAGGTGGTGCCGTCGATCGTGGCCTGGTGCTCCTCCATGCACTCCAGCAGGGCAGACTGGGTCTTGGGCGTCGCCCGGTTGATCTCGTCGGCGAGGACGACCTGGGCCATGATCGGGCCCGGCCGGAACTCGAACTCCTGGGTGCGCTGGTTGTAGATAGACAGCCCGGTGACGTCGGACGGGAGCAGATCGGGGGTGAACTGGATGCGGCGGAAGCTGCAGCCCAGACTCCGCGCCACGGCCTTGGCCAGCATGGTCTTCCCGGTGCCGGGGACATCTTCAATCAGGAGGTGCCCGCGACAGAGCAGCGCTACCAGAGTCAAGCGAACCTCGTGGCTCTTGCCCACGATGACGCGCTGGACGTTGGCAGCGACTCTCTCGCCGAGTTCTTGAATGTCGGCCATGTTTCCCTCTCCTGACCTCGCGGAAGTCGCCACATACTACGCCGCAGACCCCGGACCGGTCTCGCACAGCCCGGCCGGCGCTCCGGCTCGCGGTACCGGGGGAGCCCCACGTCCCCGGACCGAAGGGCCACCCACGCCACCGCCGACGCGGGGCTGAACCGAGTCGAGGTGGCCTCGACAGCGTGCGTTCGGCGCCTTATCCTGGCAGCCTTGCGAACCGCCTTGCAGGAGATGGGACCTTCGGACCCGAGGACGAGTACCAGCAGGGCGGCTCCTGCGCAGGTGATACCGGCGTAACCTCCCCAACGAGCGCAGTGACGGCAACGCTCGAAGCTGGAACTGGACATCGGAGCACAGATGCGCGAACTCACCGACTCGTATTGCGAGCGGTGTGGCACCCGCTACACCTTCGGTCCCGGCCCCTCCAAGGGACTCACCCTGGCCGGCGCGCGCGTCTTGGCCCGGGGCCTGAAGAACTTCGTCATGACCGACGGCACCTCGCTCGACGAGGCCATGGCGGCGGCGCGCATCGACGACACGCGAGACGCGTCCACCCGCGTCGCAGAGGAGTTCCGCCGCACCTTCAACTTCTGCATCACCTGCCGCCAGTACGCGTGCGACAAGTGCTGGAACGAGAACCAGAGCGCCTGCCTCTCCTGCGCCCCGCTGTGGGACCAGGAACCCGTCGCGCCGCCGGGTCACCTGATCATTCGCACGCCCGTGAGCGGCAAGACATCGACGATCGAACTGCGCCCCAACGACGAAAGACCGGGGGTCGTGCCCTGGCCGGCCGAGGATCCTCTTCCCCTCGGCGCCGGCGGGAGCGGCAACGGCAAGCCTGCGACGACGCCGGCGCCGGTGAGTCCCGTCGCCCGGCTGGCTGTCGAGCCTGGGCCGCAGTCGTTCGCGGCGCCGCGACTGTTGACTCCGCGCCCGTTCGCGCCGCCCGGGCCGCGCCCGCCGCAGCCGTCGGCCGCGCCGCAGACGGCAACTCAGCCGCAGCCGTTCGCCTCGCCGACGCCAGCGCCGCAGACGCCCGCGCATCGCCAGCCGAGCCGCGTAACGGAGGAAGAGCGCGCGGCGGCCGAACAGCTGCTCGCTCAGGCGCAGGCCTGGAAGTCGCAGGACGACGGTTGGACCCTATGGCCGGCCGGCGATGAGCCGGACCCGGATCTGAACCTGACGGCCGAGGAGCTCGAGCTGGTTCAGGCTCAGCTTGGCCATGCGGGACCGCCGGAAGAACCGGCTGCTCCGGCCGTTTCCACGACCGCTCCCGATGCGGCAGCGTTCGCACCGTCGCACACTCTCGAAGAGGACGCCGCCCGCGTCGGCGGCGCCGAGCCGGCGCGCCCATCCGAGCTGGAAGTCCCGGTCGCGGGCGCGTGGGAACCTGAAACCCCCGCACCCCTCAAGCAACCGTCCAGCGACTTCGATCTACTTCGCTCGCTCAGGGGCACCGTCGAGCTCCCGCAGCCGCCAGCCGAGGCCAGGCCGCAGGCCGAGGCGCAGCCGCAGGCCGAGGCGCAGCCGCCAGCCGAGGCCAAGCCGCGCCGCGCCCCGGTCATCGGGCGCCTGCTGGGCCGACATGGGACCGAGCCGTCGGCACACCCCCAGCCGGTCAAGCTGACCGAGCCGGTCAACCCGGCCAGGCCGGCGCACGCGGCGAAGCCCAAAGACAAGGCGGCGATCAGCCCCTGGCCGATGCCGACGCCCTGGACGGAGCGCCCGATAGAGCCCCACGATTGGTGGGCCGATGCCGGAACCGTGGAGGCCACGGAGGAAACCCCGGCGGCGAGTGCCGGCGTCGAGGCTGTCGAGCCTCCGCCCCCGGCCGGAGGCCGGAGGCCGGAGGAATCCGAGCCCGAAGGGACCCCTGGACCTGAGTCCGATACGGGACGGACCGTCGCCGCCTGGCCCGAGGCGGCGCCCGCCGTCCAGGACTCGCCGCTGTTCACGCCGCCCGGGCCCACCGCATCGAAACCCCAGCCGGCCCAGCAGCCCCTGTTCACGTTGCCTCCCGCGACCGCCAATCGCTGGCCCGACGTGAAGCGCGAGCCGGACGTGCGCCGTGAGGTGCGCGCCGAACGCGCCGCCGACTGGCCCGCCGCGGCACCGCTCGACGACGCCCTGACCCGCCCCGCGCCGCCGACCCTGCCGCAGCGACTCCAGCCCACGACCTCGGCCGGGCCCACCGAAGTCCCGGCGAAGTGGCCGCCGATCGGAAGCGGCCGGCCCGCCCAGGAGAAGCCGCCTGCCCCGTGGCCCGTCCAGGAGCCCGCACCGGCCGCCTTCGTCGCCGCACGGCAGGCCGAACAGGCGGAGATAGCCGAGTCACCGCTCGTGGCGGCGCTGTGGGCCGAATCGGCGCAGCAGGTGCTCGACCGCGGCTCCGTCCGAGTGTGCCATCGCTGCGCATTGCCGGTCTCGACTCACGCGCGCTACTGCCGCCGTTGCGGGACCGAGCAGGCCTGAAAGGCCCCTGGATCCGGCGCGACCCGCCGCCGCAAGCTAGTGGTTCAGGTCCTCGAAGAGGCTCGGCTGGAGATCTTCGGCGTGAACAATCCCGTGCGGCCGGAGCAGTGAGCGAACCTGGGCCCTGCGCACGAACCGCCGGTTGCCCAGCTTGATGCTCTGGAGTTGTCCGGCGCGAGCCCAACGCCCGATCGTGTCGGATGTGAATCGGACATTCGAGGCCGCGAGCAACTCGGCCGCCTCCGAAAGGGAGATCCAATCGCCAGGTGGCCTCGGCATCGGTTAATCCTCGTCCGTCCGGACAGGCGTCCCGGACGACGCTGCCGAAGTGCCGGAGCCGGTCTCGCCGCCGCCGACGGGGCCCGCCTCCGTGGGCGTCGACCTGCTCGACTTGGCGGACGACTGCTCCTTGCGCGCCCAGCCGGTACCCTTGTAGTGGACCGCCGGCGAAGAGAACGCTGAGAACACTCTCTTCATCGGCGAGCCGCACCTGGGGCAGGCCGAGGGGCCGTGGCCGTGAACCGTGTGCTTGACCTCTATCTCGTGGCCACAGCTGGTGCATACATAGTCGTAGAGCGGCATCCGATTCCTCGCTCCGTCTAGCCGCGCAGCATCCGCATGCCGCACTTGGGGCAATAAAACGCTCGCTCGTGCCCAGAATTGAAGCCACAGTGGCCGCACACGACGCCCGAGCCCGTGCCACCGGCAACGGGACGCTCGACCACCGCGACCCCCACCGAGTGCGAGTCCGCCAGCAGATTGGCGAAGATGCCCGACAGGATTCGCGAGGCGTTGCGCTCGGTGTCGCCGCGGACTCCCCTGCCGCCCCAGCCGACGACGGCGCGCACGATCATGTCGCCGGTGTTCTCGTCGTAATGCGAGGCCAGTCCGCCGACGATCGCGTTGTATTCGGGATAGCCGGATGTGTCCACCTCACCGTCCAGGAGGCCGCACAGGAGAGTATCGAAAGCCAGGTCGATCGCGTCCACGGACTCGAGCACCTGCAGGCCGTGGCGCGTGACCGGCGATCGCTTGCGGTGGTAGGTCAGCCACTCCGCGGCGCCGGGCATCCGAGCGATGAACGGGGCCGCCCGCCCCAGCTCGACCGGGTACGGTTCGACGAGCTCCGGGTCGCCCTGGACGTAACTCTCGATTATCCGGGCCAGCCTGGCGACGGCGCTCGGCCCGGGCTTGACACGGACGCCCTCGCTGCTCTTGGCCGAGTAGGAGAGCTTCAGCGTGTAGTCCTGAGCGCTGACTTCCTCAAGGACGGGCGGCGGGTTAGCCTCGGGCGAGCGAGACTTGCGGGTCTTCCCGAACAGCGGCACGATCGTTCCTCGAAGCTGCTGGCGAACGTGTACGTATGCTAGCAGCGCGCGCGGCTTCTTTGACCCAGTACGATGCGTCCCAGGGCCCGACGCACCGGGCTCGTGCCCGGACCGTTTCCACGCGTCAGGCCCACGGCCGCCCAGCCGCAGGCCGTCCGACGGCTCAGCGGCCGAGCCTGGCCGACAGCTTGCTCACCAGCTCCTCGAGCTCGGTGGCGCGCGCCTGCGCATTCCGCACCACGTTCGGAGGGGCCTTGGAGATGAAGGCCTCGTTGGCGAGCCTGGCGCGGGCGGCCGCGAGCAGGCCCTCCGCCTCGGCCAGCTCGCGCTCCAGGCGAGATCGGTCACGCTCGTCCTGGGCCTCGTCTCGGGCCACGGGGCGGACGATCGCCTCTATCTCGCCCGCGATCACCGACAGCCCGCCGGCCGCGCCGCGCCGGATCGGCTCGGCGCTCGGCTCGCGTCGGAGCGGCTTCGCCCGGGCGAGCCTCTCGATCGCCGGACGGAGCGCCTCGAAGGTCGAGCCGAGAGAATCCGGCACGTAGGCGTCCACCGGCAGCCACGCGGACGGCTCGACGCGAGCCTCCGAGCGCGCGTTGCGCACGGCCCGAACGAGGTCGATCAGCGCCGCCACTTCCAGCTCGGCGGCGGCGTTAGCGGCGTCGGCGGCGACCGTGGGCCAGTCGGCCACGATCAGCAGGCTGGCATCGGCAGCCACGTGCGGCAACCGAGCCCAGATCGCCTCGGTCACGAACGGCATCGTGGGGTGGAGCAGGCGCAGGTACATGTCCAGGACCTCGACCAGCGTCCACCACGTCGCCTCGCGCTCGGCGGCGGCCAGGGATCCGTCGGCCAGACGGATCTTCGCCAGCTCCACGGCCCAGTCGCAGTACTCGTTCCATATCGCCTCGTAGAGGATCTGGCTGGCGTCACCGAAGGCGTACTGGCGCAGCGCTTCGTCAACGGCCGCCACGGTGGCGGCGGCGCGCGACAGGATCCAGCGATCGGCCGGGCCAACCTGGTCGCGATCCGGCAGCTCCCGCGGCGCGCCCACGGGGATGGAGGCGGGCCTGGAGCCCAGCACGAAGCGGGCCACGTTCCAGAGCTTGTTGGCGAAGTTGCGGGCGTTCTCGAGCTTCTCGACGCCCAGGCGAGCGTCGCTGCCGGGCGCCGTGCCATTCACCAGCGCGAACCGCAGCGCGTCGGCGCCCACGTCGTCGATCGTCTCGAGCGGATCGACCGAGTTGCCCTTCGTCTTGGACATCTTCTGGCCGTACGGGTCGCGGATCAGGCCCGACAGGTAGACGGTGTGGAAGGGCACCCGGCCGGTCAGGTGGATGCCCAGCATCATCATTCGAGCGACCCAGAAGAAGATGATGTCGTAGGCGGTCTCCATGACCGAGGTCGGATAGAAGCGCTCGAAGTCGCGGGTCTTCTCGGGCCAGCCCAGGGTCGAGAACGGCCAGAGGCCCGAACTGAACCAGGTGTCGAAGATGTCCTCGTCCTGGCGCAGGTCGGACGCCGGCCGCCCGCAGACCTCGCAGGATTCCGGTCCCGCGGGGTCGGCAGAGACGCTCGTATGGCCGTCGGGGCAGTACCAGGCGGGGATGCGGTGGCCCCACCACAGCTGGCGGCTGACGTTCCAGTCGCGCATCTCGGTCAGCCAGTGTTCCCAGACCTTGACGAAACGGTCCGGCAGGATCTGCGTCCTGCCCGAGCGGGTCGCCTCCAGGGCGACCTCCGCGAGCGGCGCCACACGCACGAACCACTGGGTCTTGAGCCGCGGCTCGACCACGTCGTCGGAGCGCTGGCAGTGGCCCAGGAGCATCTCGTGGGCCTTGATCGACTCCATGTCACCGCGGGCCGCCAGGGCCTCGACGATCTGGCGGCGGGCCTCGTAGCGGTCCAGCCCGGCGAATTGGGCACCGTTCTCGTTGATGCGCGCCGCGTCATCGAGCACGGTGATCATCGGCAAACCGTGTCGCTTGCCGGTTTCGTAGTCGTCCTGGTCGTGGGCCGGGGTGATCTTGACCGCGCCGGTCCCAAAAGCCCGATCCACCACCGAGTCGGCGATGATCGGCACCGCCCGGTCCACGAACGGGATCATTGCCTGGCGTCCGATCAGGGCGGCGTAGCGCGAGTCCTCGGGATTGACGG
Source organism: Candidatus Limnocylindrales bacterium (assembly GCA_050014975.1). Lineage (GTDB taxonomy): Bacteria > Chloroflexota > Limnocylindria > Limnocylindrales > CSP1-4 > Fen-1039. The sequence goes on from JBEKCH010000008.1 coordinate 53,089, forward strand.
CCACGGCCGTGTCGCCCAGGAGCGTCTCCGGGCGCGTGGTGGCCACGGCGATCCAGGCATCCGGGTCCGGGGCGCCGCTCTTATCGTCGACCAGGTGATAGCGGATCGTCCACAAGCTGCCCGTCGTTTCGTGGGGAATCACCTCGAGGTCCGAGACGCTGGTGCGGCAGCCGGGGCACCAGTGGATGAGAGCCTCGGTCCGGTACGCCAGGTCCTCGCGGTAGAGGCGCAGGAAGGCCTCCCGCACGGCCCGCGCGGAGACATCGTCCATGGTGAAGCGAAGCCGGCTCATGTCCAGCGAGGCGCCCACCCGGCGCTGCTGACTCAGGATCGTCTCGCGCGTCTCGCGGACGAACTCCCACATCGCCTCGAGGTACTTCTCGCGACCCAGCGTCTGGCGCGTCTCGCCCCTGGCCGCCAGGAGCCTGTCCAGGACGTACTGGGCGGCGATCGAGGCGTGATCCAGGCCGGGCAGGAAGAGCGCCGGCCGGCCCTGCATGCGGGCGTGCCGGGTCATCAGATCCTCGACCGTGGAGCGCTGGGCATGGCCCAGGTGCAGCGAGCCGGTCACGTTGGGCGGCGGCTGGATGATTACGAAGGGCGCCTTGCTCCAGTCGGCGCGCGAACCCTTCCCATCCGGGTCGAAGACGTCGGCGTCGAGCCAGCGCTGGAAGATGGCGTGCTCGACCTCGCTCGGCCGGTAGGCCTTCGCCAGTTCCGGCTCATCGGCCGCCCGGCCACGATCGGCCGCCCCGCCCGGGCCGCCCGTCGCCGCCTTCGTCTTCGCCTGGTCCGCCATCGTTCGCTCCGTCAAAGAAGCGACCCCCTCGTCCAGCGGACGAACGGGTCGTGGTACCACCTGCTGGTTCGGCGTCGCCTCGCCGCCGGTCATCCCGGCTGCCGTCGTGGCGACGTTTGAGTCGCCGGCTTCGCCCTCTCGACGCGCTAACGGGCGCCTCCCGCACGACTCGCGAGCTACGTTCTCGCCGTTCCGACTGCGGGGCTTTCAGCCTCGCCCGTGCCCTGCACGGAGCGGGCCCCGCTCTCTGCTCGCCGGCCGTCGGCGCTACTCCTCTCGGTCAACGCCGTGACGGCGCCGATCGTAGCACAGGAGTACGGCGGGTCCAGTGGGTTCGACCTAACCGCGTGGGTGCGATCAGCTCGGTCCAGGCCACGGAGAAGGCGTGGGCGTCGGCAGCGCGACCGACCCGCGCGGTGCGACCCCGGCGAGCGCCTGACCGAAGTAGACCCGGCCGCCACCGACCCACAGCAGTCCGTTGGGCAGGAGGAGGGCATAGCCGCCCCCGGGCAGGTTGCCGATGTCGCCTCCCTGCTCGAGCTCCCGCCAGCGCCCGTCACCCTCACCCAGGTAGAACCTGGCTACCCATTCTTCGGCGAAGACGATCCGGTTTCCGTCGGAGACAGCCTGGCCTTGATCCCACCACCCGCGCGGTTCGCTGTCGACGGCCCAGTTGACGCCATCGGACGAGTGGAGGTCGCCGTTGTCCGCGCCCAGGGGCCCGAACTGCATGTCCCATGGCTGGAGGGTGTGCCATCCGCGCCAGACGTCGCCCGCGATGAAGGGCTGCGGCAATTTCGGCTCGTATGCGATCCAGTTCAGGCCGTCGGTCGATTTCCAGGCACGCTGGTGACGCCCGCCCGGCGGGTCGCCGGGATCCGCGACCATACCGGTCGCCACGAACCCGCCGATGAACGAGTGGACGGCAACGTCCGATGCCTCTTCCGGCAAGTTCGCCTGACTCCAGGTCGTGCCGTCTGCGGAGAAGTAGAGGATGGATGGATCCAAGGAATCGTTGGGCTGGCCTGCCGTCGCCACGGCCACCACACCCTTGGAGCTGACCGCCAGCCCGGAGCACGTGACCTTTTCGCATCCGACCGAGTAGAAACTGTGTGGAAGCGCCACCTTCTGCCAGGTGACGGCGTCGCCTGATATCCAGAGGCCCGTCCCAAATCCATCGATACCTTCACCGCCGGCCAGGAGGATCCCGTTCAGGCCGACGATGCCAGAGTACTGAGGGGCTCCCGAGGCGCGGGTCCACGCCAGTCCATCCTTCGACGTCCACAACCTGTCGTCGCCGCCGATCAGGGCGAAGCCGCCACGCCAGGCAACGACTTCGTCCATCCTGCTCCCCTCCAGCCACGGCGCCTTGTCGAGGAAGATGCCGCCGGCCGAAGCCGTGATGTCGTGCCACTCGAGGCCAGTCCATTGGCCCGCGCCGGGATGAGGGGTGAGGGTCCATGTCGCGGCCTCGCCGGGCGTCACCGTTGAACCAGATGTCGTTGGCGTGTCGGGTCCGCGCTGGCTCAGGAGCAAGCCGGCTGTGGCGACGGCCACAACCACCACGGCGGCGATGGCGCCCACGGTGCTCAGCTGCCGGATGCCCGGGCGCGTTCGGCTTCGCCATTCGGAGGGCACCATCTCCACCCCTTCTTGATCCCGTCGGCCTTCCTGGCGCAACCCGGTCCTGCTTTCCGACATTCGGACGCCGGGCCGGCGGGTATGCGATCAACGATGGCGGTCAGCAACGGCACCCGGCGGGCACAGAGCGCCTGGCAGGCGCGGGCCCCGCCCTTTGCTCGCCGGCCGGCGGCACGGCTCCTCTCGGTCAACGCCGTGAAGGCGCCGATCGTAGCACGGGGCCGCAGTAGCGCAGCCCATGCCGGCTACCGACCCGCGCCGTACATGCCGTGAAGGCCAACCCCGCGCGGCAGCACGACAAGACCGCTGAGGTCGCCTTCGCCCGAGTAGGCCGGGTCCGGCCCATTCCATGAGATCGGCGTCCAGGTGTGCCCGTCGTACGAGATCCAGGCCTTCTTGCCGCCATTCTTGACGGCCACGAACGCCGTCCCGTTGGAGCCAATGACACCGTCGGGGCCGACTGCGCATTCGCCCTGGCACGGCGCCTGCCCGAGGGGGCCGAAAATGTCGTCGTCATGCCAGGTCTTGCCGCCATCGGTGGAGTAAGCCAGCCCGGTGCCGCCGGGCATGTAACCGACTGCGTTCGTGTGCAGAATCATGCCCTCCCGGCCGAAGTCAATGTAATCGGCGAACACAGGGTACCCGCCGCTGCTCTGCGTCCAGCTTCTGCCGTCGTCTGACAGCCACATCTCGTCCCGGGCCACGGACGCCACGGGGACGATCCCGGACAAGCTCGCAACCCGCCCCGCGGTGCCCATCAGGTAGAAGTGGCCGTCGTTGGACTGCACGTGCGGAGGCATCCCCCAACCCGACTCGCTGCTCGCCAGGTCGCCTACCGTCTCGGGCGTCCAGTTCACGCCGTCCGTCGAGAACTCGACCAGGAAGCTCGGGGTGGCCGAGTTCCCGCTGCCATCGGAGATGTTCACAGTGGCGACGATGCCTGCGTCCGTCCCGGCGATAGAGAGGATGGACCCTGGCAAGTTGGGCTTTCCGATGTTCTGCCACTTTGTGCCGTCGGAGCTGGCCCACGCCGCCTGCACCGTGGCGGGCGTCTGTGGATCCGTCGTGTCCAGGCCGATCGCCACCAGGCCAACCGGCGCCACCGAGACAAGAACGACCTGATCGGTTATCGCCGTGACCGGGGTCCACGTCTCCCCGTCCGGCGAAGTCCAGAGTCCCAGCGACACCGACATCGAGCCGGGGGTCGTACCCGACTCGGTGGCCACGTAGCCGCCGCGCCAGCGCAGCACCTGGCGGAGGTCGTCGGTGCCCGCCGCCTGTCCGCTCGTCCACGTGAACCCGGTCCAGCCGGACGTGAGGCCCGGAGTGATGAAGCTGGCGCTGCTCATCGTCGGGGGCCGGGTCGTGGGCGTGGGCCCGGGGCTCTGGCCGGCGGGCGAGGCCGTGCGCGAGGCCGGCGCGAACGGCGTGGCCGATGCAGAGGGCGACGGCCCACCGACCACGTTCGATCGCGCGGACAGCAGCAGGTCCGCGGCGGCCACCGCTATCACGATGGCGAGTCCGACTCCCAGCGCCGGCAGAAGTCGCGCCGGCCCATGGCGGGGCGACCGGCCGAACCAGAGCAAATGCCCGACTCTCCTCTGCTGAGTGGCTTCGACGGCGTGTCGATAGACCGACTCCGGAACGCCAGGCTCTGGCGGCGCCGCGATCCCGCGCAGCCGGCGCTCAACTTCAGGATCCAAAGTCATCGCCGTGCCTCCCGGTCCTGCGCGTCCAGTGCGCCTCTGAGCGTTCGGATCGCGTAGTGCAGCCTGGACTTCACCGTTCCGAAGGGTAGTTGCAGTCGCTCGGCTATCTCGTCCAGCGACAGGTCGCGCCAGTACCGCAACGCCACCACGATCTGCTGGTCCGGCGGCAGCTTTCGCACGAGCCGGCCGAGCTCGTCACGGGCGAGCGCCTCGCGGAACGGGTCTCTGACGTGCGGCACGGTGGCGATCTCGTCGTCGAGCTCCATGTTCCTGACGCCGCGGCGCTGCCTCAGCCGGTCCCGGCAAACGTTGACGACGATGCGGTCGAACCACGCTCCGAAACGATCGGTCTGGCGAAGCCTGGGCCACGCCTGCCAGGCCTTCGCGAGCGCCTCCTGGGTGGCATCCTCCGCGTCCGTCGCGTCGCGCAGCAGGTAGCCGGCCAGGCGGTACGCCCCCGGCAGCTCCAACCGGACGAGACGGACAAAATCCGCGGCCTCGCCGGCCGCGGGCATCGTCAGCGCCACGCTCCGGACTCCTTCCCCGATCACGATCGCATCTCCGATCTGCCGCTCCCTCCCGGAGCACCTTCCTGACGGAATCGGAGGGCGAAAGGTTCGATCGCGGCCAAAGATAGCGGTTTGCCGGCCAGCGGCGGGGCCCGGCGCGGGTATGCTCCCCGCGTGGGCATCCCGAGCACCGCCGCCAGCGCGACCGCAAGCCGCGAATCGCTCGCCGCGGACCTGCGCGCCCACGTTCGGGGCGACGTCCAGTTCACGCCGGCCGATCGTGCCCTCTACGCCACCGATTCGTCCAACTACCGCCAGCTCCCGATCGGCGTCGTGCGGCCGCTCGACACCGACGATCTGGCGGAGATCATCCGCGTCTGTCGCGACCACGACGCGCCGGTCACGCTCCGCGGCGGTGGCACGAGCCTCGCCGGCCAGGCCACGAACCACGCCGTCGTGGTGGACGTCTCTCGCCACCTCAACCGGATCGTGGAGCTGGATCCGGAGCGGCGCATCGCCCGCGTCCAGCCGGGCGTGATCCTCGACGACCTGCGTTCGGCCGCGGAAAGGCACCATCTGACCTTTGGGCCGGACCCGGCCACGCACGACCGCTGCACCCTGGGCGGGATGCTCGGCAACGACTCGTGCGGCGCCCACTCGATCATGGCGGGGCGGACGAGCGAAAACGTGGAGTCGCTCGACGTGCTCACCTACGACGGACTGCGCCTCAGGGTGGGCCGCACCACGGACGAGGAGCTGGCCCGGATGTGCGCGGAGGAGGGCCCGCGGGGCGAGATCTACCGCTCCTTGTGCTCCCTTCGGGACCGCCACGGGGCGGCGATCCACGAGCGCTACCCAAAGCTGCCCCGCCTGGTCTCGGGCTTCGCGCTGCAGGCGCTGCTGCCGGAGAACGGCTTCGATGTCGGCCGCTCGCTGGTGGGCACCGAAGGCACCTGCGTCACGATCCTCGAGGCGACAGTTCGGCTCGTCGCCAGCCCGCCCGGTCGGACCCTGCTTGTTCTCGGCTTCCCGGACATGTTCACGGCGGCCGATCGATCGCCCGAGATCATGACAGCCGGCCCGATCGGCCTGGAGGGGTTCGACGACCAGCTGGTCGAGGCCTGCCGGCGCAAAGGACTGAGCCTAGCGGCTATCGCCGGGCTGCCGAAGGGCGGCGGCTGGCTGCTGGTCGAATTCGGCGGCGAGACCGCCCGCGAAGCCGAATCGAAGGCGCGCCAGGCTGCTGGACGGTTCGGCGGCCGGCGCTCCGCTCGAGTCGTTGTCGACGCGGCGAGCCAGGAGGCGCTGTGGACTCTGCGCGAGTCGGCCGTGGGGGCTACCGCGGTCGTCCCGGGCAAGCCCTCCACCTATCCCGGCTGGGAGGATTCGGCCGTCCCGCCGGAGCGCCTGGGGGCGTACATGCGCGAGCTGGACGCGTTGATCGGCCGGTTCGGCTTCGGACGCACCTTCTACGGCCACTTCGGCGACGGCTGCCTGCATCTGCGCTCCGAGTTCGACTTCCGCACGCCTGCGGGCCTGCAGGCCTTCCGCTCCTTCATCGAGCAGGCGGCCGACCTGGTCGTGCGGCACGGCGGTTCGCTTTCGGGCGAGCACGGCGACGGCCAGGCGCGGGCGGAGCTGCTGCCGCGCATGTTCGGGCCGGAGCTGGTCGCCGCCTTCCGCGAGTTCAAGTCGATCTGGGACCCGCGGGGGCGCATGAACCCGGGCAAGGTCGTGGATCCCCTGCCCCTGGACCGGGACCTGCGGCCGGCCCTCCCGCTCGCCGACCCGAGGACGATCTTCGGCCTGGCCGACGACGGCGGCTCGCTGGCGCGGGCCGTGGCCCGTTGCGTCGGCGTGGGCAAGTGCCGCCGCGAGTCGGGCGGCGCGATGTGCCCCACGTACCAGGCCACGCACGAGGAGCGCCACTCGACGCGTGGCCGGGCGCGGCTGCTGTGGGAGATGCTGGAAGGCGAAGCCGTGCCGGACCTGTGGCGCAGCGATGCCGTCCTCGAGGCCCTGGACCTGTGCATCGCCTGCAAGAGCTGCAAGAACGACTGCCCGGTCCAGGTGGACGTCGCCACGTACAAGGCCGAGTTCATGGCCCATCACTACGCCGGCCGGTTGCGGCCTCGGGCCGCCTACTCGATGGGCCTGATCCACTGGTGGGCGCACCTGGCGCGGATCGCCCCCGGGCCGGCCAACGCCGCCGGCTCCGTGCCGGGGATCGCCGGGCTGGCGAAGCTGGTCGCGGGCGTCGATCCGCACCGACGGCTGCCGCGGTTTGCCGATCGGACGTTCCGACGGCAGCTTCCCGGGGGAGTGCCGGATCTGGGCGGCGCTCGCGGCGCAGACCGGCGCGTCGTCCTCTTCGCAGACACGTTCACCGAGGGCTTCGTCCCATCGCAGGGGCTCGCTGCGCTGCGCGTGCTGCAGGCCGCCGGCTTCTCCGTCGAGGTTCCCCGCGCGAACCTGTGCTGCGGCCGCCCGCTGTACGACCGCGGCTTCCTGCGGCAGGGTCGCCGCCTGCTCGGCCAGATCCTCGACGCCTTCGAGCCGGAGCTCGACTCGGGCGTGCCCGTCGTCGTCCTGGAGCCATCGTGCGAGGCGGCCTTCCACGACGAGCTGCCCAACCTCTTCCCGTCGGACCCTCGGGCAGGGCGGCTGGATGCGATGGCCGTGGGTCTGGGCGCATTCGTGCAGGCCCACCCGCGCGACTTCGCGACCGCGCTGCCGGGTCGGCTCGACGCCCCGGCCATCCTTCACGGTCATTGCCACCAGAAGGCGCTCGTCGGGATGGCGGCCGAAGAGGCGACCCTGCGGTCTGTCGGTCTGGCGCCGGCCCAGCCGGAACCAGGCTGCTGCGGCATGGCTGGCGCCTTCGGGTTCGAGCGCGGCGAGCACTACGAGCTGTCGCTCCGGATCGGCGAGCGGGCGCTGCTGCCGGCGGTTCGCGCCGCCGCGCCCGACGCCCTGCTCGTCGCCGACGGCTTCAGCTGCCGCGAGCAGATCGCCCAGTCGGGCGGCCGGCGCGCGCTCCACCTCGCGGAGGTGCTGGCGATGGCCCTGGAGACTCCGGCCGACTAGGCCGTCTGGCCGCGCTCCGCGAGAAGCCTCTCGTAGTTCGTCTCGTCGAAGCCCTCGTCCACCTGGGTCTTGGTGAGCAGGAGCGGCGGGCGGCTCTCGCGGATCGTCTCCTCGGTGATGATGCACTTGCGGATCTCGGCGTGATCCGGCACGTCGTACATCACGTCGAGCAGCGACTCCTCGACGATCGAGCGCAGGGCCCGGGCGCCGGTCTTGCGCGTGATGGCAAGCTCGGCCGCGGCCTGCAGAGCGCCGGGCGTGAAGACGAGCTCCACCTTGTCGAGCGAGAGGAACTTCTGGAACTGCCTGGTTATGGCGTTCTTCGGCTCGGTCAGGACCCGGACCAGGTCTTCCGCGGTCAGCGACGAGAGGGTAACCACGACCGGCAGCCGGCCGACGAACTCGGGGATCAGGCCATACTTGAGCAGATCCTCCGGCATGAGCCGCTCGAGGATCCGCTCGCGCACGATCTCCGACGTGTTGTTCTCGGCACCGAAGCCCATTGAGCGCTTCCCGACCCGCTCCTCGACCAGCTTCTCCAGCCCGTCGAACGCCCCGCCGCAGATGAACAGGATGTTCGTCGTGTCGATCTGGATGAAATCCTGGTGAGGGTGATTGCGGCCGCCCTGCGGCGGCACGTTGGCGAGCGTCCCCTCGAGGATCTTGAGGAGCGCCTGCTGGACGCCCTCGCCCGAAACGTCGCGGGTGATCGACGGGTTGTCCGCCTTGCGGGCGATCTTGTCGATCTCGTCGATGTAGATGATGCCGCGCTGCGCCCGGGCGACGTCGAAGTCCGCGGCCTGGATGAGGCGCAGCAGGATGTTCTCGACATCCTCACCGACGTAGCCGGCCTCGGTGAGGGAGGTGGCATCGGCGATGCAGAACGGCACGTCCAGGATCTTGGCCAGGGTCTGGGCCAGCAGCGTCTTGCCCGAGCCGGTCGGGCCGACGAGCAGGATGTTCGACTTCTGGAGCTCGACGTCGTCGATCTGGTGGCCGGCGTTGACCCGCTTGTAGTGGTTGTTCACGGCCACGGAGAGGACCTTCTTGGCCTTCTCCTGGCTGATGACGTACTGGTCCAGGGCGAGCTTGATGGCGCGCGGGTTGGGCAGCTTGGCGACCTGGGGCTTCGCCCGCGGCGACTCGAGCATCTCCTCTTCGATGATTTCCTGGCAGAGGTTGATGCACTCGTCGCAGATATAGACGCCCTGGCCCGCGATGAGCTTGCGGACCTGCTCCTGGCTCTTGCCGCAGAAGCTGCAGCGATATGGCACCTTGGGGCCGCTCTTGGTCGTCGTCACGCGCCTGGACCCATCCTTTGCAAGAGAGCCTATCCCCGGTCGAGCTCGGCCGCGGGACCCTGGCTCTCTTCGGCGATCCCGGTATCTCCATCGGTCGAGGCCATCAGCCGATCCTTCGAGGTCAGCGGCGATGCGTTGGCCGAGTAGACGGCGTCGATGATGCCATACTCCTTGGCCTCCGTTGGGGACATGAAGTAGTCACGAGAGGTATCGGCAACGATCTTCTCGATCGGTTGCCCACAGTGGCGGCTCAAGATCTCGTGATTTGTGTTGACTAGAGTCTCCATCTCCTTGACCTGGATCAGCACGTCGGGGGTGTTGCCGCGGAAGCCGCCCGAACCCTGGTGGATCATGATTCGGCTGTGCGGCAGCGCGAAACGCTTCCCGGGCGCGCCGGCAGCCAGGAGAACGGCCGCCATGCTGGCCGCCATGCCGATGCAGATCGTGCTCACGGGGGCACGTACGTACTGCATCGTGTCGTAGATCGCCAGGCCGGCGGTGATGACCCCTCCCGGCGAGTTGATGTAGAGGCTGATGTCCCGCTCCGGATCCTCGGCGTCGAGGAAGAGCAGCTGGGCGATGACAAGGTTGGCGACGTTGTCCTCGACGGTGTCGCCAAGGAAGATGATCCGCTCGCGCAGAAGGCGCGAGTAGATGTCGTAGGCGCGCTCGCCACGGCTCGAGGACTCGATCACCATCGGCACGAGCATCGGATCGTCTCCTCTTCGCTGAGTCGCGCTAGGCTCCGGGCGCGCTGACGGCCGGCGGCGTCACGCTCCCGGGCCGGATCGCTCCGACCGACGCCGAGGCCTCGGCCTGTGGCGCCTCGGCGGCGGCTTGCTCCGCGTCCTCGACGTGCCGCAGACGCGGCGCCTCGGGGTGGGCCGCGAGCCACTCGTCCACGAGCTGCTCCACGGTCCGCGACCGCCGCAGCGTGTTCCGGATGTAGTTTCGGCCGCGTTCGCTCTCGAAGTACTGGACCAGGCTGCGGTCGCTCGCATAGCGGGACCGCGCCTGCACGACTTCGGCCTCGACGTCGGCATCCGCTATTTCCACGCCCTTGATCCTGGCGATCTCCGAGAGCGCCAGCAGGCTCCTGGCCCGCTTCTCGGCCTGCGGCCGGAGCTGCTCGCGCATCTCGGCGTCCGTCTTGCCGGTGGCCTTGAGATAGGCCTCTTCGCTGATCCCCTGACCGGCCATGGCGGAGCGCATCTCGTCGCGCATGATCTCGACTTCCTGGTCGACCAGGATGTCCGGCAGGTCGATCGTGGCGTTGGCGGCGGCGTAGTCGACGATCCGGTCGGCGAACTGATGGCGGGCCCTATCTAGGGCGCTCGCCTCCAGGCGCTTGCGCAGCTCGGCCTTGAGGTGGTCCAGGTCCGTGAAACGGCCGATGGATCGGGCGAACTCGTCGTTGGCCTCGGGCAGGACCTTGCCCCGCAACTCCTTCAGCGTCACATGGAAGTGCATGTGCCGGCCGCGCATCGTCGCGACCTGGAAGTCCTCGGGGATGTCGAGGTCGAACTCGCAGTCTTCGCCCTTGCGGAGCCCGACGACGTGGTCCTCGAAGCCCGGGTAGAGCCGGTTCTGGCCGAGGATGAGCGGCATCTGCTCCGACGAGCCGCCGATGAACGCGGCGCCGTCGCGAGTGCCCTCGAAGGCGACGATGGCGTAATCGCCATTTTCGGCCGGGCGACCTTCCACCGGCTCCAGGCGGGCCTCGCTGTCGCGGAGCTCGTCGAGGACCTTCTCGACCATCGTCTCGTCGACATTCTCGACTTCAGGTTTGAACTTGAAGTTCTCGAAATCGCCGAGCGCGATCTCCGGCCGAACCTGCACGGTCGCCTTGAAGAGGACCGGCTTGCCCTCCTCGCCTTGCGTCACTTCAATCTCTGGCGCGGTCAGAGGGGCGAAGTCCTGCTCGAGCAACGCCTCGCGGTAGGAGTCCTCGACCAGCTGCTCGAGGGCGTCGTCGAGGATCGCCGTCCGGCCGACCACGCGTTCGAGCACCGGACGAGGAGCCTTGCCCGGTCGGAAGCCGGGCACGCGCGTCCTGCGCGAGAGGCGACCGACGGCCTTGCCGATGGCGCGATCGAGGCGCTCAGGGGGCAGCTCGAACTCGAGTTGGAGGCGTGACTTCGGAAGGGGGGTGTTGGTGGTCTGCATCGCGGGCGATTATAGGGGTCGCGGCTGGGCGCGGCCGGGAGCGGAGGCGAGGGTCCGACCCATGCTGCTGTGTGCCGCATGGGGCCCTTCCGAGGAGCTGGGCGACCGGCCCGGCATCCGATGAAGACGGTGCCGGGCCCAGGGACCGAAAGCCCGCCGGCTCAGCGGTCCTTCTCTTTCACCCAGCCAACGTGCTTGCGCAGCAGCCCGACCATCCCCAGCTGGAACTGACGTTCGTCTGTGTGCTCCGGCAGAGCGGCGAGCTCGCCCGCGCTGAGCGACACATCCACGTGCGAGGCCGTCAGCAAGTCCACATCATCGGCCGGCACGAAGACGCGGCGCGAACCCGACCGGAGCTGCACGACGATGCCGTGGAAGATGTCCTCTTCGTGGGAGCCGAGGAGGTCGTACAGCGTTCCAACCTGCTGGCCGTCCGCCCGGACCGGCGTGTTTTCCGGCACGGCGCGCCAGGCGACGGGCTGGTCCGGGTCGTTGTTGGGCTGGGGCTTCGGTTTCGGTTCCACTTTGGGCCTCCTGGCTTCTGGGGACGCCGCCAGAGCGGCCGGTTCTGGCCTGCGGGCTTTACGGTCGTGGTCATGGCGACGTCAGCGGCGACAGTCGCGCCGCTCTGACGGTAGCACGCCAACGCTCGTGGGCGACGGCGTGGCCGCGCCTGTACACGCGTCGGCGATCGACGGAGAAGTGGCCATCCGACGGCGGAGGGCGGGCGTAAGCCTGACTACAATGCGGTTCGATATCCCCTGCAGATCGCGGATCCGTGCAAGATCGCAGATCCGTACACGCGAAAGGCGGCGGGCAACGCGGTGGTCAGGCACTTCACACGCCTCACAGGATCCCTCCTCCTCGCGGCCGGCGTGGCGGCGTTGGCCGGTTGCGGGACAGCAGCCGGCTCTCCGTCCGCCCCTAACGGTGTCTCTGCGTACTCTGCCGCGCCAGTTCCCGGGCACCTTCTTGCGGGACGGTTTGGCTCCTCAGGCACGTCCCTCTGGCTGCTTTCCGACTCGGGACTCTCGACCTCAGACGACGGCGGGTTGCACTGGTCGGCCCAGGCCCTGCCGGATGGCGTGACCGCCCCCGCAATCGCCGACGTTTCCCAGGTCCCCAATCGGCGGCTGTGGATCGCAGTGCCGGATGACAGCGGAGTGCACCTGTACAGCCGAGCTGCGGGTGCCTCCAACTGGACCAGCAGCTTGCTCGTCCCGACGTGGCCGGCAGAGGCCGGGTCCCCCGGACCGGCCAGCGGCGTGGCGATCACTCCGGGTCCTGGCAATCTTGTCACCGTGGCGGCGACCATCCCGAACGGGACGGAGAACGTCTTCTCCTCGCTGTTCACCTCTACGGACGATGGCGACACCTTCGTGGAGCACGCGGCCTCCCTGGACTCGCCTGCGAACGTGGTCTGGGAGCACGTCGCGTTCGTCAACCCGCAATCCGGGCTCGTCGTCGGCGGAACGACTGGGAACACGCTCCTGCACACCTCCGATGGCGGGACAACCTGGTTTACGGTTTCCCTTCCGGGCGTGCCCGCCGCGAGTAGCTACTACCTGGGCAACCCGGTGATCGTGGGCTCGGACGTGGTGGTGCCGCTCATCAACCTGCCCTCCAATGGCCGCGGCGCGACCTTGTCGCTGCTTATCAGCCACGACGGCGGCACCACGTTCGAAGGTCCCACCGGTCCGGCACTGGACCTGGGTACTAACGTGAACCCGGCCATGGCCTCGCTTGGCCAGGCCACGTGGGTTGCGCCCAACACCGGCGGGCAGGTCTTCGAGACCGCAGACGGGGGCCGCACGTGGACGACTGTCACCGCCGCCGGCCTGCCGAGTGGCGTGTCGATCATGACCCTGACGAGCCTCACGAGCGCTACCGCGCTCATAGGGCTGAGCGGCTGCCCAGGGTTCGTACCGAGCTGCTGGACCAGCGCCTACGTGGTCGCGACCACGGACGGCGGTCGAACATGGAGCGCCGTCTGACCTGCCAGAGCCGCGGGCACTCGTGGGGGCGGCGGGCGGTAGCGCTCTGTACCGCGTAACCCGACGGCTCGGCGAGTGCAGATGATCGTGTCGAGCTGGCCTGTGCTGCTGCCCGGCTTACGCCGCAAGCGGGCGGGCTCATCAGGCGCAGGGTCCCCTGCGGGTCCGAACACGACGGGGGACCGGGTCGCCCACAGCTCCGGAGGCGAGATTGTGCTTGTCAGCTCATCCGCTCGCGCGCGGACGCTGGGTCTGCAGATAGGTGAGGGCGCTCACATTAGCCTGCCTCTTGACTCTGTTCCGACGCCGATGCTAGGCTGGCACCGTTCCCGGTGCCGTTACCGGGAACGATAACGGCATAACTCGGCCGAAATAACGAGGCCGGCCCCACGAGGAGAATCTGCCCGGTGCTCGAATGCGGGCGGCCCACGAATGCGCCCGCATATGTGCCCTGACGGTCGTCGGTCGGGGCCGGGTTGTGAAGCCCAGGGAAGAGCGAGGATGAGTGAGTGATCGGGGCGGGTCCGCCGTATCGCCCGATGGCTACGGCCACGGGCGGTGTGTTTCCTGTTGGCCTTTATGCGATGTCCGAGACCCGCCTCCGCGTCACACCCCGGGCCACCGACGTGAAAGCAGAAGGGAGGTCGTCCCGACACGATGAAGCGGTGCCCGCCGCTAGACGGTCAAGCTCAACTCGCCGCCTTCAATTCCACCAGTCACGTTGAGGAGTGCAAGAGGAATGTCTAGACCCTTGATGAGACTGCCGCTGCTGCTTGCGGCGCTTGCCGTGGTGGCAACCGCCTGCTCCAGCAACAACGCCACACCCAGTGCCGGTACCAGCGCCGGTGCGAGTACCGGTACGTCTTCAACTCCCGCTGCGAGCACCGTCGCGTACAACCCCTCGGGCCAGTTCTGCAGCGGCATGAAGATCACCTTCTTCCCCGGCGGGACGCCGGGTGGTAGCTTCGAGACGGTCGTCTACAACGGCGCCAAGGCTGCTCAGGCTTCCTTCGGCCCGACCGTGTCGTACATGTGGTCCAACTGGGACCCCGCCACGATGATCACGCAGTTCCAGCAGGCCGTCGCCACCAAGCCTGACGGCATCGCCATCATGGGCCATCCCGGTGACGCCTCCTTCGACCCGCTGATCGCTGACGCCGTGAAGCAGGGTATAT